>NZ_CP034891.1:321167-642335 GCF_005083565.1 Buchnera aphidicola (Acyrthosiphon lactucae)
AATTATTTAAAGTACCTAAAGTCATACAAGTTTCCATACCCATTTTTTTGACTTCTTTAATAATTTTTTCTAAATAAGGCATATCTTTTTCGTGTGGGTTTTTCCATGCAGCCCCCATACAAAATCGACTAGAACCTGAAGATTTAGCTTTTTTTGCAGCACTAAGAATTTTTTCTATTTCTAATAACGGTTCTCTTTTTAAACCTGTTTTATATCTAGAACTTTGTGGACAATATTTACAATCTTCTGGGCAAGATCCTGTTTTTATTGAAAGTAATGTACTTATTTGTATTTTATTAGGATTGAAATTTTTTCTATGTTCTTGTTGGGCTTGAAACATAAGGTCAAAAAATGGTTTTGTAAAAAGCATTTTTGTTTTTTCTATAGTCCATTTCTTTTTCATATTATCTCCAAAAAAATTATGATTTTATTCTCATAAACGTTTATAATAAATAATCTAATATTTTATATGTAAATTATCATGAGTCAATCTGATACATTTTTTGATTATAAACATATTTGGCATCCTTATGCTTCTATGATTCATCCTATACCTTGCTATACTGTTATATCTGCTAAAGGATTCTATTTAAAATTAAAAAACGGAAAAAATATAATAGATGGTATGTCTTCATGGTGGTCTGTAATACATGGATATAATCATCCTGTTTTAAATAAAGCACTAAAAAAACAGATAAAAAAAATGTCTCATGTAATGTTTGGTGGAATTACACATCTACCAGCAATTACACTATGTCGAAAATTAATTAAATTAACACCAGAAAAATTAGATTGTGTTTTTCTTTCTGATTCAGGTTCTGTTTCTATTGAAGTAGCAATGAAAATGTTAATACAATATTGGCAAGCATTAGGTCAAAAAAGAAAATTATTTTTAACTGTTCGTAATGGTTATCATGGTGATACTTTCGCTGCAATGTCAGTTTCAGATCCTGAAAATTCTCTTCATAAAATATATAATAATTTACTGCCAAAACAATTATTTGCAGATGCGCCCGTTTCTTCCTTTTATCAAGATTGGAATATTAATGATATTGCATCTTTTAAAAAAATAATGGAAAAAAATTCATTTAAAATAGCAGGAGTAATATTAGAACCTATAGTACAAGGTGTAGGAGGAATGAATTTTTATCATCCGATGTATTTAAAAGAAATAAAAATTTTATCTGATCATTATTCGATTCCAGTAATTTTTGATGAAATCGCAACTGGATTTGGTCGAACTGGAAAAATGTTTGCTTTTGAACATGCTGATGTTGTACCAGATATATTGTGTTTAGGAAAATCAATTACAGGGGGTACAATAACTTTAGCTGCGACTTTAACTTCGCGGCATATTGCTGAGACTATCAGTAAAAGTAAAGCAGGTTGTTTCATGCATGGTCCAACTTATATGGGTAATCCATTAGCATGTGCAGTCGCTAATGCTAATATAAAAATATTACAAACTAATCAATGGAAAAAACAAGTATCTAATATCGAAAAACAATTATTTAAAAACTTATTACCATTAATTAATCATCCATATGTAATTGATGTACGTATATTAGGAGCTATCGGTGTAGTTGAATGCTCACGTTCAGTTAATATGTTTTTAATACAAAAATTTTTTGTTGAAAATGGTGTTTGGATTAGACCCTTTAAAAAATTAATTTATATTGTACCACCTTATACTATTAGTACTTATGCATTAAAAAAACTTATCAATACTATTATAAATGCTTTAAATAAAACTGAGTTATTTACGTAAATTCAATTTTAATATAATTTATGTATAAGTACCCATACAGGTCTTTGACCAGTATCATATATATTTAATTTTTTTAATTCGCCAGTACTATTAGAAATACTGTATATGATGAATGTATTAGATTTTTCCCCGGCTACTATTAAATTTGTATTATTAGAGTTTATGCCAAATGATCGAGGCTGTTCTGCTGTTTGATAACTTTTAAAAAAAACAATTTTGTTATCATATTGATTAATATGAAATAATGAAATAATGTTAAGAAATCGATCAGTAGCATATAAAAAACGACCGCATGATGTTAAATGAATATCAGAAGACCAGTAATGTTCTGAAGATTGATTTTTTAATATATTGATATTTTGTATATTTTTTACCTTTATTATATTTTTTTCTTTATATATTTTCCATATGTCTATAGTTCCATTTAATTCATTTATAGTATAAATAAAATCTTGATTAGGATGGAAAACAATATGACGGGGTCCTGATTTTTTTTGAGTATGTAGTATTTTTTGTTCAGTACTTTTTAATATTCCAAAATCTGTTAAATAATACAAATAAATACAATCTTCTTTAAGAGACATAACAAATAATATATTATATTTATAATTTATTTTAGCAGCATGACAACCTTCTATATTATAGATAATTTGTATTGGATTTTGAGGTATACCACATAGATTTAATGGACTTACACTAATACAATTAGCATGATAAGAACTAGAAAATAAAAAATTCTTACTTTGATCAAAAGAAATATAATTTGATTTTCCTGGAATACAAATTTCATTCTTTTTTTTAAGAAAACCGTTATCACCTATAGAATAGGTAATAATCTTATTATTAGGGGAAATTCCTGCATATAATAAATTTTTATCTTTGATGATTTTTATAGGTTGAACTTCACCATTTGTTTCAATTTTTTGTATTAAATCCATTTTTCCATTATTACATAAATTCCATACTTCTATATTTTTACTATCTGAATTTGCAATATAAACAACCTGTCTCATACTAATTCCTTTAATTTTGTTAAATAATATTATTAATAATCATTTCAAAATATTTTTATATACAATGAAAGTTAAACACTATTTTCATATACATTTCTTAAGAAATTTATAATCCATTTAAGACGTAAATAATCTTTTTTAAAATTTAAAGTAAATTTTATTTTTGTTGAGCTCTCCATCTTCCAAATATTTGGTTCTTCTTGAAATATTTTTAGTAAATATTCAATATTTATAGAGCTATTATGATTGAATTCTATCAAACCTATATTTTTATTAGATTTAATACATTTAATACCAATTAAATCAGCTATTAATTGAATTTTAGAAATTAAAATTAAATTTTTAGAAAAATCAGGTAATTTTCCAAATTGATTAATTAGTTCATATTTTATTTTTTCTATTTGTTTTTCATTTTTTGCATCTGAAATCTTTTGATAAAAAAATAATCTTGTATTAACGTCAACTATATAATTATCCGGTAATAAAGAAGATACATGTAATTCAATTTCTAACGATTTTTTTGATAATTTATCAATAGATAAAATTTGTCCAGATTTTAATAAATTAATAGCATTTCGCAATAATTTTATATATAAAGAAAAACCTATATTTTTTATATGTCCACTTTGTTCTTTACCCAATATTTCACCTACTCCTCTAATTTCAAGATCTTGATTAGATAAAGAAAAACCACCTCCAAAATTATCGACTGATGAAATTGCTTCTAATCTTTTTTTTGCATCTGGAGTAATTTTATTAAAGTTATTAACTAGGAATAAAGCGTAACCTTGATGATTTGATCTACCAATACGACCACGAAGTTGATGAAGCTGAGATAGTCCAAAATGATCAGAATTTTCAATAATAATTGTATTTGCCCTTGGTATATCCATTCCACTTTCAATAATTGTAGTACAAATTAAAACATTAAATTTATTGTTATAAAATTCATTCATAACTTTTTTTAAATCAATATTCTTCATTTTTCCATGACCTATTTTAATATTAGCCTCGGGAATTAATATTGATAATTTTTCAGCAATATTTGTAATATTTTTTACTTTATTATATATATAATAAATTTGACCACCTCTTGATATTTCACGCAATATTGTTTTTCTTATTAATAAAGGATTATATTCTTGAATAAAAGTTTTAATTGCTAGTCTTTGAGCTGGAGGTTGTGCTATGATAGACAAATCTTTTATGCCAGTCATTGCCATATTTAACGTACGGGGTATAGGTGTGGCTGTTAAAGTAAGTATATCAATATTTGAATATATTTTCTTAATATTTTCCTTATGACTTACACCAAATCGATGTTCTTCATCAATAATTAATAATCCAAGATTATACCAGTCTATTTTATTAAATAATAGTTTATGAGTGCCTATTATTATATTAATCTGTCCATTTTTAGTTTTTTTAAAAATTAAATCTTGTTCTTTTTTTGTTTGAAATCTAGATAATATATTAATAATAATAGGCCAATTCGAAAAACGTATTTTAAAATTCTTATAATGTTGTTGTGCCAGTAAAGTAGTTGGTACTAAAACAGCTACTTGTTTATTATTAGACACAGCTAAAAAAGAAGCTCGCATTGCAATTTCTGTTTTTCCAAAACCTACATCCCCACAAATTAACCGATCCATAGGACTTTCTTTAGACATATCTTTTAATACAAATTTCATTACTTCATTTTGATCGGATGTTGTCTGAAATGAACAATTATTGCAAAAAAGTTCGTATTGTTCTTGATCTTTTTTAAATGAAAAACCTTTTTTAGATGCTCTTTTAGCATAAACATGTAATAATTGTGCAGCATGATCATAAATAATTTTACTAATTTTATTTTTTTCTTTATTCCAATCATCGCTTCCTAATTTATGAAGAGGAGCATTTTCAATTGATTTTTCAGTATAGGGTGAAACAAGATGTAGATAAGAAATAGGTATATATAGTTTATCTCCTTCTGCATATGAAATAATTAAATATTCAGATTGTATACTAGCAGTTTCTATAGTAGTTAATCCCTCATATCTTCCAATACCGTGTTCAATATGAACAATTGGATGGTTTAAAATTAATTGAGATAAATGACTATTTTTTAAAGTATGAACATTTTTTTTTATGTTATCAATGCATTGATTTTTAATAAATACTGGTAAAAAATCTTTTGTACAAATAAATAAAAGATTATTTTTTTTATCTAAAAATGTTTTTTTAAGTTCTTTTATCATATAAAAATAATCAAGTTTTTGATTTATATCAATAATTTTTTTTATATACTGTGGATAAATTTTATTTTTCGATAAAAGTTTTAAGATTTTTTTTAAAGATTTCTCTTGTGTTAGAGAAAATATTATTTTCCCTGGAAATAAATATAAATAAGATAATAAATTATTGTTTTTTTTTTGATTATGAATTTTATTAAATAAGTTTAATAAATTTTGATGTTTAAAATGAATAGTATTTTTATTTTCTATAATTTTCATAAGAAGAGTGTTTCTTTGAAGAAAGTAATGATAATTATTAATATATTTTTTTATTATAAAAAAATAATATTTAAGTATATAATTTTTTATAAATTTAATAAAATATTTAAATATATTTTTTTACTAATGTAATAATGTATTTTAATTTTAACTAATTTTATTTTTAAAAATATTTTAATTTTATATATAAAAAATTTTTATATTAAAAATTTTTTAAATAAAAATTAATTTTTAATGTATATCAGTTTTGAAAAAATATATTAATGATTAAATATCTTATGTATTAAATTTTAATAAAACTTAATTTTTTTATATATAACGTTATAAAATAGAAAATATGATATTCAATATAAAAAAATATCATAGAATAGTGATTTAAAATTTAAAAGTATATTTTATATTTACTTTTTTAAAACATATAATACTATGATTTATTATATACTAAAAAAAGTAAAACTAAGAGTTGAAAATATTGTTAATATAAATAAAATTTTGTTAATTTAATTTTTTGAATTATATAAAAATTTTTTTACATCTATTATTAAAAATAAATTTTTATTTCTAATTACATAAAAAGAATTTAAAAAAATTACAAATTTAAGATGATATCAGTATGTATAAACCTATCTCTCTTTTTATCGCTATACGATATTTATGGAGTACTCATTTACCAATATTTAAAAAAATTATTACAATTCTATCCATTATAGGTATTAGTATTAGTACAGCTTCACTGATTATTATTATGTCTATAATAAATGGATCTGAAGAAAATTTTAAAAAAAATGTTTTATCTTTTATTCCCCATTTAATTATAACTAATAAAAATCAATATGTTAAAAAGACGATGTTTCCTAAAAACATTTTAAAATTCAATAATGTTGAAAAAATTTCTGATTTTATTAGCAAAGAAATTATTGTACAAAGCAAAAATAATATTTCTATAGCAGAAATAATTGGAATTGATAATACAAACTATTATAATACACACAACTATAATATAAAAAATATTTTAAATACGCTTAAACCAAAATTTTATAATATAATTATAGGAAAACAATTGGCCAAAAAACTTAATGTGCATATTGGCGATACAGTGAAATTAATTCTTTTATCTAATAAAAAAAAAATATTTAACAAACATATGTTTAAAATAATTAATATTTTTTCAACTAAAAGTGAAGTTGATTATTATCAAATTTTAATGAATAAAGAAGATAGTTTAAATTTTCTTAATTATTCTAAAAATTATGTTACTGGTTGGAGAATATGGTTAAAAAATCCATTATCTTTAAATATTAATACAATCAGACAAACAATAGATGATTTTATTTTATTAGATTGGAAAATGCAAAAAGGTGAACTTTTTAAAGCAATAAAAATTGAAAAATATATTATGTTATTTTTATTTTTTTTAATTTTATTAGTATCTGTCTTAAACATATTTATAATTCTTACTGTATATATAATAGAAAAAAAAAATGCTATTGCGATTTTAAAAACACAAGGATTAATGAATTGGAAAATTATGTTAATATTCGTTATATTTGGCTCAAGTAATGCAATTATTGGAAATATATTAGGAACAATAATTAGTATTGTATTAATAGTACAAAATAATTTTTTAAAATTTTTTATTGATATTTTTTTTGATGAAACGAATATACCAATAATTATAATACCGTCTCAAGTTTTTTTAATTAACATTTTTTCTGTATTGTTAGCAATTTTTTCAACGTTATATCCATCTTGGAATGCTGTTCAATTAAAACCAGCTAAAATTTTATCTAATGAATAATATAATTATAAAATGTCTTAATCTAACTAAATCTTATCAAGATGGAAATTTAACTGTTAATATTTTAAAAAAAATATCATTTGAATTACAGAAAGGAAATATAGCAGGTATTATTGGAAAATCAGGTTCAGGAAAAACTACTTTTTTACATTTACTTGCAGGATTAGATACTCCTACTTCGGGTGAAATATTATTTAATGGTAAATTATTTAGTTCTATGTCATCTAATCAAATGTCAAAATTCAGAAATGTTGAATTAGGTTTTATTTATCAATTTCATCATTTAATGTTAGATTTTAATATATTAGAAAATGTTGCAATACCTCTTTTAATTAACAAGAAAAGTAAAAAAGAATCTGAAGAAATAGCATATAAAATGCTAAAAAAAGTTAAATTAGAAGATAAAATAAAAAAATATCCATCCCAACTTTCCGGAGGGGAAAGACAACGTGTTGCTGTTGCTAGAGCTTTTATTAATAAACCTTCTTTAATAATAGCAGATGAACCTACCGGTAATTTGGATACATATAATGCAAATATTATTTTTAATTTAATATTTAAATTAAATTCTGATTTTAATACTTCTTTCTTAATTGTTACACATGATCCTGTTTTAATAAAAAAAATACCTATTTTATTTAAAATAAAAAATGGTCAATTATTTATTTATAAAAATTAATTTAAAGAAATTTTCATGAATTTTTTACCTTTTTTAATTGCAAAAAGATTATATCTTAAACAAAATAAAAATTACCCAGTACTATTAATTTCCATCTTATCTAAGATAGGAATATCTATTAGTGTATTTGCATTAGTTATGAGTTTTAGTGCATTAAACGGATTTCAAATATTATTAAATAAAACAATTTTGTCAAATTTACCCCATGGAATTATTCAACTAACTGATCAATCGTCTTTAAAATGGCAAGATGTAATAAAAGAATTAAAAATTTTTCCAGGTGTAAATTATGTTCAACCTTATATTGTTACTAATGGATTATTAGTTATAAAAAATGAAATTAAACCAATTGAAATTAAAAGTTTTAGCAATATAGAATTTTTAAAAAAAACTGTCTCTTTTTCAAAAAATAAACATATTTTTTTTAAAAAAAAATACTATGACTATGAAATTGTTCTTTCATCTTATTTATTAAAACATTTATCAATAAAAAAAGGTGACTGGATCAGCATATTTTTCTTATCTAAAAAAGATAACTATATTAGTCCACAGCTAGAAAGTTTTTCTTTAAAGATTGTAGATGTATTTGAATCAAATGGAATATTAGATTCAAATATAGGATATGTTCCCTTTGATTTTTTTAGAAAATTTTTTTATGCAGATAGTAATACTAATACAATCGAATTAAATATGTCTAATCCTTTTAATGCAGATGAAGTTATTTTAAATGCTGTAAAAAAAATCAATAAACCTCTTTTAGCATATACCTGGATTAATAGTTATAAAGATATATATCATAATATTAAAAAAATCAGGGTAATAGTATATTTAGGACTTTTATTATTAGTAACTGTTTCATGTTTTAGTATTGCATCTATCTCTCTCATGACTGTATCTAAAAAAACAAAAGAAATTTCTATTTTACGAAGTATGGGTGCTAATAATTTTCTTATTCAACTAATTTTTTTATATTATGGATTACGCTATATAATTGTTGGTAATATAATTGGTTTACTTATAGGAATAGCGACAATATTGAATTTTAAGAGAATAATATTTTTTTTAGAAAAAAACTTTAAAAATAATATACTCTTAGATAATATCTATTACAATAATTTCTTTCTTTTAAAAATAAATATATTAGACATAATAGTTATATTTATAAGTACAATAATAATAGGAATTATAATAAATTGGTATCCAGCATATTATGCTTCAAAAATTAATCCTAGTAAAATATTAAAAGAATACTAAAAATATTTTTTAAAAAATATTGATTTTAATAAAAAATAATCAAGAAAATACATAAAAATTAAATATCTAATTATTAAAATAATTTTTTATAAAATGGTGAAAAAATGACTATTAAAGTAGGAATTAATGGATTTGGTCGTATTGGACGTGTATTATTTCGACTTGCTCAAAAACGTTCGAATATTGAAATTATAGCTATAAATGATTTATTAACTCCTGAATATATAGCTTACATGTTAAAATATGATTCTACACATGGTACTTTTAAAAAAAATATTGAAGTCAATAAGAATAATATTATTATTGATGGGAAAACAATTCGTATTACTGCAATTAAAGATCCCGAACAATTAATGTGGCATGATTTATCAATTGATGTGGTAATTGAATCAACAGGTCTTTTTTTGACAAAGGAACAAGCTTATAAACATATTTTAGCTGGTGCAAAAAAAGTAGTCGTTACAGGTCCTTCTAAAGATAATATTCCTATGTTTGTAAGAGGTGCTAATTTTCATACATATAAAGGAGAAAAAATTGTATCAAATGCATCATGTACTACTAATTGTTTAGCTCCTTTATCTAAAGTAATAGATGATGAATTTGGTATTATTGAAGGCTTAATGACTACTGTACATGCTAGTACAGCTACACAGAAAATTGTCGATGGAGCTTCTAGTAAAGATTGGAGAGGTGGTAGAGGAGCATTACAAAATATTATTCCATCTTCTACCGGCGCAGCTATTGCTGTAGGGAAAGTTCTACCAAATTTAAATGGAAAATTAACTGGTATTGCGTTTCGAGTACCAGTATCTAATATATCTGTAGTTGATTTAACAGTTCGTTATAAAAAATCTGCTACATATACTGAAATATGTCAGATAATCGAGCAATCTTCTCGAGAAAATATGAAGGGGATTTTAGGATATACTGAAGATGAAGTTGTTTCTACAGATTTTAATGGTGAAGAATTAACTTCTATTTTTGATGCTAAAGCAGGTTTATCTTTAAATAAAAATTTTGTTAAATTGATTTCTTGGTATGATAATGAAACAGGTTATTCTAGTAAAGTTCTGGATTTAGTATCTTTAGTATCTGGAATACAAATATAAAATATAATTATAGTAGTAATTTTTGAAAATATAAATATAATTTTTTATTTTTAAAGAATAGTATTTATACTGCAATTAAAAAAAATAGATATATTTTATTTTTTTACATATAGCAGTATTAAGTCTATACTTAATACTGCTTTTTATATTTTAAAAAATATTTTAGTTTTGTTTTTTAAAAAATTAATAGTCTTTCTTATTTAATTAAATAAGAACTCAAGAAACATTATATTATTTTTTTATATTGAATAAAAAATGGTATTTAATGATTAAATTTTTTTCAATATAATTTATATTGATAACTAATAAAAATTTTATTTTTTAATTTTATTTAAATTCAATTTTATTATAAAAAAATTCTGTAAGACAGTTTAATAAAATAAAATTTGTATAATTATTAAATATTTTTAATTTTTTCTAATTATATAAATTTCAAAGTTTTTAAAAATATATAAATTTCAATAAAAATTATATTTTTTTTATATTTGATTTTGATTAAAATATGGAATAATTTTTTTAATCCATTTTTTTATTCTATCTTCAGTTTTTTCTGCTTGTCGATCTTCATCTAAAATCAATCCGACAAAATATTCTTTATTTAATAAAGCTTTAGATTGTTCAAAATTATATTCTTTTGTCGACCATTTTCCAATTATATTTGCTTTATTTTTTTTTAAAATATTATAAATTATACCTACTGCATCGCAAAAATATTCGCTATAATCTTCTTGATCACCACATCCAAATAATGCAACAGTTTTATTTGAAAAATTAATTTTTTTTAAATGTGGTAAAAAATCATCCCAATCACATTGGACTTCACCATAGTACCAAGTTGGTACTCCTAATATTAAATAATTAAAATTTTCAATATCTTTCTGAGAGGAATTGCTAATATCATATAAAAAAGAAATATCATTACCTATATATTTTTGAATTAATTTAGCTATCTTTTCTGTATTTCCAGTATCGCTTCCAAAGAAAATACCTATTTTGTTCATTTTATTTCCTCTAATAAAATATATTTTTAATATAAATATTTCTAATTTATTTCTGTTTATATTTTACTTTTATAAAAAAATTTTTTTTTATAGATTTTATCTAAAAAATATTTTAATTTAAAATTGTTGTTCGATTTTTTTTATCTATATTATTATAATATAATTATAAAATTTTTTATAAAAATGTAGTATATATTTATAAGTATTTTCCTAATTTAATATATTGAATATAAATAACATGAAAAAAAATTTGGTTTGGTTTCGTAATGATCTTCGTTTATATGATAATACAGCTTTACATGAAGCATGCAAATCTGATAAAGATAAAGTAATAGGTTTATTTATTGCAACTCCTAGAGAATCGAATAATCACTATATGTCTAAGAAAAAAATATCTTTTATTTATTATCATTTAGTTGATTTGCAAAAAGAATTATTAAAATTAAATATTGTTTTATATTATCATGAATCTATTGATTTTTTAAACTCTATAGAATATCTTGTTTTTTTTTGTGAAAAACATAAGATAAATAATTTATTTTATAATTATCAATATGAAATAAATGAACGCAATCGAGACTATTTAGTAAAAAAAAAATTATCTCAAAAAGGACTCTATGTAAAAGGTTTTCATGACAAAATTTTATTTTCTAATAAAAAAATTAGAAATAAAAAAAATGAAACATATAAAGTTTTTACTTTTTTTAAAAAAAAAATTATACAAAATTTATATAGCAATATACCAAAATGTTTTCCTATCCCTTTAAAAAGAAAACCCGATAGAGATACCCTTTTTATTCCAATTTCTTTTAAAAAAACAAATGCATACTTCAATAAAAATATTTTTCCAATTGGCGAAAAAAATGCTATTAATCGTTTAAAAAATTTTTGTATACATAAAATTAATGATTATCCATTGAAAAGAAATTTTCCTTTTTTAGATGGTACCAGTATGTTGTCTCCATATTTATCTGCAGGAATAATATCAACTAGAAGCTGTCTTATGATGATTTTAGAAACAAAAAATAATTTTTCATCAGATGTTATTCTTACTTCTTCCTGGTTTAATCAAATATTATGGCGTGAATTTTACTACCATTTATTAATTGAATTTCCAAAAATTAGTAGATCTGAACCATTAGTGACATGGGAAAAAGAAATTAATTGGAAAAAAAATATACAACATTTTAACGCTTGGAAAGAAGGAAGAACAGGTTTCCCTATAATAGATGCTGGTATGAGACAACTAAATGAATTAGGCTGGATGCATAATAGATTAAGAATGATTACATCAAGTTTTTTAGTAAAAAATCTTTTCATTAATTGGAGGAAAGGTGAAAAATATTTTATATCTCATTTAATTGATGGAGATATAGCACTTAATAGTGGAGGATGGCAATGGTCAGCATCAGTAGGATGTGATGCTGTCCCCTATATAAGAATTTTTAATCCATTAAATCAATCAAAAATTTTTGATAAATCAGGTTCTTTTATAAAAAAATTTATTCCGGAATTAAAAAATGTACCTAATAATGATATCCATCAACCACATGAATGGGCGAATAAACAAAATTTTAAATTAGACTATCCTAGTCCTATTATCAATTATAATGACAGTAGAAAAAAATCTTTGTTACTGTTTAATCAGGCACGATTAAAATTTAAAAAATAGGTTTAAAATTTATGAATAATTTTTCTTTAGAAAATATTATCAATAAAAAATTATTATCTGATCAATGTAAGGATATAGTTCCTAATGGTTTACAAATCGAAGGAACAGAAATAGTAAAAAAAATTATTACAGGAGTTACTGCGTGTCAAGCTTTATTAGATAAAACATTGTTTTATAATGCTGATACTATAATTGTTCATCATGGTTATTTTTGGAAAAATGAATCAAGATACATACATAATATGCAAAGAAAACGATTAAAAACTATACTTACTCATAATATTAACTTATACAGTTGGCATTTGCCTTTAGATATTCATCCAGAATTAGGAAATAACGCACAAATAGCTAAAAAATTAAATATTTGTATTCAGGGCAATATTTTACCTTGTGTTTTTTGGGGAATTATAAAAAATAAAATAACAGGTTTTGAATTTGCAAAGGAAATAGAAAAAAAGTTCAAAAGATATCCTATACATTTATATGAAAATGCTCCATTGTACATTAATCGTATTGCTTGGTGTAGTGGTAGAGGACAAGGTTTTATTAAACAAGCATGTAAATTTGGAATCGATGCTTTTTTAACAGGTGAAATTTCAGAAGAAACTACTCATATTGCTAAAGAGTTAGGTATTCATTTTTTTTCTTTAGGACATCATGCGACTGAAAAAGATGGTGTTAAATCTTTAGGTAAATGGTTGCATAGAAAATATAATTTATGTGTTGATTTTATTGATATTTATAATCCTGCATAATGTTATTAAATAAAATTTAAATTATTTTAAATTTTTATTTTTTTAAATAAATTTAATATCTTTCTTATTATATAATGAGAAATATATTTATACATTTTTATAAATATTTTTTTTAATTTAAAATATTTATAAAATTTAATGTAATAACTTCTTTAAAAGAAAATTATGGATAAAAATAAAAAAAAATTTTGGTTAGATTCTTCTTGGCTATCTAGAGAAAATCAAGATTATATAGAAAAAATATATAAAAATTTTCTAATAGATACTCAATCTGTAGATGCCACATGGCATGAAGCATTTTTAGAACTTTCTAAGGAACAAAAAAATATTTTCAATACAAATGATACAAAAGTTAATACATATTTACTTATTAATAAAATTAATCATATTATTAATTCATTTCGTATACAAGGTTATAAAAGATCTTCAATTGATCCGCTTCAATTAAGCAAACAAAAAAAAATTACAGATTTAGATATTTTATCTTATAATTTTACACAAGAAGAAATAAAAAAAAACGTTAAAATAAATTTTAAAAATTGTTCTAATTTTAAAACTAATATTATAAGTTTACATAAAATATTATCTAAAAAATACTGTGGTTCTATTGGTTTTGAATATATGTATATAGATAATATATCCGAAAAAAAATGGATTACAAATTATATAGAATCTTTTTTTGATGAAAATTTATTTACAGAAAAGGAAAAAATACATTTTTTAAAAGAAATAACTTATGCTGAAACTTTAGAAAAATACATTGGAAAGAAGTTTCCTGGAGCAAAGCGTTTTTCTCTAGAAGGAGCAGAAACATTAATTCCTATTCTGCATGAAGTAATAAGGTTTTCTAAAAAAAATAACATATCTGAAATAATATTAGGGATGCCTCATAGAGGAAGATTAAATGTACTTGTTAATATTTTAAATAAAAGTCCAAAAATTTTATTTGATGAGTTTTCTGGTTCAAATCTATTTCAAAAAATAAGCGGTGATGTTAAATATCATATGGGAGGTATTTCAGAAATAAAAAATGAAAAAAAAATAATGTTTAATTTAGCATACAATCCATCTCATTTAGAAATAATTAATCCTGTTATTGCAGGAATAGCTCGATCCTATATTGATGAAATGAAAAAAATCGATAGTGAAATATTACCTATTAGTATTCATGGAGATGCTTCTGTCATTGGACAGGGAGTAGTCCAAGAAACATTAAATATGTCTCAAACAGAAGGTTATAAAATAGGAGGAACTGTTCATATAGTTATTAATAATCAAATTGGATTTACTACTTCTAATCCAAAAAGTCTTCGTTCTAGTCAATACTGTACTGATATTGCTAAAATAATTCAAGCACCTATATTTCATGTTAATGCAGATGATGTAGAAGCGTGTATTTTTACTATTCAACTAGCTCTGTATTTTAAAAAAAAGTTCAAAAAAGATGTTTTTATAGATTTAGTTTGTTATAGACGTAACGGACATAATGAAGTAGACGAACCATCTGTTACACAACCTATAATGTATTCTAAGATAAAAAATCATCCTACTGTAAGAAAAATATATTCTGACTTACTAATATCTAAAAAAATAATTACATTTGAAAAAAACCAAGAAATTATAAATCAATATTTTGCTAAATTACAAAAAGGTCAATATATTTTTTCAAGATCTAAAAAAATAAATTTTCAAGATCACAATCTTGAAGAAGAAAAAAATATAAAAACAATAAATAAAAATATAAATTTTTCTAATTTACAAAAATTAGCTTATGTAATTAACGATATTCCTAATTCAGTTAAAATGCATCATCGAGTTAAAAAAATTTATAATGAAAGATTGGAAATGGCTCAAAAATCAAAATTATTTGATTGGGGTGCAGCTGAAACATTAGCTTATGCAACAATCATTCAAGAAGGAATTTCTTGTCGTATTTCTGGAGAAGATGTTAGTAGAGGTACTTTTTTCCATCGCCATGCTTTTATTCATAATCAAAATGATGGTTCTATTTATGTTCCATTAAATCATATTAGTAAAAAACAAGGTAGATTTGAAATCTGGGATTCTGTGTTATCAGAAGAAGCAGTTTTAGCATTTGAATATGGATATTCTTTATTTCCATCTAATAAACTTAATATTTGGGAAGCTCAATTTGGAGATTTTATTAATGGAGCTCAAGTAGTTATTGATCAATTCATAAGCTCTGGTGAAAAAAAATGGAATCAAAAATCTAATTTAGTTCTTTTCCTACCTCATGGTTATGAGGGACAAGGGCCTGAACATTCGTCTTCTAGAATTGAACGATTTCTTCAACTTTGTTCAGAAAAAAATATGCAAGTATGTATACCTACTATGTCATCGCAAATATTCCATATTTTACGACGCCAAATATTTGATAAAATTTATAAACCATTGATTATTTTCACTCCAAAATCTCTATTAAGAAATTCTATGGCCAGTTCTTCTTTAAATACTCTTATAAATGGAAAATTCCAGAAAGTCATAGATGAAATAGATAATATTAACAAAAAAGAAAAACGTATTATATTTTGTTCTGGAAAAGTATATTATGATTTATTAAAACATCGTCGTGAAAAAAAAATTACTTCTGTTCTTTTAATTCGTATTGAACAATTATATCCCTTTCCTAAAACTGAAATATTTAAAATATTTAAAAATTATTCTTATATAAAAGATTATATATGGTGTCAAGAAGAACCCTATAATCAAGGTGCATGGCTTTATGTTAAAGATTATCTAAATGATATGTTACCATCAGATACTTCATTAAAATATATTGGTCGTAAATCTTCAGCTTCACCTGCAGTTGGTTATATTTCTATTCATAAAAAACAACAAGAAAAAATTATTCACAATGCATTAAATATTAATTCAATAATAGGATAAGGAATGAAAAAAATAAATCTTCTTGTTCCAGATTTACCGGAATCTATTAGTGATGCAACAGTTGTAAAATGGCATAAAAAAATAGGAGATAAAGTTAATTGTGATGATAATATAGTTGATATTGAAACAGATAAAGTTATGTTAGAAGTATCTTCTCCATGTGATGGTATATTAAGACTAATTATAGAAGAAGAAGGTAAAATAGTTAAATCTCAACAAATACTTGGTGAAATAGATAAATTAGATATGATTCAAAATGATTTATCTAGTAACAATATTAAAGAAAAAGAAAAAAAAGTATCAAATACAAAAAAACACTCTATCACTCAAGAAAAAAAAATAGAATATTCTTTACAAAATAATATAGAGTATCTTACGCCATCTGTAAGACGATTAATTAATATTAATCAGAATTCTTTAAAAAAAATAATAGAAAAAAATAATAAAGTTAATTTAGAAAATATTATAAAAACAGAAGAAAAAAAAATAAATAAAAGCATATTAAGTCAAAGTTCTGTAGATATCAGCGAAAAACATGAAAAAGAAAATGAAAAATTTGAAAAAAGAGTAAAAATGACTCGATTGCGTCAAAGAATCGCAGAGCGATTACTAGAAAGTAAAAACAATACAGCCATGCTTACAACTTTTAATGAAGTCAATATGAAGCCAATAATGCTTTTACGTGAAAAATATGGCGAAGACTTTAAAAAAAAACATGGTGTTAAAATTGGATTTATGTCTTTTTTTGTAAAAGCAGTGGTTCAAGGTTTGAAAAACTTTCCAGAAATCAATGCTTATATAGATAAAACAGATATAGTTTTTTATAATAATTTTGACATAAGTATTGCTATTTCAACACCGAGAGGATTAATAACACCTGTATTAAAAAATACTGATAAAATGACAATGTCACAAATAGAAAAAAAAATAAAAGAATTTTCTATTAAGGGATTTCAAAATAAAATTAATATTAAGGAATTAATAGGTGGAAATTTTACCATTACCAATGGTGGTGTTTTTGGTTCATTGATGTCTACACCTATTATTAATCCTCCACAAACAGCTATATTAGGTATGCATATGATTCAAGAACGTCCAGTAGCTCTTAATGGAAAAGTTGAAATTCTTCCTATGATGTACATAGCATTATCTTATGATCATCGTTTAATCGATGGAAAAGAATCTGTAGGTTTTTTAGTAAATATAAAAAATATATTAGAAGATTTTACTCGTATTTTAATTGATATTTAAGATTATTTCTATAATTTAATATTTTATACTTTAAAAGTACAGTAGTTATATTATTCATAAACTGTACTTTTATTTTATGATTTACAATAAAAAAATTTTATATAAAAAAAATTAATAATAAAAAATATACGCTTATATTTTTTTCTATAAATACAGAATAATAAGAGAATAAATTGAAAAATAATAAAGTAGTCTTAATAAGACATGGTCAAAGTGAATGGAATGAATTAAATAAATTTACTGGATGGTATGATGCTGAATTATCTAAAAAAGGGAAAGATGAAGCAAAATCTGCTGCTATGTTATTAAAAAAAGAAAAATTTTTTTTTGATTATGCACATACATCTGTATTAAAAAGAGCTATTCATACTTTACAACATATTTTAGACGAATTAAACCAAACTTGGTTATCAGTTAAAAAATCTTGGCGTTTAAATGAAAGACATTATGGTGCATTAGAGGGATTGAATAAAGATGAAGTTGTTCAAAAATATGGACAAAAACAAGTGATGTTATGGAGAAGAAGTTTTAATATTATCCCGCCTCAAATTAAAATAGAAGACAAACGTTTTCCAGGAAATGATATACGATATTCACATCTTGATATTAATACTATTCCTCTAGGAGAGAGCTTAGAAATAACTGCAAAACGAGTGATACCTTATTGGCATAAAATTCTTTATCCTCAATTAAAAAGTAATAAAAGAATACTTATTGTAGCTCATGGGAATTCTTTACGTGCTTTAATACAATATTTAAATAAAATAGATAATAAAAAAATTTTAGAATTAAATATTCCTACTGCAACACCTATTATTTTAGATTTCGATAAAGAGATTAATCCACTTAAGTGGTATTATTTGAAATAATTTTATTAAAAAAATTATTTTTTTTTATATTTTTAAAAACTTTAATAATAAATTAATCTAATTATATTTAGAATTATATTGATACGAAGTAGCATAAATATATTTTTAAAAACATAAGACTTAATAGATTTTTTTAAAATATTGTTTTAAAAAAATAAAAAAACTTTATCGAGTTAAAAATAAGAGGTTCTAATGATTAAAAAAATTGGAGTCTTAACTAGTGGTGGAGATGCTCCAGGGATGAATGCTGCAATTAGAGGAGTTGTTAGAACAGCGCTTAGTGAAAAATTAGAAGTATTTGGAATTTATGATGGATATTTAGGTTTATATGAAAACCGTATGGTAAATCTTGATAGATATAGTGTATCTGATATGATCAATAGAGGTGGTACATTTTTAGGATCAGCTAGATTTTCTAGTTTTCATCAAGATGAAATACGTTCTATTGCAGTACAAAATTTAAAAAAAAGAAATATAGATGCTCTCGTTGTTATTGGAGGTGATGGATCTTATATTGGAGCTCAAAAATTAACAGAAATGGGCATTTCATGTATTAGCATTCCAGGTACTATAGATAATGATGTTTCAGGAACTGATTATACAATTGGTTATTTTACAGCTTTACAAACGGTTGTTGAAGCTATTGATCGATTACGCGATACCTCTTCTTCTCACCAACGTATTTCTATCGTAGAAGTAATGGGAAGATATTGTGGAGATTTAACATTAGCTGCAGCGATCGCTGGTGGATGTGAATTTATTGTATTACCAGAAATTGACTATAAACAAGAAGAATTAGTTATTGAGATTCAAGCAGGTATTGCTAAAGGGAAAAAACACGCTATTGTTGCAATAACAGAATATATTTGTGATGTAGAAAAATTAGCAAAATATATTGAAAAAAAAACAAATCGAGAAACTAGAGCTACAATCCTTGGTCATATTCAAAGAGGTGGTGCTCCTGTAGTATATGATCGTATATTAGCTTCAAGAATGGGTGCGTATTCAGTTGAATTATTAATAAAAGGTTATAAAGGTAAATGCGTTGGAATACAAAATGAAAAAATGGTTTTTAATGATATAAAAAATGCACTAAAAAATATGAAACGTACTTTTAAAAAAGATTGGTTAATTACTGCTAAAAAGTTATATTAATATAAAATTAGTGCCGGTTTTACCGGCGCTCTAATTTTTAAATAAAGTAATATAGGCTTTAAAAATGAATATTTATAGAAAAAAAAATTTAATAAAAAAATGTTTTGTTGAGTTTTTTGGAACAGGTTTAGTAGTTTTTTTTGGCATAGGCTCTTTAGCTGCTTTAAAGTTAAAAAATATTGACTTTAATCAATTTGAAATAAGCTGTATTTGGGGTTTTGCAGTATCTATATCAATTTATTTTAGTTCTTCAATATCTGGTGCTCATTTAAATCCAGCCATTACTATTTTCTTTTGGCTTTCTTCCAAATTTCATAAAAGAAAGGTATTACCTTATATTGTATCTCAAATATTTGGTTCTTTTTTTTTTACAATGTTAATATATTATCTTTATAACAACTTATTAATTTCATTTGAAAGCAAGAATAATATTATAAGAGGAACACAAGAAAGTCTTAATTTAGCTTCTATTTTTTGTGTTTATCCTAACTGTCAAAATAGTTTTATTTTTAATTTTATGATAGAAATATTATCAACTGCACTTTTTATGATAATTTTATTAGAATTTAATAATAAAAATAATAATTACTTTCTATATAATAAGTCTATAATACCTATTTTAATAGGACTATTAGTGTGTATGATTAATTTAGTTATAAGTCCTTTAAATAATATCAGTCTAAATCCAGCACGAGATTTAGGTCCTAAAATATTTCTAAGTTTAACTGGATGGGGTATTTTCTCTTTTACTGGAGGAAATGAAAACATTTTATGTTGTTTAATTCCTATAATAGGTCCAATTTTAGGTACCAATTTAGGTGGTTGGATACATAAATTATTAATTAATAATAATAATTGATTTTTATATTTTAAATAATATCATGAGCTATTTTTATAATTTTTAAAAATTCTTGTAAACTTAGAGATGAATTTCCAATTAACAAACCATTTATATCTGGTTGTTCAATAAATTTTTTTACATTAGTATGATTAATAGAGCCGCCATACTGAACTAATATATCATTTGTATTGATTTTATCATGTTTTTTAATATAATTTTTAATAAATTGATGTATTAATTGCACATCTTTTGGATCAGCTGATAAACCTGTTCCAATTGCCCAAATAGGTTCATATGCAATTATTGTATTATTAAATACCGATTTTCCTAATTTTTTAAATATACAATTTAATTGTGCTTTAATAATTTTTTGAGTTTGACCATTTTTTTTATCTCTTTCTGTTTCACCTATACATAAAATAGGTATTAAATTTAACTCTTTAATTAAATGAAACTTTTTTGAAATAAGATCATTAGTTTCATGATGTAATAAACGTCTTTCGGAATGTCCAATAATAACATATTTTACTCCTATATCTTGTAGCATTAAAGCAGATGTTTCTCCAGTAAATGCTCCTTGTAAATTAATATCTACGTTTTGCGCACCAAGAAAAATATTCATATTTTTTATATTTTTATATACTCTCTCTAAATATATAGTTGGAGGAGCAATAATAACAATGTTTTTTTCTAAAAAAACGGATGAATATAATTTTAAACGTTCAAAAAAACTAGAAATCATTTTTATATTTCCATTTAATTTCCAATTAGCTGTAATAAAAAATTTTTTCATTTATCACCTTCATAATTTTGTTAAATTATAGAAACTAAGCTTTCTTATAAAGAAATATATATAAACTTAGTTTCTACTATAAAGTATATATAAAAAATATTACTTGTATATATTTGTCCGATCTCGTAATTTTTTTCCTGGTTTGAAATAAGGCACATACCTTTCATTTAATTTAACTGTTTTTCCAGTCTTAGGATTACGACCAATACGAGAAGAACGATAATGTAACGAAAAACTACCAAATCCTCGAATTTCAATTCTTTGTCCCTGTGCTAACGATATAATCATATGTTCTAGCATTTCTTTTGTAGCACGCTCTATCATTTTATTTGAAATATGAATTTTTTGTTCAGCAATTTTTTCGAATAATTCTGACTTAGTCATAAATCCTCTATTTTTATAAATATTAAAAGATTATTCATATTGATAAATTTTTAAAATAGCCGTATAAAAAATATATTTTCATGAAAAGTAATCATTCAGTATTTTTAGCTGCTTTAAATGCTTCTATCATTACATTAGAAAAAGCATCATCATTTTTTTTGCTATTAGAGGAAACTGTTAAATCTTTTTTTTCATTTTCATTTATATTATGAATTGTAAGATAAATTATTCTATTTTTTCGATCAAAACTAGATAATTTAACAAAAATTTCATCATTAATTTTTAATTTATTTATTATATCTTCAGAAGATGACTTAGAAATATCAGATAATTTTATAATACCTTCTAAATTTTCTGGTAATTTTACAATAATATTCTTTTTATCTAAAGCTTTAATTTTTCCAGTAATAACTATACCTTTTTTATGGTTTGTAATATAAATATTAAAAGGATCTTCTTCTAATTGTTTAATTCCTAAAGATATACGTTCTCTTTCAGCATCTACTTGAAGAACTACAGCAGAAATTTCATCGTTCTTTTTATATTTTTTAACTGCTTCCTCACCAGGTATTGTCCAAGAAATATCAGATAAGTGTACTAATCCATCAATACCTCCATTTAAACCAATAAAAATACCAAAATCTGTAATAGATTTAATTTTTCCAATAACATGAATCCCTTTTTTATGAGTTTCAGAAAATTCTTTCCATGGATTCATTTTACATTGTTTTAAACCAAGAGAAATACGACGACGTTCTTCATCTATATCCAGAACCATTACTTCAACAATATCATTAACAACAACTACTTTTGATGGATGAATATTTTTATTAGTCCAATCCATTTCAGAAACATGTACGAGACCTTCTACTCCTTCTTCAATTTCTACAAAACAACCATAATCTGTTAAATTGGTTACACGGCCAGTTATTTTAGTTTCTTCTGGATAACGTTTGGAAATTTCTATCCATGGATCTTCACCTAGTTGTTTTAATCCTAATGAAACACGTGTTCTCTCTCTATCAAATTTTAAAATTTTAATATTAATTTCATCACCTACATTTACTATTTCACTAGGATGCTTAACTCGTTTCCAAGCCATGTCAGTAATATGTAAAAGACCGTCTACACCACCTAGATCTACAAAAGCTCCATAATCAGTTAAATTTTTCACAATACCTTTAACATGCATTCCTTCTTGTAAATTTTCTAATAATTGATTTCTTTCGGCACTATTTTCTGATTCAATTACAGCACGACGTGAAACAACAACGTTATTGCGCTTTTGGTCTAATTTAATAACTTTAAATTCTAATTCTTTTCCTTCAAGATGTATTGTTTCTCGAACTGGACGCACATCTACTAAAGAACCAGGTAAAAACGCACGTATATCATTGAGTTCAACAGTAAAACCACCTTTAACTTTACCGTTAATAATTCCTATAACCGTTTCTGATTTTTCATGGGCTTGTTCTAATATTAACCATGCTTCATGACGCTTTGCTTTTTCACGAGATAAAAGTGTTTCCCCAAATCCATCTTCAATGGCATCTAAAGCAACATCAATTTGATCTCCTACATTAATATCTAAAAAACCTTGAGAATTTTTAAATTGTTCGGCAGGAATAGCAGATTCAGATTTAAGTCCCGCGTCAACTAAAACTATATCTTTTTCTATAGCGACAATGGTTCCGCGAATAATTGAACCTGGACGAGTTTTAATTTCTTTTAGTGATTCTTCAAATAATTGAGCAAAAGATTCATTCATATTAATAATTTTGAGAGATTTTTATTAAACGTTCATTTTAACTTCATGTCAAAATGATCTTGTTTTATATATCTTATAATAATCCTTATCAAAGAGTGTAATTTTTAAATATTTCATTGAATTTTAATTATATTTTTACTTTTTCAATAATATATTTCATTAAAGTCTTAATGACTTCTGATAAACTCATATACGTAGAATCTAATATTATAGCATTTTTTGCTATGCATAAAGGAGAAATTAAGCGATTTTGATCACGTGTATCACGATTTTGCATTTGTGTAAATAATTCTTTAAAATCAATATAACAAGCATTTTTTCTTAATTCTAACATTCTTCTATTTACACGCACTTCTAAATTGGCATTTAAAAAAAATTTAAGTATAGCATCTGGAAAAACTACAGTACCCATATCACGTCCTTCTGCTATTAAACCAGGTAAACATCTCATTAATCTTTGTTTTTTTAGTAAAATGTTTCTAACACGAGGATAAGTTGATAATTGAGAAGAAACATTACTAATTATCTCTAAGTTTTGTAAATTATGAAAATAATCAATAGTTTTTTTTTAATTAACCAACAATCTAAATTTTTTAATAAGTTAACAATATTATTTTCAACAATAGCAATATTATTATTTAATGCTAGAAAAGCTATCAATCGATAAATTTTTCCTGATTCTAACAATGACCAATTTAACTTTTTTGCTATTATTTTAGAAAGTGTGCTTTTACCGACACCACTAGGACCGTCAATAGTAATAACAGGAATTTTATTTATCATATTTTATCTTTAATCTGAAAAAAAGGTCTATGAAAAAATTATATACAATTTATTAGATCTTACTAATAGATAAAAAATCTTTAAAATAAGATGGAAAAGTCTTGGAAATACAACTTGGATTAATTATATTTACACCTATTCCTGATAAAGATACAAGTGAAAAACACATAGCCATACGATGATCATTATAAGTTTCAATATTAGAATATTTAAAAAAAACAGGAGGAGAAATTGATAAAAAATCTTTTCCTTCTTCAACTATAGCACCAATTTTTCTTAATTCTATAGTCATTGCAGCTAATCGATCAGTTTCTTTAACCCGCCAATTATATATATTCCTAATAATAGTAGTACCTTTAGCAAAAAGAGCTAAAATAGCAACCGTCATTGCTGTATCAGGAATATGATTCATATCTAAATCTATTGAGATTAATTTATTACGAGTACAAGTAATAGAGTAGTCTTCCCAAACAATTATTGCTCCCATTTTTTCAAGAACATTTGCAAACTTTATATCACCTTGAATACTTTTTTTACCAACACCAGACACTTTAATTGAACCACCTTTAATAGCAGCAGCAGCTAAAAAATAAGAAGCTGAAGAAGCATCTCCTTCAATTATATAATTTCCTGGTGTTTTATATTTTTGTTGACCTTGTATATAGAATACATTATAAGAATCATGTTTAATATTTACTCCAAAACATTTTATTAAATTAAGTGTAATATCAATATAAGGTTTAGAAACTAAATTCCCTTTTATAAAAATAATAGTGTCTTTTAAAGCAAGCGGAGCGCTCATTAATAATGATGTTAAAAATTGACTAGAAATATTTCCATTTAGAAAAATAGATCCTCCGATAAAACCACCTCTTGTACGTATTGGAGGATATCCTTTATTTTTTTCATATTCTATAGTAGCACCTCCTTTTCTTAAAGCGTCAACAAGATGCTTGATAGGTCTTTCATGCATTCTATCATCTCCACTTAATAAAACATTGTTATTCTGTAAAGATAATATAGAAAGAAGAGGTCGTATAGCAGTACCTGCATTTCCTAAATAAAGCGAAATAGGTTTAGATAAATGAAAACATTGACCTATACCTTGAACATGACATGTTTTTTTATCATCAGATAAAGAATACTGAACACCTAATTTTTTTAAAGCATTTAGCATATATTGTGTATCATCACTATCTAATAAATTAGTTAAACATGTTGTTCCTTTAGCTATTGAAGAAAGTAATAAAACTCTATTTGAAATGCTTTTCGAACCTGGCAAATAGACAGTTCCATTAACATAAGATATTGGTTTTAAATTTAAAAAATCTTGCATCATGAATATACGCTCTATTTAATTAAAGTTAAAATAGTATATTAAAAATAAAATAAAGATAATTTATCCATATCGATTTTCAAAATATGACATAAATTTTATTAAAGATTGAACACCTTCTAACGGCATAGCATTGTAAATAGATGCACGCATACCTCCTACTATACTATGACCTTTTAAATAATTTAAACCTAATTCAGAAGCTTTTTTTAAAAAAATTTGATTTAATTTAGGTTCAATTAAATGGAATACAACATTCATTTTAGATCTATTTTTAACATTTATTTCATTAATATAAAAATCACTATCATCTATTTTTTTATATAATAAATCTGATTTTTTTTGATTTAGTTTTTCAATTTTCTTTAAACCACCTTGTTTTTTTAACCATTTAAAAACTAATCCTGATAGATACCAAGAAAATGTAGGTGGTGTGTTAAACATAGAATTGTGTTCAGATATTTTTTGATAATCTAAAATAGAAGGAGATATCTTAGATGGATTTCTTATAAGTTTTTCTCGAATAATAATTATTGTTATACCTGCAGGACCAATATTTTTTTGAGCACCTGCATAAATAAGATCATAATTTTCAATATTAATTGGACGTGATAAGATAAAAGAGGAAAAATCTCCAATAATAATTTTATTTTCAAAATTTGGCTCTTCATAAATAGATAGTCCATCTATTGTTTCATTAGGACAGTAATGGATATATGCCGAGTTTTTATTAATATTCCATTGATTCATTGATAAAAGAGATTCTCTTTTATTATGTGTTTTTCTAATAAATATAGATTGAGGAATACAATATTTTTTAGCTTCTATAAAAGCACAATTTGACCAATAACCACTATTTATATAATCTGCTGTTTTTGAATTATTTAATAGATTCATCGGAACAGCAGAAAATTGTCCTCTAGCTCCACCTTGACAAAATAATACCTTAAAAGAATCAGGTATTTTTAATAAATCTCTCAGATCTTGTTCAGCTTCTAAAGCTACTTGAATAAATTCTTCACTACGATGACTAATTTCCATTATAGAAGAACCTAATTGTTTCCAGTTTTGTAATTCTTTTTTAGCTTTATAAAGAACATCTTTTGGAATCATAGCTGGACCAGCACTAAAGTTATAAACTATATTCATAGTTTCTCCAAACATATTTTAATCTTATATCAATAAACTAATTTATAAATTCTAAACCTTGCATATATTTTTTTTGAAGAATTTTAGGAATTTCTATACGACCGTCAGAATGTTGATAGTTCTCTAAAATAGCTGCTAACGTTCTACCTATTGCCAAACCTGATCCATTGAGTGTATGCACAAAAAAATTTTTTTGTTCAGATTTTTTTCTATAACGAGCTTTCATACGACGCGCTTGAAAATCGTTCATATTAGAACAAGAAGAAACTTCTCTATATTTTTTCTGAGAAGGAAACCAAACTTCTAAATCATAAGTTTTTACAGCTGAAAATCCCATTTCTCCACTACATAAAAGCATTTTTCTATATGGTAATTCTAAAAGTTGTAAAACTTTTTCAGCATGATAAGTTAGTTGTTCTAATGCTTCCATAGATTTTTCTGGTGTAACAATCTGGACTAATTCAACTTTATCAAATTGATGCAATCGAATTAATCCTTTAGTATCACGTCCATAAGAAGATGCTTCGGATCGAAAACAAGGAGTGTGTGCAGTTAACATAATAGGTAAATCTTTTTCATCTACTATTTGATTATAAACTAAATTAGTTAATGGAACTTCTCCAGTCGGAATTAATATATATTTTTTTTTATCTGTAATATTTACATGAAACAAATCATCACTAAATTTTGGTAATTGTCCTGTTCCATATAAAGCTTTAGAGTGAACTAAATAAGGAACATAAGATTCGATATAACCATGTTTTAAAGTATGTAAATCTAACATAAATTGACTGAGTGCACGATGTAAAAGAGCAATCTTCCCCTTCATTACAACAAATCGTGATCCTGACATTTCTGCAGAAGATTTCCAATCTAATTCGTTAAATTTTTTTCCTATTTTTATATGATCTTGAACTATAAAATCATATTTCTTTTTTTGTCCCCAATATTTAATTTCTTTATTATTAATAGATGTCTTTCCTTCTGGAACATCATCAGAAGGAATATTAGGTATATACATGCAAAAATTATATATTTTTTCCTTTAAAGAATTTAATTCGATTTTAGAAGCATCTAAATCTTTACCGGATTGTATAACCTTCTGTTTTAATAATTCATTTTTATTTTTAGTAATCTTAGCTTCTTTAACTAAATTTGATAAAGAATTATGATTAAATTGTAAATTCTCGGTTTGAATTTGTAGTTTTTTTCTTTTTTCTTCCATAGAAGATATTGCCGAAACATCTAATTCGTAACCTTTTTTTAATAGTTTTCTAGCTGTTAAATGCAATTCATTTCGTAATAAATAAGGATTTAACATAAAATATTTTTCTCTTTTAAATGATTAATAAAAATTATTATTTAATACAGTTATTGAAATATTTAATAAATTAATAACTTACAAATAAAGATTTATTTTTTTACTATGTAATAAAAAAAATAAATATTTTTTAAAATGAAATCACATACTTAATATACTAAATTTATTTCATAGAATTTAAAAATATATAGTAGTATTATTATAAAAAATTTTATTAAAAATAAGATTTTTTTATCTGTTAAATTAATATTCCCGATTTAATTTTATATAAAAAAACAATTTATTGTCAGTAATAAATGAAAACTATAATATTTATTATATTCTCAATCAACTTAATTAAAGAGATATTTATTTTAAGGAAATTTAATATGCATAATATCAAGCATAGTAAAATAATTATTTTAGGATCTGGACCAGCAGGATATACTGCTGCGATATATGCTTCAAGAGCTAATTTAAAACCTTCTTTGATTACTGGATTAAATGTAGGAGGACAATTAATGAATACTAGTGAAATTGAAAATTGGCCAGGAGATGCTGATAAAATAAGTGGTTCAGAGTTAATGGAACGAATGTATAAACATGCTATTCAACTTGATACTAAAGTTATCTCTGATAATATAAATTTAGTGGATTTTGAAAAAAAACCTTTTTATTTAAGGGGAGAAAATAATGAATATACTGCCGATTCTGTTATTATTGCTACTGGAGCCAATCCTCGTTTTTTAGGATTAAAATCAGAGGATTTTTTTAAAGGAAAAGGCGTTTCAACATGTGCTGTATGTGATGGTTTTTTTTATAAAAACAAAGAAGTTGCAGTTGTGGGTGGAGGGAATACAGCTATAGAAGAAACATTATATTTGTCAAACTTTGTTAAAAAAGTTTATTTAATACATCGTGGAACTAATTTCAGTGCCGAAAAAATTTTACTTAATAGATTAATAAAAAAAATAAAAACTCAAAAAATAATAATTTTTTTAAATTCTACTATAAAAAACATATTAGGGGATTCTTATGGAGTTAATAGTTTATTAATCGAACAGAAAAATTTACAAAATACAAAAGAATTAAAAATTCAGGTTTCTGGTCTATTCGTTGCTATTGGATATACTCCCAATACTAGTATATTTATTAATAAATTAAAAATGAAAGATGGCTATATTAAAGTAATACGTGCAAAACATGGAAATTATACTCAAACAAGTGTTCCTGGAGTTTTTGCTGCAGGTGATGTAATAGATCATGTTTATAGACAAGCAATTACTTCATCTGCCAGTGGTTGTATGGCAGCATTAGATAGTGAACGTTATCTTAATTCTTTAATATAAAGAAATTTACATTTAGAATGATTAAATCTTATAAAAACATACTAGTCAAAATGACTAGTATCTGCTATAATAAATTTAATATTTTTAAATGTATTTAATGAGAGCCGAATGTCTAAAGAAGAAAATATTGAAATGCAAGGAGTTGTAATAGATACATTACCAAATACCATGTTTCGTGTTGAATTAGAAAATAAACATATTGTTACTGCACATATTTCAGGGAAAATGAGAAAAAATTATATTAGAATATTAACAGGAGATAAAGTTACTGTAGAACTGACACCTTACGATTTGACAAAAGGAAGAATTATTTTTAGAAGTCGTTAATAAAATTTATATGAAAAAATAAAATTAAAAGATATAACATAATCAATTATTTTCTGAAAAGTAATATTCATTTCCTAGAAACTTATCTATCTTAATAAATCTTCTAAAAAATAAAATGAATTTTTTTATTTTTATAAAAATAAAAAATTTTAAAGAGAATTTATGCGTACTAAATATTGTGGAAATATTCGAATAATTCATGTTAATAAAACAGTAAAATTATGTGGTTGGGTACATAAAATAAGAAATTTTAGTCAATTTATTTTTGTTGACATGAGAGATTGCACTGGTCTTGTTCAAGTGATTTTTGAATTAAAAAACAAAAAAATTTTTAAAAAAGCTTTAAATTTAAGAAATGAATTTTGTATTCAAGTTTCTGGTACAGTTAAAAAAAGAGAAGAAAAAAATAAAAATATAAAAATTAGTACTGGAGAGATTGAAATCTTAGCAGATGTATTAAATATTTTAAATGTTTCTAAGTCATTACCATTAAATTATAAACAAAAAAATAATGATGAATCGAGATTAAAATACCGATATTTAGATTTGCGTTCTTTTAATATTTTAGAAAATCTTAAAATAAGAAACCAAATAACTTATTTAATAAGAACATTCATGACAAAAAAAAATTTTCTAGATATCGAGACTCCTATTCTTACCAAATCGACACCAGAAGGTGCTAGAGATTATTTAGTACCTAGTCGAAATCATTATGGAAAATTTTATGCATTACCGCAATCTCCGCAATTATTTAAACAAATGTTAATGATTGCTGGTATAGATAGATACTATCAAATAGTAAAATGTTTTCGTGATGAAGATTTACGTTCAGATCGACAACCAGAATTCACACAAATTGATATTGAAGCATCTTTTATGAATGCTCAAAAAATTCGTAATTTAGTGGAAAAACTTATAAAAAAAATTTGGTTAAAAATAATAAATTTTAATTTACCAAAGTTTCCTAAAATATCTTTTTATGAATCAATGAGAAAATATGGATCAGATAAACCTGATTTACGAAATCCCATTGAAATTATTGATGTATCTGATATTTTAAAAGATGAAAAATTTAGATTATTTTTTAATTTAGATTCTAAAAAAAATAACCGAATAGCATTATTATGCATTTCTAATGCTACAGATATAAGTCGAAAAAAAATTGATATCTATACTCAATATATAAAAAAATTTAATGCAAAAAAATTATTTTATATAAAAATAATAGAAAATAATATTAGACATACAAAGATTTATAGTTCTATAAAAAATATTTTAGATAAAGTTATTTTAAAAAAAATAATAGAAAAAAGCAAAGCTAAAAACGGAGATATATTATTTTTAATTGCTGATGAAGAATATGTTGTAAATAAGTCTCTTGGTATGCTACGTTTAAAATTAGGAATTGATTTTAATATTACTAAAAAAAATAGTTGGAAACCAGTATGGATAGTTAATTTTCCAATGTTTATGAAAGATATTAAAGGAAATTTTTCTTCTACTCATCATCCGTTCACTGCTGTAAAAAATAAGGATATAAAAAAATTAAAAAACTCACCTCAAATCTCTATATCAGACAGTTATGATCTTGTAATAAATGGTTATGAAGTTGGTGGAGGTTCAGTACGTATTCATGATGTTAATATGCAAAAGAAAGTATTTGATATTATTGGAATAAAAAAATCAGTACAAAAAGAAAAATTTGGATTTTTAATAGAAGCATTACAATATGGCGCCCCTCCACATGCAGGAATAGCTTTAGGATTAGATAGAATAGTTATGCTTTTAACTAATAGTAACAATATTAGAGACGTTATTGCTTTTCCGAAAACAACTTCAGCAAGTTGTTTAATGACTGATTCTCCTAGTATAATAGATGGTTCAATATTACAAGAACTAGCTATAAAATTTTCTAAAAATAAATTGTAAAAAAATTTTTTAATAAAAATATTTTTTTATGTTACTTAATAAACACAAGAAAGTAGAACATAAAACAACAGATGGACTAGATGGTGTGTTATATAAAACAGATAAAGATATTCCTCCTGTAACAGATAAAATACTTACTATTATAGCAATAATAACCATTTTTTCTGGGGAACCTGAAAAATGTTGTGCAGTTGCAGGTGGGATAATTAACAAAGATGTGATCAACAATGCACCTACAAATTTAATTGCTATAGAAATAGTAAAAGCAGTCATTAACATAATAATTAACCGAGCATAAAAAATATTTACTCCATCTATTTGTGCTAATTCTTCATTAATAGTTGCTGATAAAATTAAATTCCAACGAAAAAGTAAAATACTAAGTATTATCATACTACTTATTGAAATAATAATTAAATCATATTTTGTAACAGACAATAAGTCACCAAATAGATAATTTGTAATATTTATTTTTTTATTAGAAGACATTAAACTAATAAAAACCATTCCTAAAGACAGTGAACTATGTGAGATTATACTTAATAGCGTTTCTAATGAAACAGGAAATAATTTTTCTAACCATGCTAAAATAATTGCGATTAAACTCATAAGAAAAAATAGAGTATAAAAAGAATTAATATTGAATGCTACAGATATAGCTATACCGAGTAAAGAAGAATGTGATAAAGTGTCACCAAAAGATGACATACGACGCCAAACTATAAATGAACCTAATGGACCAGTTATTAAAGCCAGTATAACACCTGCTAACCATCCCGGAAAAATTAGTTCCAACATAAAAAAATCACTCTTCAATAACGTTTACACATTTAAAAATTATGAACATGATTATGGTCATGATGATAAATTGCTAGTTCTTGTACACGTTTAAATCCAAATATAGAAATAAATTCTAAATTATTGCAAACAGTTTCTGGTGTTCCAGAACAACAAATATGATTATTTAAACAAATAACATCATCTGTTTTAGCCATAACAAAATTTAAATCATGAGAAACGATTAAAATAGAACATTTTAACTCGTATCGAATTGTATTAATTAATTTATATAAAGCTAATTGTCCCATGACATCAAGTCCTTGTGTAGGTTCATCTAAAACTAGAAGATTAGGATTTTTCAATAAAGCTTTAGCTAAAAGAATTCGTTGTATTTCTCCGCCAGATAATTTTTGTAACTGACAACAAATCAAGGATTCTGCTTTTACACGTTTTAACATTTCTGATATTTTTATGTTATTTGTTTTTTTAGATAATTTCATAAATCGTTCTACTGTAATAGGCAATAAAGTATTAAGATTTAATTTTTGAGGTACGTAACCAATAGATAAATTATATGAACGGATAATTGTACCTGAACTAGGTTTTATTAATCCTAAAATAATACGTACTAAAGTAGATTTGCCAGCTCCGTTAGGTCCAATCAAGGTAAGAACACGATTAGGAATTAAAGATAAAGATATATCAGTAAGAATAGAACGACTGGATAAAGTTACATAAATATTTTTTAATTTTATAAATTCAAACATAATTTTATGAATTTTTTTTAATCTTAATATTATAAGATATATTTTTTGAGATGAAAATCGATATTATGTTCAAAAATAAACAAAGATATCAATTATAAATATATTAATTTTAAATTTTAATCTAATTATAGCTAAAATATTAGAAATTTTAAGATACTCTATGAAAAAAATAAAAAATTAAATATGTTTTCTGGAATTTATTATAGAGAGTACTCTTAATATAAATTATATTCCGTAAAAAAAAGCAAGATTTTTTATTAAAAATAAAAAAAATACTAAATTTTCATAAAATTATTTTTGATTTTATAAGAAATTTAGAATTTAATTTATTAAAATTACATAAAAATCATTTTTTATATAATTTAAAAGATTAAATAAAAAAGAAAAAAACTAATAAGAAAATATAAACATTAATATTATTAAATATAATCAGAATAGATCATTATCACAATAAGTAATATTTATGCGTATTTTAAATATTATAACTAATAGAAATATTATCGATATTATTTATAGATAGAATAAATATTGATAATTTTTTTAGATTTTTAGATTTTTATATCTAAAAATTACATGTTTTTTCAAGAAACACTTGATCATAATATAATTTAATGAATTAATTGTATTAATTAAAAAATAATTTTTTTAAAATACTCTCTATACAATCTTAAATAAATGAAATTATTTGAATTATTCAATCAAAATATATTCTAAAAAATTATACGAAATAACCAATTTTGTTATAAGTTATATATTTTAAAAAAATGTAGAATTTATTTGAAATTTAGTTCATGTAAACTTAACATAATAACTTATTTTAATAATACAATTTTGGAGATAGATTTAACTATACTTTAAGATGTTTTATTTTTACTACTAGTAATAAAAAATTATAAAAGTAAATTTTTAAAATAGCTAATTATAACATCAGATTAAAAAAAATAATATATTCTTCACTATATATCTTAAAAATATTTAAGTTAAAATTTATACAATTAGTTAGAAATAAGGAAGAAAATTTTTTCTTAAGTAAAATGTTTATCTACTACTTTATATTTATATTATAAAATAATAACTCTTTAACTAGTTCTCCAAATTTAACTTTATACTTTATAAAAAAAAATAAAAAATCAAAAATATGATAAAAAAAGATATTAAAAAAAAATTTTAAAAAAATTATACAACTTTTAAAATTCTACTAGTATTAGTTTTTCCTATTTTTCCCATAATATCACCTTGAGTAATAATAACTAATTCTCCAGTACATAAAAAACCTTGATCACGTAAAAGAATAATTGCTTCATTAGCCGCTTTAAAACCATTATTCTTACTATTAAAATATATAGGAGTAACACCTCTATAAAGTGTTGATAAATTTAAAGTTTTTTTATTTCTTGACAAGGCAAAAATAGGTAATCCAGATGTAATTCTAGATGTCATAAGTGCAGTTTTACCTGATTCTGTCATAGTTATAATTGCTGTAATTCCTTTTAAATGATTAGCGACATACATAGCTGACATAGCAATTGATTCTTCAATATCGTTAAATTGCGCATTCAAACGATGTCTAGATACATTAATACTTGGTACTTTCTCAGCACCTTTACAAATTTTAGCCATCTTTATAACAGTTTCAGCTGGATATTTACCAGATGCTGTTTCAGCTGAAAGCATGACTGCATCACTCCCATCTAAAACAGCATTAGCTACATCCATCACTTCTGCACGAGTAGGTAATGGATTTATAATCATTGATTCCATCATCTGTGTCGCAGTAATTACTATTCTATTTAATTGTCTAGCAGTTCTAATTAATTTTTTTTGAATACCAGCTAATTCCGAATCTCCAATTTCTACACCTAAATCCCCTCTTGCTATCATAATTGCATCTGATGATAAAACTATATCTTCTATGGAATTTTGATTTATTACAGCTTCTGCACGTTCTATTTTTGCAATAATTTTAGCATCACTTCCATATTTTTTAGCTAATTTTCTTGCTTTTTTTAAATCATCGCTGCATCGTGGAAAAGATATTGCTAAATAGTCCACATCAATTTCTGATGCAAGAATTATATCTTTTTCATCTTTTTCAGTTAATGCGTTTGCAGATAGACCACCACCTAATTTATTAATACCTTTATTATTTGAAAGAATGCCTCCTATAATAACTTTGGTTAATATTTCATAATGATTTGATTTTAATACTTTTAACTGTATTCTTCCATCATCTAATAATAATATGTCACCTACTTTTAAATCATATGGTAATTGTTTATAATCAATACCTACTCGTTCTTCAGTTCCATTATTTTCTCCCAGATTTGCATCTAATATAAAAAAGTCATCAATATTTAAAAAAATATTATTATTTTTAAATTTAGAAATTCGAATTTTAGGACCTTGTAAATCACCAAGCAATGCAATGTGACAATTCAAATTTGTCATTATTTCTCTAGCTTGATTTGCTCTTAATTTATGTTCATTTTCTGAACCATGAGAAAAATTGAATCGAAGAACATTTACTCCAGAACGAATTATTTTTTCTAAATTATTATTAATATCTGTAGAAGGTCCTAAAGTAGCTACAATTTTTGTTCTTCTTAATCGATTTAACATAAAAATACACCTTATAAAAAGTTTTTTAAAAAAATATATTTATATAAATATAAGTCAATATGAAATATTTATTTATATTTATTAAGTTATTTAGTAAAATTAATAAAAATAATTTTATTTTAGATAATATATGATAAAAAATAAAAAATCTTAAATTATAGTATATTTTAAAAAAATTTTATTTATAAATATTAAAGATTTATACAATTTTACGTAAATATTATTACTTAAATTATTGCATTAAAATCTTAAATTTTATATATAAATTTCAAAAAAGAGAAGATTATGATCATAGAAACAAATCAAGCGTGCGATTTAGTAATTTTTGGTGCTAAAGGAGATTTAACAAAAAGAAAATTATTACCTGCTTTATATAAATTAGAAAAATCTAAAAAAATACATGAACACACACGTATAATTGCTGCTGGCCGTGCTAATTGGAATGCACAAGATTATATAAAAATGGTTAAAACAGAAATAAAAAATTTTTTAAATGAAGAAATTAACGAGTATGTTTGGGAAAAACTTAGTTCTCGTATATTTTTTTGTAATATTGATGTCTATGAACAATTACATTTTTTTAGATTAAAAAAAATACTGAATCAAAAAAAAAATATAAATATTTATTATTGTGCAGTTCCTCCTAATACGTTAAATTCTATTTTTAAAGGTTTAGGTGATGCATATTTAAATTCTATTCCATCACGTATAATTTTAGAAAAACCACTAGGAACTTGTTTAGAAACATCAAAAAAAATTAATAATCAAATTGCTAAATATTTTTTAGAATCACAAATTTTTCGTATTGATCATTATCTTGGAAAAGAATCGATACTTAATCTTCTTGCTTTAAGATTTGCTAATTCATTTTTTTTTCATAACTGGAATAATAAAACTATTGATCATATCCAAATTACTGTGGCTGAAGAAGTAGGAATTGAAGATAGATGGAATTATTTTGACATGATAGGACAAATGAGAGATATGGTGCAAAACCACATGTTACAAATATTAACAATTCTTACAATGGATCAACCAAAAAACATTACTTCTGAAAGTATTCGACATGAAAAAGTAAAAATATTACGTGCTTTAAATCCTATTAATATGAATAATATAAATAAAAATACTGTTCGAGGACAATATTCCTCCGGATTTATTAAAGGGGAAAAAGTGCCTTCTTATTTAGAAGAAAACGGTGCAAATAAAAGTAGTCAAACTGAAACTTTTATTGCAATAAAAGTTAGTCTGAACAATAAAAAATGGTTTGGTGTACCATTTTATATAAGAACGGGAAAACGTTTAGCACATAAATATTCTGAAATAGTAGTTTATTTTAAAAAAAGCCCTTATAATCTATTTAAAAATTCAAAATTAGAAATATTACAAAATAAATTAATTATACGTTTAGAACCAAATACAAATATTAAATTTGATTTCATAAACAAAATACCAGGATTAGAAAAAGAATATAAACTAGAATATTCTCAATTAAAATCTAGTGATTTTTATCAAAAATACTCTAAACATTTAATTGATGCTTATGAAAGATTATTATTTGAAAGTATGAAAGGTATACAATCTTTATTTGTTTGTCGTGATGAAGTAGAAGAAGCATGGAAATGGATAGATCCAATTATAGATGGTTGGAAAAATACTAAAAACAATTCTCCTCAATTATATACATCTGGAACTTGGGGTCCTAAAAATTCAGATTTAATGCTTGCTAATGATAATCGTTATTGGTATCAATTTCATTAAAAAAATGTTAAAAAATTTATCTATCTTGACTTAATTAAGACAACTATGATAGCTTAAAAATTAATTTTTTAGTATTTTTATAAATAACAAAATAAAAAAATATATATTTAATGTTATAAAATATTTAATTTTAAATTTATTTAAAATACTCATTTTGCTAATCGAGGAAGATAATATCTTATGATACGTATTATTCTTTTCTTATTAACTAATTTAGCAGTTATGTTAATATTTAGTTTGATTCTTTTAATAACAGGTATTCAGTCTAATAGTATTTACAGTTTATTAATTATGTCAGGTTTATTTGGTTTTAGTGGTTCTATTTTATCATTAATTTTATCAAAATGGATTGCATTACGATCTGTAAATGGTGAAATTATAACGCATCCCCGAAATGAAATAGAAAAGTGGCTTATTAATACTGTTCGAAAACAATCTATTCAAAAAGGTATTATTATGCCTCAAATCGCAGTTTATCATGCAACGGATATTAATGCATTTGCAACAGGTGCACGTCGTAATTCTGCTTTAATTGCTGTTTCTACGGGATTATTAGAAAATATGAGTCTTCATGAAGCAGAAGCAGTAATTGCTCACGAAATTAGTCATATTGCAAATGGTGATATGATTACTATGACTTTAGTTCAAGGTGTCGTTAATACTTTTGTAATTTTTATATCTCGAATGCTTTCACAAATAATAAGCAATCTTATATCAACTAATCGAAATGAAAGTAATGTAGAAGAAAAAAATCCATTTATATATTTTTTAATTTCTACATTTTTTGAATTAATTTTTGGTATATTAGCTAGTATTATTACTATGTGGTTTTCTAGACATCGTGAATTTTATGCTGATGCTAGTTCTGCCAAAATGGTAGGTCGTGAAAAAATGATTTCTGCTTTAAATCGGTTAAAAACTAGTCATGAACCTCAAGAATCTGATAATATGATTGCATTTTGTATAAACGGAAAATCTAATTCTTTTTTTAAATTGTTTGCATCTCATCCTTCTTTAGAAAAGAGAATACAGGCATTACATAATAAAGAATATATGTAATAACAACATACTTCTCTTAATAGAAATATATTTTTATATTTCTATTAAGAAAATTAAAAATTTAAATACATAAAAATATTTTTTTTAAATAAATTTAAACTTGCTTTTTTTACATATAATGATATTATATAAAAATATTATGCTTTTGATTATAAATTAAATTTTTTTAGGTAAAAATAAGTTACAATCCTGTTTATGCATAGAATATTAAATTTAAAAAAGTTTAGAGTAAAGACGTTGAAACAGCTTCTCTTGCCAAATCTTAAATTCATGCCCTATACAGTAATGTCTCTTTTTTCTCTACAAATTATCAATAAGACTAAAAAATATTCTTAAGGAAAGTTACAAAATGGCTAAGATTAAAGGTCAAGTTAAGTGGTTCAACGAATCTAAAGGTTTTGGTTTTATTACTCCATCAGATGGAAGTAAAGATGTTTTTGTTCATTTTTCTTCAATTCAAGGAAATGGATTTAAAACATTAACTGAAGGGCAAAATGTTGAATTTGAAATTCAAAATGGGCAAAAAGGTCCCGCTGCAGTAAATGTTTTTTCTGTATAAAAACATATGAGTTAATCAAAAAAATTCAAAGCCCTCTGTTAAAAAATCAGAGGACTTAATGTTTTTAAAAATTAAAAATCAAAATAATTAAAAAAATTTTATTTTCTATTATAAATTTATATTTTAACCTCTAAAAAAATCTATTATTTTACTGTAATTATAAATAAGTAGTAACTTCAAAAATTAATTCTTCAGAAATATTTTCATCAAATGACCTGTTTTTATCAAAAATATTTTTAATCTTCTAGATATAATAAATCGATACATCCTATTTTTTATGGAGTTTTTTCTGATGGAGTTTTTTTTAGACCCGTCAACTTGGGCCGGCTTATTAACACTAGTTATATTAGAAGTAGTATTAGGAATTGATAATTTAATATTTGTAGCAATTTTATCAGAAAAACTACCTCCTAATCAAAGAGATAAAGCACGTTTGATCGGTTTGGGATTAGCTCTAGTAATGCGTTTAGCACTACTATCATTAATATCTTGGATTGTAACACTTAACTCTCCTATTATTCATAATAAATTTTTTTCTTTATCAATACGTGATATTATTCTTTTATTTGGTGGTTTTTTTTTACTATTTAAAACTACAATGGAATTGCATGAAAGATTAGAAAATAATCATCATGAAAATCCAGAAAGTAAAAATTATGCAGGTTTTTGGGCCGTAGTTATTCAAATAGTCGTATTAGATGCAGTTTTTTCTTTAGATGCAATAATTACAGCAGTTGGTATGGTTGATCAGTTGTTAATTATGATGATAGCAGTTATATTAGCAACTCTTTTGATGTTGTTAGCATCAAAAACATTAACTAATTTTATTAATCTTCATCAAACAGTTGTAGTATTATGTCTTAGTTTTTTATTAATGATTGGTTTTAGTTTAGTGACAGAAGCATTAAGATTGTGCATTCCCAAAGGATATTTATATGCTGCAATAGGATTTTCGATTTTAATCGAAATTTTTAATCAAATAGCACGTCATAATTTTATGAAAAATCAATCTAGAAGACCTATGAGACAAAGAGCAGCTGAAGCTATCTTACGATTAATGATAGGGGAACAAGATAAAGAAAAAAAAACAAAAAAAATAACAACAAATAATCAAAAAACTGCTTCTATTCAATCTTCAAAAGAAATGGAAACATTTAAAGATGAAGAAAGATATATGATTAACGGTGTTCTTACGTTAGCCGGACGATCTATTAGAAGTATCATGACTCCACGTAGCAATATTTCTTGGGTAAATACAGAAAAAAATACCGATGAAATTCGAATGCAATTATTAGATACACCACATAGTTTATTCCCAGTATGTAAAGGAGAACTAGATGAAATCATAGGTATTGTACGTGCTAAAGAATTATTAGTTGCTATTGAGAAAAAAATAGATGTATCTATTTTTTCAAGTAAGATTTTACCGATTATTATACCAGATACACTTGATCCTATTAATCTTCTTGGTGTACTTCGTCGTGCTCAAGGTAGTTTTGTAATTGTTAGCAATGAATTTGGAGTGGTACAAGGGTTAATTACTCCCTTAGACGTGTTAGAAGCTATAGCAGGAGAATTTCCAGACGCTGATGAAACACCAGATATTATAAAAGAAAAAAATAGCTGGTTAGTAAAAGGTGAAACCGATTTACATTCATTACAACAATTACTTAATACTGAAGAACTCATTAAAGAAAATAATTATGCTTCATTAGGAGGTTTATTAATTGCTCAAAAAGGTCAATTACCACTTCCAGGAGAAATAATTTATATTTATCCATTTCATTTTCATATTATCAAAGCAACAGAATATCGTATTGATTTAGTAAGAATTACTAAAAATCAAGATCAAAATCAAGAAATATATAAATAGATTTACAATCATTAAAAAATTACACACTTTTTTAAATCAAATTAATTCTTTGAGAAAAGTATGTCCAATATAATTTTAGCAATTGATAGCTCAATTAATTGTTGTTCAATTGCTATATATAAAAATAAATACATTTATTCTCTATCAGAGAAATGTGAAAAACAACATACCACAAAAATATTACCTATGATTCAAAAAATATTATTTCAAACGAAAACAAAATTTGATGAATTAGATTATATTTCTTTTTCTAAAGGACCTGGAAATTTTACAAGTATACGTATTGCAGCGAGTATTGCACAAAGTTTGTCATTTAGTTTAAATATTCCTATCATTAGTATTTCTACTTTAGCAATTATGGCTGAAAAAGCATGGCGAAAATATAAAAAAAAACAAATAATAGTTGTAATAAATGCAAAAAAAACAGAAGTATATTGGGCTAAATATATAAGAAATAAAAAATCTATTTGGATAGGAGAACATACTGAATCTTTATTAAAAAAAAAGTTAATTATAAATGAAATTAACAATTTAAAGAATAAATGGACTCTTGTCAGTAATGAATGGCAATTGATTGAATTTAAAAATTCTTCAAATATAAATAAAATTAAAATTTTTCTTCCTAACGCAAAAGATATAATTCCATTTACTTTATTAAAAATAAGAAATAAACAATTATGTTGTTCTGAAGAAAATAGTATTAATTATTTATACAATACATTTTAGAAAAATATTTTTATATTTATAAGATAAAAAACAATCAATGCTGAAATATTAAATATACTTCAGTATTGATTGAACTAAATTAGTAAAAAATTTAATAAATTAATTTTTATTTCTTATTTTTTTTAAAATAACATATTTTATTAAGAAATTTTAATCAGGTAAAATAATATTCAATTCTAATATAGAAATATCTTCATTTTTTTGATCTAATTGAACAGTTATCATATTTGGTTCTATATTTACATATTTGCAAATTACAGATAGTATTTCACGTTTTAATTGTGGGAAATAATCTGGTTCATTATTATATTTTCTTTGTTCTGCAACAATAATTTGCAATCTCTCTTTTGCAACATTAGCAGTATTTTTGTTCCGGGATAAAAAAAAATCCAACAAAGCCATACCTATCTCCCGAATAAACGTTGTAAAAAACTTTTTTTTTCTTCTTTAATAAAACGAAAACGCTGTTCTTTACCTAATAATCGATTTACAGTATCACTATAAGCATGTCCTGCATTTGAATTGATATCTAATATTATAGATTCACCTTGATTCGATGCACGAAGAACAGATGTATCTTCAGGTATCACACCTATTATTGGTATTTGAAGAATATCTAAAACATCTGTCATACTTAACATTTCGCCTTTTTTAACACGTATAGGATTATAACGTGTTAATAAAAGATATTCTTTTATAGGAATACTATTTTGTTCGGCTCTTCTTGATTTGGAAGCAATTATTCCTAATATTCGATCAGAATCTCGTACTGAAGAAACTTCAGGGTTAGTAGTAATAATAGCTTCATCTGCAAAGTATATTGCTAACATGGCACCTGTTTCAATTCCTGCCGGTGAATCACAAATAATAAAATCAAATTCCATTTTTATAAGTTCTGTTAAAACTTTTTCAACTCCAATAGGTGTTAGAGCATCTTTATCTCGCGTTTGCGATGCAGGAAGTATAAATAAATTATTTATTTTTTTATCTTTAATTACAGCTTGATTAAGTGTTGCATCACCTTGAATAACATTAATAAAATCATATACTACTCTACGTTCACATCCCATAATTAAATCTAAATTTCTTAATCCTATATCAAAGTCTATAACAATTGTTTTCTTGCCTTTTTGTGCTAAACCAGTTGCAATAGCCGCGCTTGAAGTAGTTTTACCTACACCTCCTTTCCCTGAAGTTACTACAATAATCCGTGCCATATAAAAATATCCTTAAAAAAATACACTTAACTGAGAGAATTGATAGTTAAAAATTTATTTTTTAAGTAAATTTGAGCTGATTTTCCAATAAATTCTGATGGTATCTGGTCTGATAACCAATATTCTCCAGATATAGAAACTAATTCAGCAAATAATCCTGTGCAAAATATTTTTCTTGATGTATCTCCATTAGCACCTGCAAGAACTCTACCACGAACTATACCATAAATGTGAATGTTCCCATCTGCTACTAATTCTGCTCCTGCACTAACATTATTAATAACTATTAAATCAGCATGTTTAGCATAAATTTTTTGACCTGATCGTATAGGTATATCTATAATATGAGTTTTTTCTACTTTATTAATAATTTCATTTTTATTTTTTTTAGAATTAAAACAAAAATTAGTAAAAAAATGGGATTCATTTTTTTTTCTTTCTGATAAAACAGGCAAACCTGAATCAATAATATTTTTTTTTAACATATTATCTTGACAACCACTTACTCCTACAACAAAAAAACCATGAGAAATAATAATTTCTTGTATTTTTTTCCAGTTTACTGTATTGCATAATCTGGAAACATTGACAATGACAGGTGCATTCTTAAAAAATTTTGGACATTCTTGAATTTTTTTATATAATGATTGATTGATTAAATCAATATTATGATTATTTAAATACAATACTAATAATGTAAAATTGCTACTTTTAAGTTCGATAGATTTTTTTTGCATATTTATTGCTCAATAATACTAACTTATATGCACATAAAATTTATATATAAATATAAATTTTATTTTTATATTTTATAAAAATTAACGTAATTTTATTAGATTAAATTATAATATAAATAATATATGATAACAATTTCTATTTTTATATTACAAATAAAAATATATATAAAAAAATACATTTATAAAATATATTTTTATTAAAATTTATAAGGAAAGTATTATTTTGTTACTATCTAAAAATAGTCAAATCATACTACGATATAGTAAATTTTTTCAAACAAAAAAAGTTTTTTTTTCAGGAAACATACAAGATGAATTTCCGTTATATTTGCATACTATTAGTACAAAAATAAACCTTCTAAAATACAATAATTATATTTATTTTAAAAAAAAAATATTAAAAATATTAGTGTTTATAACAATTTATTAATCTCTAAAGAAACAATAAAAAATTGCGATACAATAATTTATTATTGGCCTAAAGATAAATTAGAAGCAACATTTCAATTAATGAATATTATTTCATCATTTCCTGTTGATACGGAAATATTTATTGTAGGACATAATGCTAGCGGAGTAAAAAGCGCTCCATTAATTTTTCAAAAATGGATAAAATTAGATAAAGTAGACAATGCAAAACATTCTATTCTATTTTCAGGGTTTATTAAAAAAAATATAGTTTTTATATTAGAAGATTTTTTTAAAACACACGTATGGAGAGACTTAATTATAAAGTCACTACCTGGCGTTTTTGGTCATAAAAAAATAGATACGGGTAGTAAATTACTTGCATCTACTTTCTCAAATAAAATAACTGGAACAGTTTTAGATATTGGTTGTGGTACAGGATTTTTGTCAGCATCTCTATTATATTTTTCACCTAATGCTATTTTAACGTTAGTTGATAACGATATGTCTTCATTAAAATGTAGTCAATTTACGCTTGATGCTAATAAATTAAAGGGAGATGTAGTATGTAGTGATTTGTACTCGAATGTTTTTCAAAAATTTGATCTAATTATTTCTAATCCACCTTTTCATAATGATTTGAAAATTGATTTTAATATAATAGAAAAAATGATATGTTGTTCTAGGAAATACCTAACACTAAGAGGAGAATTAAGATTTGTCACAAATAATTTTTTAAATTTTAATATTCTATTAAAAAGATTTTTTAAAAAATTTTATATACTAAAAAAAACAAGTAAATATAAAGTATATCAAGCTTTTTTATAAAGTAATTTTCAAAATTTTATTTAATACCCGGAGCGGGACTTGAACCCGCAAAGCTATAAAGCCGAGGGATTTTAAGTCCCTTGTGTCTACCAATTTCACCATCCGGGCATAAAAAAATTTAGAGGCGTATCCCGGAATCGAACCGGGTTATACGGATTTGCAATCCGCTACATATCCAATCTGTCAACACGCCTGTAATATTATTATAGAAAAAAAAAAATAAAATTACAAATAAAAAAATTAATTATTTTAAAAAATTAATTATTAAAAAATAAAATAAAATTACCTTTGCAATAAATAATATAATGATTTATTATAAAGATAATATTTTATTTAAATTTTTTTTATATTTTTATATCGGAGAGGTGGCCGAGTGGTTTAAGGCAGCGGTCTTGAAAACCGCCGACGAGCAATCGTCCGAGAGTTCGAATCTCTCCCTCTCCGAAAATTAATACATTAAAAAATATAGTAAAATATAAAAATATCTGTTGTTACTCTGAACTAAAAAAATTTTATAAATTAAATTTTAAAAAATCTAATATATTAGATTTAATTTATTGAATATCAGATAATACTTCAATTTCTACACGACGATCTGGAGCTAAACAACTAACTAGTAAAGGTTTATTTTTTATATCTTTACATACTTGATTAGTTAATGGATATAAACTCCCCATACCCTTAACGGTTATTTTATCTCTAGAAAATCCTCGAGAAGTTAAATAATTTTTAATACTATAAGCACGGTCTTCAGATAATTTTTGATTATATTCATAATTACCTATTTTGTCAGAGTGTCCTAAAAGAATAATAGAAATATTTTTCAATTTCATCTCTTTTATATCATCATCTAATTTATTTAGTTTATCGTAAGCAATGGGTTTTAGTTCTGTACTATTAAAAGGAAAATTTACATTTTCATTTAAAACACTATATTGTGCGTTTAGTAATTCAGGATCATAAGATGAAAACATATCATTTATATTCGATTTTCCAAACTTCCATCCAATAGATAATACTGCATCTCCTAGAGAAGGTTTAATAGACGAATTCAATATATTTTTCACACTATTTTTCCAATTATAATCTAATCTAGTAATAAATTTTTCATTAAAAATATACTCAGCACCTAAAGAAACACTAGGAAATAATGAACTCTCTTTACTAAATAAATTTTTTACAGTGTCTTTAGAAGCAAGATCATCCCATAAAACAATCCCACCTAATCTAGTATAAAGATGAAAATCATCTGTTATCGGATAAGATAATTTAGTTGCTACTTGAACACTATTAGATTGCATATGTTCTTTATTTTTTTGAAACATAAAATGAGGAGAAAAACCATTAGTATCATTTTCTATTTCCAAACCAAAATACGGATTAAACTCATATCCTAAAAACAATCCAACAATTGGAGCACTGAAATTTTCTATTAAAAAATTATCCTGATTATTATTAGCTAAAATATTATGAATATCATACTTTAAAGGATTAAAATGAGACCATCCCATTTTTGTACCTAGATACCATCCATTTTGTTCTTCAGCTTGAACTGGGGAAATCAAGCTTGCTAATAAAAACGCGATAGCGAGAGCTCGTTTTTTCATTTGAAACTCCATTATTTTTAGATGAACTATAAGAAAAATGATATTTATATAATATTATATAATAAATATGATATTAATCATATATCAATGATAAATTATCATTGATATATGATTAATAAAATATTACTATATTCTAATATTTTTATAAGAAAAATTTAATAAACGTATCCCTAAAATATTTAACATCAAAAAATATGTAATACCAGAAACTAATAAAGCAAAAAACAAACAAATAATTTTATCATAAAATAAACTAATATCCTCAAACGGCATCATATGTAATATAGAAAATAAAACTAAAATCATCACTAATGTTGATAATATTACATAAAAAATAAAAATTAATTCACTATATTGAAAACATATAATTTTTCTTTGATATAATTTCCAATAAAGTAAAAAAAAGTTTATCCAACCAGATATACTAACCGATAAAGCAAGACCCGCATGTTGAAAATAAAAAATAAAAATTGGATTCATTAATTGAGTTAAAAAAAGTGTTAATAATGAAATCTTCATAGGAATATTAATTTCTTCACAAGCATAAAAAGCAGAAGCTAAAATCTTCACTAAGATAAAAGAAATTAAACCGCAAGCATATAATTTTAATACCTTTTCCGTCATTAAAACATCAAAATCTGTAAATTTTCCATATTTAAAAAGAACTATAATTATCGGTTTTGCAAGAAAAAAAAGTATTGCTGAACTGGGTAAAGATAAAATTAAACTAATACGAAAACCCCAATTAAATAATTTTTTATATTCTGATATTATTTTGTTTTTATAATTTTTGGCAAGAGATGCAAATAAAATAGTGCTTAGTGAAACACCTAATATTCCTACTGGAAATTCTATCAATCGATCAGCATAATATATCCAAGATATTGATCCAGAATTAAGTAAAGAGCTAAAAATAGTATTAATTATTAAAGAAATTTGATTAGCAGAAGTTCCTAAAATCGCAGGTCCCATTTTTTTTAAAACTCTTATAAGACCAATATTATTCCAATTAAAATTCGGAATAACTAACATATTTATTTTATATAAAAATGGAATTTGATAAAATAATTGAATAAAACCACTTATAATAACTGCCCAAGCTAAAGAAATAATATTAGGATGAAAAAAAGAACTAAAAAATATAGAAAAAATAATAATAGTAATATTTAAAAATATTGGAGAAACGGCTGGAATAGAAAAATAGTTCCAACTATTTAAAATAGATGAAAACAATGAAGATAAAGACATCAATAAAACATAAGGAAACATTATCGTTAACAAATTTGTAGATAATATTAGTTTTTCAGGTGAGTCTGAAAAACCTGGTGCACTTATTACAATTATAGATTGAGAAAAAAACATTCCTAAAATAGTTAATAAAAACAAAAAAAAGAGCATAAATCCAAAAATAGAAGAAATAAAATTCTGTACCAATTTCTCGTTTTTATGAACTTTATATTCCATTAAAACAGGTATAAAAGCTTGAGAAAATGCACCATCAGAAAAAATACGACGTAATAAATTAGGAATTTTAAAAGATATAAAAAAAGCATCAGTAAAAATAGAAGCACCAAAAATACTCGCAATTAAAACATCTCGAATAAAACCTAATATACGAGATATTAAAGTCATTAAACTAACTGATATTAAAGATTTTAAAGGATTCATTCCAAACTAACCTATAACTATAAAAGAAACTATAACTGTTTTTTAAAATAAAAAATATTAAAAATTAAGTTTAATTTTTTTATCTTAATTAAAATAAAATCTTTATAGGCTTTTAAAATTAACTTAATTAATCATTAATAAAAATTTTTTAGATTAAAAAAAATTATTTTAAAAAAATAAATAAATATTAAAAAAAGCACTAAAATAACTTTAAAAATATATTAATATTTAAAATTATTCTAATAATTATAACTATATAAAAAAAGTAAAAAAATGTCTAAATTTATAAAAAAGATAAAAATTAAAAAACCCGATGATTGGCACGTTCATTTAAGAGATAATAAAATTTTAAAAAAAGTTATAAAATATACTGGTAAATTTTATAAAAGAGCTCTCATTATGCCAAACCTCAATAGTCCTATTACAAATTGCATAAAAAGCATCGCTTATCGTAGTCGAATTTTAAAATCAATGCATTTAAATTATGAATTTCAACCATTAATGACTTGTTATTTAACTAAGTTTACAGTACCTCAAGAATTAGAAGTTGGTTTTTCTAAAAAAATATTTATAGCAGCTAAATTCTATCCTTATTCTTCTACAACCAATTCAAAAAAAGGTATAAAAAAAATCAGTGATATTGCTTCTGTTCTAGAGTGTATGGAAAAAATAGGAATGCCGTTATTAATTCATGGTGAAGAGATAAATAAAAATATTGATATCTATGATAGAGAAGCAAAGTTTATTGAAACAACATTGGATCCTTTACGAAATAAATTTCCAAAGTTAAAAATAGTATTAGAACATATTACAACTAAAGAATCTGTAGAATATGTTAAAAAAAACGATTTTAATTATCTATCTGCAACTATTACACCACATCATTTAATGCTAAATCGAAATGATATGTTTTATGGTGGAATTCGTCCATATCTTTATTGTTTACCAATTTTAAAAAAAAACACACACCAAATAGCACTAAGAGAAGCTATCTCTAATGGAGATAAACATTTTTTTTTAGGAAGCGATACAGCTCCACATCTTAATAAAAATAAAATTAATGTTCTTGGATGTGCTGGTATATTTAATGCTCCATCTTCTCTACTATCTTATGTTCAAATTTTTGAAGAAATGAATGCTTTAAAACATTTAGAATCTTTTTGTTCTGAAAATGGCCCTAAATTTTATAATATGCCTATTAATAAAGAAACTGTAACAATAATAAAAAAACCATTTAAAATTAAAAAAAAAATAAAAGTTGGAAGAGACGTAATTATTCCCTTTCTATCAGGTGAAACTTTAAATTGGTCTATTAAAAATTAATACTAATTTAGTATTATTTTAGTTAAATTTTTACGTTTCCATTAAAATTATAAGTAATAGCTGTCTTATATGTTGAAAACAATTCTAAAAAACACTGGTTTAAATGATATCTCTTATTTATAAGAATTTTATTTTTAAAATTTAATTCTTTTAATAAATAAAATTTTTTTAAAATATTATTCCAATTATTATTTAATTCATTATTATTTTGGTAAGGTGCAAAAATATGATATTTCTTTTCAAGAAATAATCGATCTTGATTCAAAATGATATATTTCTTGAATAATATCTTTTTTTCTTCAATTGATTCTAAATTATCTATAATAGAGATCTTAGGATTCAATAAATTATGGTATTCTTTTTTTAATACAACTTCTAATGAAGTTAAAATATTTTCTATTTCGTTTATTGTTTTTATTAATTTTTTCATTTTTAATATCAAAAAAAAATATATATAACATATTTACACAAACACATGATTACATCAACAAAAAAAATATTTTTTTATAGAGAAGCTACTACTTCACCATTTTCATTAATAATTCCATTGATAATTTTACCATTTTTTGTTTTAACGCGTATATTTTCGTTCTCAGCACCATTGCTTAATGATTTTGCTTTAGAAACAATTGTAAAATTATTACCATTAATAATAACAGTAACTTGTTGGTTAATTTTAACTAACCAAAATGGTCTTGTCATAAAAGATGTTATTGGTTGTAACGGAAAAATATCACGTAAGTTTATTCTATTTATAACATCTTTCTTTTTACGATAGGTATTATTAGGTAATATATCTAAACGTCCTATTAAAATTTTTAAATCAGATTCTTTGATTTTAGTACCTCTAGGAATTTTTCTATTTGCTATAATATACTCTCCTTCAGATTGAATTTCTACTTTCAGATAGTAACGTTTTTGATTACAAGTTAAAAGAACATCAATTAAACCGAGAGTATGAACATTACTTAAAAGAGAAAAAACAGGTTTTTTGCAATATATGTTTTTTTTTAATGGAGTACGTACTATGATATTGATATTATCTCGATTAGAAGAATACTCTTTTTTAAAAAAAATATTTAATTGTTTCGTTAAATCAAAAAAATTAATTTTTTGTCCAGTTGCATTAACAGAATTAACTGTCAAAGATATAAATAATAAAAAAAAATAAATTATCATATTCATTATTATTCTTTTCCTTGATTTATATTAATAGAATGATTTATAAATATAGTGTTTTAACAACATTTTCTTGATACAAAATGTGTAATAAAGGTATAATATAAAAATATTTTATTCATACCTTTTATTTTTTATATTTATTAAAAATTTTTGTAAAAAATAAAATTTTCTTTTTATTAATATTTTTTTAAAATAAATTTTTATGCGCAAATTAAAGGATATCAATATGTTTGACAAAATAAATGAAATTTTTGATTTTAATCAAAAAGCATTAAATCTTTATGCTAAAAGACAAGAAATTTTGTCAGCTAATATTGCTAATGCTGATACACCTGGATATAAATCAATAGATATTAATTTTAAAAATGAACTTACTAAAATGTTAGATAAAAAAAATGTAAAAAATTCAAATATTTTATTAAAAAAAACGTCTCCTTATCATTTAAATGCAAAAAGTAAAAATTTATTTTTATTAAAAACTATCCCTATAACTACAAACCAAATAAAACAAGACGGTAATACAGTAAATATGGATAGAGAAAGAATCGAATTTATAAATAACAGTTTAAAATATCAATCAAGTTTGGTATTTATGAAAAATGAAATTAAAAATATGATGTATGTTTTAAAAGGATAATATAAATTATGTCTCTAATAAATATATTTAATATTGCAGGTTCAGCGATGACTGCTCAGTCACAAAAAATAAATGTAATCGCTAACAATTTAGCTAATATAGATAGTACAATATATAAAAACGGAAAATTTTATCCATATATTGCAAAAAAAGTTATTTTTGAATTAGATTCTTTAAAAAATTCAAAAATAGGTGGAGTTAAAATATCTGGTATAATAGATGATCCTAGTCCTATGAAGATGATATATGATCCAAATAATCCTATGGCTGATAAAAAAGGTTATGTTTTAACATCAAATGTGAATCCTATTACAGAAATTGTAGATAATATCTCAGCAGCAAGAAGTTATCAAGCAAATATAGAAGTATTAAAAACAGCTAAAAATATGATAATAAAAACATTGACAATTACTGAATAAGGAGGAAAAATGAGTATTATTGATGTTAATCTGCCTATAAATAATGAATCTATTAAAAAAAATGCTCATAATTTACAAAATAGCACTAATCCATTAGATTTACAAAAAAACTTTTTAAGTTTATTAATTGCACAAATTAAAAATCAAGATCCCACTGATCCTATTAAAAACTCAGACTTAACATCACAATTAGCTCAAATTAATACAGCAAATGGAATTGAGAGATTAAATAATACTGCAATTCAATTCTCGAACCAAATTAATAGAAATCAAAATATTCAATTATCTTCATTAATTGGACGTCATATTATTGTACCCAAGAAACAAATAATACATAAAAAAGATACTCAAACAAGATTCGGAATAGAATTATTTGAAAATGCTACTTCAGTACAAATAAAAATTACAGATAAAGACAATAAAATTTTGCATCTAAAAAAGATGAAAGATATAAAATCTGGGATACATAATTTTCTATGGGACGGTAAAGATTTACATAATAAAAGCGTAAAAACTGGAAAATATAATATATTCGTTATTGCTAAAAATAAAGATAAAAATATTCCTGTTAGAAGTTTAAGTGAAGTAGTAGTAAATAGCATTATTATATCTTCTAATGATTCCATTATTGATTTAGGAGAAGCAGGTAAAACAACACCTTCAAATGTTCTTGAGATTCTCAAATAAAAAATATTTTTATTCAAAATAAATATAGGAGTAAATTTATGTCTAGTATGGGAGCTATAAGCGGCTTATTAGTTAACAATGATTATATAGATATTATATCTAATAACATCGCTAACGCATCTACTATAGGATACAAATCTAGTAAGCCTATTTTTTTTGATATGTTCTCTCATTCATTTTATTCAAATACTACTAATGGATATGGTGTCGGAATTTCAAATATCATACAAAACTTTAATAATGGAATGTTAGTTGAAACTGGAAGAGATTTAGATTTAGGCATTGTAAAAGATGGTTTCTTTCGCGTCTTAGATGCTCAGGGGCATATACATTATACAAGAGATGGTCAGTTTTTACTTGACAAAAATCAAAATATTATCAATATGCAAGGAATGTATTTAACTGGACAAAATAAAATTTATTCAAAAAATTTTTTTAATAGTCCATCTAGCTTAGAACCTATTAATTTAAAACATGCTCATATATTAAAAGAAAAATCGACTTCTGAAATAAAATTAAAAGCTATTTTAAATCGTAATGCTAATGTAATGACACAAATAGATAGTTCTGATAATCAATTTTCTAATACAGAAGAATATATGACACATATTAGTATATATAATAAAGATGGTGAAAAAGAACAAATTAACATTGCTTTCAATAAAAAAGATAAAAATAAATGGCAAGTTCATGTAACATCAAATGAATCTGAAAATGAAAAAGGTATAAATGATAGTTTTGATTTAATATTTAATTCTGATGGTGAATTAATTTCTAATAAAAGTCTCAATATTCAATCAAAAGATCCTAAAAAATATGAAAATATTACTCTTGATTTAACCGATACTATGGAACAATCAGATACTAATAATTCTTTGGAAGAACATTCTCAAAATGGATATCCTCAAGGTGTTCTACAATCATTTAATATTTTTCCAAATGGTGAAATTGTTGGAACATATTCGAATGAACAAAAACAAAAAATAGGTCAGATATTATTATCAAAATTCGTTAATCCTGAAAAATTACAACCTGAAAGTGGAAATCTATGGTCTGCTACTTTGGAATCAGGTGAAGAAAAAATAGGAATAGCTGGTGATCAGGGTTTTGGAATTTTAAGTGAAAAAACTCTCGAAGCATCAAATGTTGATTTGAATAAAGAATTAATTAATATGATTATAGCACAACGAAACTATCAATCAAATGCTCAATCTTTTAAAACAGAAGATAAAATAATCAACACATTGATAAATTTACGATAATCTATATTCAAAGGATTAAAAAAATATAATGGAAAATTCAATATATAAATCAATGATTGCAGCTAATCAATTATTAGAAAAACAAAATATTATTGCTAATAATTTAGCAAATATTTCAACTACTGGTTTTAAAGAAAAATTTATTTTTCAAATACAAAACCAAAATATAAAAAACTTATATAATAATTGTAATAAAATTACAAAAGAATATCATAATCTTTCTTCAGGCATATTAAATCATACAAAAAGAAATTTAGATTTATTCATTAAAGATGATGGTTGGTTAACAGTTAGAGATAAAAATGGTCAAGAAGCGTATACAAAAAATGGTCATTTAAAAATAAATTCAAATAGAAAACTAACAATTCAAGATAACGAAGTAGTAGGAAATAACTGTAATATAACAATACCGAATAATATAAATGTAAAGATCTTATCTGATGGAATAGTTACTTCAATAAAAAAAAATAAAAATCATATTACTCAAACTAAAATAGGAGCACTAAAATTAGTACGTATTCCTACACAAGATCTTATACAAAAAGAAAATGGATTATTTTATCTTAAGAAAGATAATCAAATTAACAAATATATTAATACTGTAAATCATAGTAATAAAATTCGTGTGCAATCAGGTATGTTAGAAGAAAGTAATGTAAATGCTTCTAGAAATATGATAGAAATGATATCGAACGCTAGACAATTTGAAATGCAAATGAAAATGATATCTATGTGTGATCAAAATTCAGAATATGCAAACCAATTAATTAATATTAACAATTGATAATCAATAGGATAAAAATATGATTCCTTCTTTATGGATTTCTAAAACTGGTCTTGATGCTCAACAAATCAATATGAATGTTATTTCTAATAATTTGGCAAATGTCAGTACAAATGGATTTAAAAGATCTAGAGCAGTGTTTGAAGATTTAATGTATCAAACGATACGAGAAGCAGGAACAAATTCATCACTTGAAACAACTTTGCCATCAGGATTACAATTAGGTACTGGAGTAAGACCTGTATCTACTGAAAGAATTCATAGTCAGGGTAATCTTTCAAAAACAGATTCTGAAAAAGACGTAGCTATTAACGGTTCAGGATTTTTTCAAGTACAATTACCAGATGGTACTATAGCATATACTAGAGATGGATCTTTTCAATCAGATCAAAATGGTCAATTAGTAACAAATAGTGGTTTTCCTATTATACCTGAAATTAATATTCCTTCCAATTCTATAAATATTAATATAGCAAGAGACGGTGTTGTTAGTGCTGTTGTTCAAGGGCAAACACAACCTGTCTTACTTGGACAATTAAATTTAATTAGTTTTGTTAATAATTCTGGTTTAGAAAGTTTAGGTGAAAATTTATATCAAGAGACTCAAGCATCAGGATTTCCAATCGATACCGTTCCAGGATTAAATGGTACAGGAGTATTATGTCAGGGATATGTTGAAACTTCAAATGTCAATGTAGCTGAAGAGCTAGTGAATATGATTCAAACACAAAGAGCATATGAAATAAATAGTAAATCTATTAATACATCAGATCAAATGTTACAAAAATTATCACAATTATAATAATTAAATTTTATAATATTTTCATAGAAAATATTTGAAAAAATTTTATATATTAAACGTCTGTCATTAAAGGTAACTTTTTCGTGATAAAGTTTTTTATTTGTCAAAAAAAATACTATTTAACTGCTATTTTTTTATTAATAATTCAAAGTTGTGCTAGTGTTGAATACAAATCTTTGGTAGAAGGAAATACAACTGCTATAGCACCTAATGTATGGCCTAAAGTGACAAACGGTTCTTTATTTCAAGAAAAAATACCGCTAAATTATGGGTATCAACCATTATTTGAAGACCATCGTCCACATAATATTGGAGATATAATAACTGTTGTATTACAGGAAAATATAAGTGCGAGCAATAGTTCTGTTTCAGATTTAAGTAGAGATGGAAGCACTAATCTAGGAATAAAAATATCACCTGGACAATTAAACCCTATATTTGGAATGAATTTAAAGGATAATATAACTAGTTTAGATAATATAGGAAAAAATAATTTTTCAGGTAAGGGTAGTAATTCAGCTAAAAATAAATTTACTGGCCTTATTACCGTTACTGTCCAAAAAGTATTTCCAAATGGAAATTTAAAAGTGATCGGAGAAAAACAAGTTGCTATTAATGAAGGTAAAGAGTTTATTCGATTCTCAGGTGTAATAAATCCTAATAACATTAACAAAAACAATCTTATTGTATCTACTCAAATCGCTGATGCACGTATTGAATATTTAAGTCATGGACGTATTCACGATATTCAAAAAATGGGTTGGTTACAAAGATTTTTATTAAAGATTTCTCCTATATAGATAAATTTTATTAAATGAAATAATTTTAAAAAACTATCAAAAATTATATTTCTTATAAATTTAATTAAAACTCATAAAGAAGGTTGTTTATTCTTTATGAGAAAAATTAAAAATTTTAAAAAACTTAAAAATAAAAAAATTTTTTATAATTTTAATATTTATAAAAAATAACATACTTATATAATACTTTTTAAATAGTACTTGATAAAGGTTTTTTATGTCTAAAATAATATTATTATGGATAAAATTAATTATTTTTATTTTTACAATTTTCTCTTCACCTTTATATGCTGAAAAAATACGTGATTTGACTAGTATTCAAGGAATTCGAGATAATCCACTTATTGGTTATGGTTTAATAGTCGGATTAGATGGAACAGGAGATCAATCAACACAGGCTCCCTTTACTAATCAATCATTAAATAATATGTTATCACAATTAGGTGTCAGTATTCCTATAAATGCTAATATGCATTTAAGAAATGTAGCAGCAGTAATAGTTACAGCAAATTTGCCCCCATTTAGTCATGCCGGTGAGAAAATAGATGTAGTAGTTTCATCTATGGGGAATGCGAAAAGTCTTAAAGGAGGTACGCTTTTAATGACTCCTTTAAAAGGTACTGACAATCAAATTTACGCTATTGCTCAAGGTAATATAATTGTATCTGAAAAGAACAATAAAAAAAATAAAATTCATTATATTAATTTAAATCAAGTTAATTCTGGAAAAATTCATTATGGTGCAACAATTGAACGTGAAATAAAAAATGACTTTGGAAAACAAAAAACAATTAACTTACAATTAAATCAAGAAAATTTTAGTACAGCACAACGTATTAGCGATATGATTAATATAAAATACCCAGATACAGCTTCCCCTATTGATTCAAAAACAGTACAATTGAACACTTCAGCCAATAATGATGTACAAGTACATATGCTTTCTAATATTCAAGATATAGATATTTCATTACCATCACAAGAGGCTAAAGTTGTAGTTAATCCTCGTACTGGTTCTATTGTAATTAACCAATCAGTAAAATTAGGATCATGTGTAGTTTCAAATGGAAGTATGTCTATAACAATACATCAAATTCAAAATAAAAAAAGAGATTTATATTTTTTAAAATCATTTAAGAAAACTGAAAAAAAAGAACAATATATAGAAGATATAGTGAATAAAAATTATATGGATGATATTGCTAGTAATAAAGAAAACCTAAATAATATAGTTGCAGCTTTAAATGCATTAGGTACTAAAACTGATGAATTAATGTCTATTTTACAATTAATGAAAAGTGCTGGTTGTCTTAACGCGAAATTGGAAATTATTTAATGAACGATAATTTATTACTATTTAAAACATCAAATTACAACGTACAATTTATTAATGAACTTAAGTACCAAGTCCGTACAAATCCTAAAAAATATGCATTAAAAACAGCTCAGGAAGTAGAAAGCGTATTTATTCAAATACTACTTAAAAGTATGCGAAGTTCCTTATCAAAAGATAATTTATTAGATAATAATCAAAGTCGTCTCTATACTGATATTTATGATCAAGAATTATCTCGAGAAATTAGCAAAAAGGGAACAGGATTAACTAATATTATTTTAAAACAAATTCAACTACAAAAAAAATTGTAGAATTAAAATAGTAGCAAAAAAAATAAAATTAAAATACTATTTTATACAGAAAATATATTTTAAAATAAAACAAATATCTTATTAAATAAGGATAAAAAATGAGTTCTATATTCAATACTGCTATTGCTGGTATTAATGCAATGAAAATTATGATTGATAATACTACTAATAAAATTAATAATCCAGCTGCAAAAAACTCAGGAAAACGCGTTGTTTTAGAAAGTACTCCACAAAATTCAAATGCAAAAAATACAGTAAAAGTAAAAGAAATATACGATAATTATAATGATTTCATTACAGAAGAAAAAAGAAAAACTGATGTACAGGTCCAAGACGAACAAACTAAAATTGAACAATTATTAAAACTAGAAGATTTATTATGTGAAAAATCAAATATTTTTAATAAACTAATTAATGATTTATATGAACAAATAGAAAAAGATATTGTTTTAGATGAAAAAAATGTAATTAATGAAGATATAAAAAACAAATTAAGTGATATAGTTTTTGCAATACAAGATTTTGATAAAAAATTAAAATTTTTAGAGAAAGAGATTAAAGAATCAGTTATTAATAATATTAAAAAAGTTAATGATTTAATTGACGAAATTCATGATATTAATATAAATCTAAATTATTTTCCTATGTTCAAAATTCCTAATAGAATCGATAATCTTATTGAAAAAAGAGATAATCTAGTAGATGAATTAAATGATTTAATTGGGATAAAAGTTGTTAAAGATAATGATAATTATAAACTTTATTTAAATAATGGGATATCTGTTATAGATAATAATCAAAAACAAAACTTAATTCCATTAACATCTAAATCAGATGACAGGTATATTAGTGTAGGATATATTGATGATAACGATCAAATAGCAAAAAAAATAGAGGATATGATTCCCAGTGCTACTTTAGGAGCTTTGCTTAGATTTCGTAGAGAAGAATTAACAAATACAAGAAATAAAATTGGACAATTAACAGTTAATTTTGCTGATAGTATAAACTCATATCATACATTAGGATATGATATGTTTGGACATATTGGTAAACAAATTTTTAACATTAGTAATCCAGAAGTAATATCTAGTACAAGTAATCATTCATCTCCTACAATATCTGCAAAATGGGTTTCTACTAGCGATGCAAAAGACACTAATTATATTGTGTATTTTAAAAATAACAATTGGACAGTAACAAGATTATCAGATCATGTCACAGTTCAACCTAACATACATACAGAAAATAACAATCTATTTATTACCTTCGATGGAATAGAATTTTTAATACAGGGAGAAAATTCTGATGGCGATATTTATATGATTAAGCCATATTCTAAAACATTAGAAGAATTAGAATTATTAATTGATCAAAACGAACCATTCGCATTCTCATCCACAGATGATATAAAAAATAAAAATAGAAATAATGCTATGGTAATTAACAAATTTAGTCAAGATTTTTTAGTTGATCATAAAGAAACACTTGATCAATCTTATCAAAAATTTTCTAAATCTATAGCTTATAAATGTAATGAACTGGAAGAAGAACTACCTTTTAAAAGAAATATGATCGATATACTAAAAAATAAAAAATTATCTATATCTAATAATATTGAACAAGATTATCAAGATTTAAGCTATGAACAAGAATGTTATCTTGCAAATGTTAAAGTTTTACAAATAGCAGAAAGTATTTTCAATGACATTATTGACCGTTATAGTTAATTTTTTAAAACACTTATAAAAAATAAAAACTTACTTTAACAGTAAGTTTTTATTTTTTATCTATTAAATAATTTAATAAATAAAAATATTTTATTTATTAAAAAATTCTAATAGTTTAATTTTTTATTAAAAAATATTTTTAGTACATCATTAAATATTTTATTTAGGTTTTGAGACAGGCGAATTAGAAAAACTTGTTGCAGCATGTGCTCCTGCAGAATTTTTCCTTTTAAGACTTAATTTCATCATTAATAAATTAAAATTACATGATTTTTCTATTTTATTGAAATATGAATTTTTAGAAATTTTTGTTACAGGTGCACTAGATTGATTTTTTTTATTTTTTCTGATATATATTTTTTTATAAAAAGATTGTCTTTTATCTAAAATTAACAAATTTTTTTTATTATTTGATTTCAGAAAATTAGGTTTTAAAGTTTCTTGAATTTGAGTGTTGTTTTTTATAGATTTTTTAAATGAACACATTGAATTTTTTATTTTTTTTATTCTAAAATCATTATAATTTTTAAAAATATTATTTTTTTCAAAAATAGAGGATACATGCAAATTTGTCTTTCTAAGTATTTTTTTTTGTTTTTTTACTTCATCTGATATAATAATTGGATATTTAATCCAAACTTTACCTAATGCTAATTCTAATGTAAATACTGAAGAAGGTGTTAATATTGGAGATTTAACAGGATAATAATCTAAAAAATTATTTTTCAATCTTTTGTTTTTAAAAAATTTAGAATTATTAAAAAATTTATACAAGATAGAATTATAGTCAATGGCATTGATAGTATTATATTTATTCATTACAATGTTTTTGAGAAAATTATCTTCATTGATATTTTTTTGAACTAAATTAAATTCTTTCAATTTATTTTTTTTATTTTCTATATTTTCAAAAAAATTATCTGTTCTAGATATACCTAATTTTACGTTTTTTAAATTTTTAATCTCATTTTTTTGATGAAAATCGTTAGGTTTTCTTGAATAAACGTTATCATCTTTTTTAATCGATTTAAAATTTTTACTTTTTAAGTATATATTTTCAATATTTTTTTTAAATGATTTAAAATAAACTGCTGTATTTTTTTTATGTAAAGAATAATATTTTTTTTTTAAAAAAATGTTATTTCTATTTTGAAAAGTATTTTTTTTAAGAACTTCACTAGTAATAAAGATATTTTTAATTAAAAAAGAATTTTTAAACCAAGCTATCATTTTAAATATAAATTTACTATTATTTGACAAAATTTTTAAAAATACATTATGATAATTATTTTTTTTTAAAATATTTTGTTTTTCTGTTTTTATTTTATTGTAATTTTCGTCAAAAAAACTAAAATTAGTAAAGTCTAATTTTTCTTTCCGTTTTTTTTTCAAAATATTTTCTTTTAAAAAATTTGCGATTTTATTTTTCTGAATATTAGCAAGACCATAACTTGTAGAATTTATACTTTCACCTTTTCTAATCCTGGAAACAGAATAATGTGGTGTTTTCATTTTTTTGCTAGGAACAATAATAGTTTTACCCCCAGCTTGACGTTTTTCAATAGCATGAACGGCATCTCTTTTTTCATTTAATAAATAACATGCTATTTCTACAGGTACAATAGCACGAACCTCATGTGTATTTTCTTTTAAAGCTTCTTCTTCTATTAAACGTAAAATAGATAAAGATAAAGATTCATTATCTCTAATAGTTCCTGTTCCTGTACATCTTGGACAAATATGATGACTGGATTCTCCTAAAGATGAGCTTAATCTTTGTCTAGACATTTCTAACAAACCAAATCTAGAAATCTGACCAATTTGAATGCGCGCTCTATCATCACGTGCAATTTCACGTAGTCTATTTTCAACAGCTCTTTGATGACTAATAGGGGACATATCTATAAAATCAATTACTATCAGACCACCTAAATCTCGCAAGCGTAATTGACGAGAAATTTCATCCACTGCTTCAAGATTCGTATTAAATGCTGTAGATGCAATATCTGTCCCACTTTTAGATCGAGAAGAATTAATATCAATAGCAGTTAAAGCTTCAGTACTATCTACCATAATTGAACCACCAGAAGGCAATCTAACTTTTCGCTGAAAAGCAGAATTAATTTGTGTTTCAATTTGAAAATAGCTAAATAATGGAATCTCTCCACTGTATAATTTAATTTTTCTAGCAAAATCCGGACGACCTAAAAAAGTAATATGTTTCCGTGCCAAATCTAATATTTTAGGATTATCAATTAAAATTTCTCCAATATCTTGACGTAAATAATCTCTAAAAGCACGAACAATAATGTTACTTTCCTGATGGATTAAAAATGGTGCAGTTCGATTTTTCGCTATTATTTGAATTGTTTTCCAATGCTGTAGTCTAAGAGATAAGTCCCACTTTAATGATTCTATAGATTTTCCGGCACCAGCAGTTCGAATAATTAAACTCATATTTTCAGGTATTTTTAATAAAGCTAATAACTCTTTTAATACTATCCTATCATTTCCTTCAATTCTTCTTGATATACCACCAGATTTAGGATTATTTGGCATAAGAACTAAATAACTTCCTGCTAAACTAATAAAAGTTGTTAAGGCTGCACCTTTAGTACCTCGTTCTTCTTTACTTATTTGTACAATAACTTCTTGACCTTCTTGTAAAATATCTTTGATATTAACTCCTAAGGTATAAAAAGTATTTTCTGGAAAATAATTTCTAGAAATTTCTTTTAACGGTAAAAAACCGTTTTTTTCTTCACCATAATCTACAAAAGCAGCTTCTAAACTAGGTTCTATACGGGTGATCTTTCCTTTGTATATATTTGATTTTTTTTGTTCTGATCCAGAATTTTCTATATCAAGATCATATAAACGTTGACCATCAACAAGAGCTACACGCAACTCTTCCTGTTGAGTTGCATTAATTAACATTCTTTTCATTATAACTTTTTCTCTCTTATTTTTATAAATAAGTAAATACATCAACAGGAAATATAAACTATTAAAAAATTAATTTTTTATGATCATATTATGATATTTATTTAAAATACCTATAAAAATAATTTTTTTAAAATTTCAAATTTAAATCAAATTTAAAAGTATAAATATATAGTAAATTATTATGTATAAATATATTATATTTTTTTTTTTATATATATTAACAAATAATTTATTTAATATATTTATATAAATAATTATATTATAATAAATAAAAATTAAAAAAATTACTTAAAATAGAGATTTTTTTAATGAAATATAAAATATTACCTATATCAATTATATATATTAATAAAGATATGCTGAATCAACGAATAGATAATTTTATGCATTGTAGATTTAAAAATGTACCTAAAAGCATGATCTATCGTATTATTAGAACAGGAAAGATTCGGATTAATAAAAAACGAATCAAACCACATTATAAATTAAAAATTGGGGATGAACTAAAAATTCCACCAATAAAAGTTTCATCTAATATAAAAAATAATTTTTTTCCCTTCAATCATGCTAAAAATTTACTAAATAGTATTTTATATGAAGATAATCATCTATTAATTATTAATAAACCTTCAGGAATTGCAGTCCATGGAGGAAGTGGATTAAATTTTGGAGTTATAGAATTTTTCAGAAAATTACGTCCATTAGATAAATTTCTTGAGCTTGTACATCGTATTGATCGTGAAACATCAGGCGTTTTAATGTTAGCAAAGAAACGTACATCTTTAGCATCACTGCATCAACAATTGAGAGAGAAAAAAATTAAAAAAGAATATATAGCGTTAGTTCATGGTTCATGGCCTATTCATATAAAGAAAATTTCAGAACCGCTATTAAAAATTAGATTAAAGAATAAACAAAAAATAGTTTTAATTAATCAAAAAGGTAAACCTGCAGAAACTTTTTTTCAAATTAAAAAAAAATTTTCATCCTCAACTTTGTTATCAATTACTCCTAAAACTGGTCGAACACATCAAATTCGTGTACATACCTCATATGCTGGGCATCCAATACTATTTGACAAACGTTATGGTAAAAGTAATTTAGATGCTAATATAAAAAATAAAAAAAATATTAATAGGCTTTTACTTCATTCTTCTGGAATTCATTTTATTCACCCAAAAAATGGAAATAAAACTTATATAAAAGCACCATTAGATACAGATTTTAAAAATTATTTAAATAATATAATATAGTTTATACACAAGAGTTAATATAAAAAAATATTATTTTCATCAAAATAATTCTAAATATACTAAATAGAGAAATGCAATATGGCAGTCCAAAAAAATAAACCAACTCGATCTAAAAGAGGAATGAGACGATCTCACGACTCTTTACTACTACCAACTTTATCTGTAGATAAATTTTCTGGAGAAACACATATCCGACACCATGTTACTATGAATGGCTATTATAAAGGTAAAAAAGTTATTTAAAAAAATCTCGTAAAAATGGTACTTTTAAAAGTGCCATTTTATAAAAAATAGTATAAACGTTAAATCTATTTAAAAAAAATTTTTTTATATGTTCTTAATAAAAATAATATATATTTTATATTTAACACACTAATAAAATAAAAAAATTTTAAAATATTTCATAATTATATTATGAAATTTGATTTGAAAAAATAAGGTAATTATAATGACTTTATTTGCAATGTTATTTCCAGGACAGGGTTCTCAATATATAGGTATGTTATCTTCTTTTTTTTATAAAAATAATAATATTTTTAAAAATACTTTTGATGAAGCATCAGAATATATTAATATTAATTTATTAAAATTAATACAAGAAGGACCTGAATTTAAATTAAATCAAAGTAAATATACACAAGTTGCAATATTAACTGCATCAGTTTCGATATATCGATTTTGGAATAATAAAAACGGAAGAAGTCCATCATTTATGTTAGGACATAGTCTTGGCGAATATTCTGCGTTAGTATGTTCTAATTCAATAAAATTTTCTGATGCATTAAAAATTGTTTTTTTACGTGGTCAACTTATGGAAGAGGTAACTATAAATAGACCTACTTTAATGCAAGCAATCATTGGTATAGAAAAAAGAAAAGTTCAAAAGTCATGTTTAGTAGTGACATCAAAAAAAAAATAGTTTCTTTAGCAAGTATCAATTCTCACAATCAAATTGTAATTTCAGGCGATAGATCTGCTGTATACAAAGCTAGTTTAAATTGTAAAAAATTAGGTGCTAAATATATATTTAATATTAATACTAATATAGCTGCACATTCTGAATTAATGAAGCCAATATCTAAAAAATTAAAAAAAATATTAAAACTAATTACTATACATCCACCTAAAGTTCCAGTTATTAATAATGTCGATGTAAAATCCGAAAATAATAGTAAAAAAATTAAAAATGCTTTAATTAGGCAAATGTATAGTACTGTAAGATGGAAAGAAGTCATAGATTTTATAAAATTTAAAAAAAATTTTATAATGTTAGAAATTGGTCCTAATAAGATATTAACTAATTTAAATAAAAAAGATAAAAATATTATCTCATTTAGTACTAATAATTTAAAGAATTTTTTATTAGCATTTAAAAAAATAAATAAAGGAAAAAATGAATAAAAATAAAAAAACTGCATTAATAACAGGCGCCAATCGGGGAATAGGAAAAGAAATTGCAAAAAAATTAATAAATAAAGGAGTTCAAGTAATTGGTACATCTACTACTAAAGATGGCGTAAAAACTATTGATGATTATTTGAAAGGTAACGGATTTGGTCTAGTTTTAAATTTAAAAAATACTAATTCTATTGCAGAAAAAATTAAGGAAATTTACCAAAAAAAATATTCTATTGATATATTAATCAATAATGCTGGAATTAAACAAGATAATTTATTAGTTAAAATGAAAAACAAAGAATGGGAAGACGTAATAAAAACTAATTTATCATCAGTATTTTATCTTATAAAATCGATTATTCGCCCAATGATTAAAAAAAGACAAGGTAGAATTATTACTATTAGTTCGGTAATCGCCTATATAGGTAATAAAGGACAAGTTAATTATAGCGCTTCTAAATCAGGTCTGATTGGATTTCATAAATCATTAGCATTAGAAGTAGCATCTAAGGGTATTACGGTTAACCTTGTTTCACCAGGTTTTATTAAAACACGTTTTACTAATACATTAGATTCTGTTCAATATAAAAAATATTTATCTAATATTCCTATGAAAAGACTAGGAAAAAAAGAAGAGATAGCGGATGCTGTTATTTTTTTATCTTCCTCAAAAGCATCATATATCACTGGACATACATTACATGTAAACGGTGGAATGTATATGATATAATATACATTATTATAAAAATTTTCAAAATCATATATTTTAAAAAATTAGTATAGTAATTAATTTAACAATATAAGAGAATAAAAAAAATGAAAAACATTGAAGAACGTATAAAAAAAATAATTATTGAAAAACTAGATATAAAAAAAGAAAATATTTTTAATGATGCATCTTTTATAGATGATCTTGGTGCAGATTCACTAGATACAGTAGAATTAATCATGGCTTTAGAAGAAGAATTTGATATTGAAATATCAGATGAAGAAGCTGAAAAGATTAATACAGTACAAAAATCTATCGATTATGTTAAGAATTATCATTTAAAAAATAAATAATATTAATATATTTTACAAAATAAAAATTAAATATTTTCAATATTTTATAAATATAAATTTAACATAAATTAAATATAATGAAAATTCAATCATAAATATTTTAAATAATGATAATAAAAAATAAATTTATTGTAGTTGAAGGCTTAGAAGGTGCAGGAAAAACTAATGCATGTATGTGTATTAAAAATATATTAAAAAAATATAACATTAAAAATATACTCTTAGTGCGTCAACCTGGTAGTACACCAATTGCTGAAGATATCAGGAAATTAATAAAAAAAAAATTTAATACTGATAATCTTATTAAAGAAACTGAATTATTATTAATGTATGCTGCAAGAATACAATTAGTTGAAAAAAAAATAAAACCAGCGTTAGAAAATGGTATATGGGTAATTTCTGATCGTCATGATTTATCTTCTTTAGCTTATCAAAGTGGAGGATTAGGTATTAAAAAAAAAATAATTTCTAAATTGCAATCTTTATTTTTGCAGGATTTTATGCCAGATTTAACTATTTACTTAGATGTTTCTCCAAAAATTGGTTTAGAAAGAGCATTAAAACGAAATACATTAGATTTAATTGAAAGTAGATCTTTAAAATTTTTTAAAAAAACTAGAAAATGTTATCTAAAAAATATTAAACTAAATCAAAACACTATAATAATCAATGCTAATTTAAATATTAAAAGAGTAACTAAAAATATTACAAAAAAAGTATTAAATTGGCTTAATAAACAAGTTATATGAAATTATACCCCTGGTTAATAAAACCGTATAATAATATTATACAACAATATCAAAAAAACAAAGCTCATCATGCAATTTTAATAAAAACCCAAAAAGGGATAGGAGCATCATTATTAATTTGGTTTATTAGTAAATGGTTGTTATGTCGAAAACCCATAGGAACAAATTCTTGTAATGAATGTTATGGATGTAAATTAATATCTTCGAATAATCATCCAGATTGGCATAATTTTATAACTAAAAAAAATAGTACATTCAGTGTAGAAGATGTAAGACAAATCAATAAAAAAATATTTAAATGTGCTCAACAAGGCGGATCTAAAATTGTTTTTTTATCAGACACTGAAAAATTAACAGAATCAGCAATCAATGCTTTATTAAAAACATTAGAAGAACCCCCTCAAAAAACTTGGTTTTTTCTTATAAATTATAAAAATTTAAATTCACATTTTACACTAAATAGTCGCTGTATCATCTATAAATTATTTGCTCCAACAGAAAAAGAGAGTCTAAATTGGTTAAAGAAAGAAACTAAAAAAGAAAATAAATTATATTTAACAGCACTACGTATCAATCAAGGTTCTCCTGTATCTGCAAAAAAATTCATGAATAGCGAAGCATGGATAGATAGAATAAATTTTTATAAAAATTTATATGATGCTTTTAAAAATAAGAACTTGTTAAAAATATTAAATTCACTAAAAGAAAAAAACAGTATAGTAAAAATTGATTCAATATGTTTTTTATTATTAGATGCTATTAAATTTAATTTTAATGAAAAAAAAAATTTAACTAATTTTGATCAAATGGAATTAATTCAATTTCTCTCTTATAATTATAAAAACCTTGTTTTAGATATCAGTATTCGCACTTGGATGCACTGTAAACATAGATTATTAAACATATCTGGAATAAATTATGAATTATTATTATTAGAACAATTACTTAGATGGGAGAAAATTTTAGATTTTGTATCAGATAATTAATTTTTATATAAAAGAGATAAAATTATGTTTTTAATTGATTCACATTGTCATCTTGACAGATTAAATTATAATTTATTACATAGAAATATAGATGATGTAATAAAAAAATCTTATACAAATTATGTAAAAAATTTTTTAACAGTATCAACTTCTATAAATAATTTTTATACAATAGAAAAATTATTTAAAAAATATAAAGTTATTTTTTATTCCTGTGGTGTACATCCTTTAAATTGCGCAAAAGAAATTAATAATTTTCATACAATAAAAAATTTATCTAATAAAATAAAAGAATTATCTTGTATAAAACGTGTAGTGGCAATAGGTGAAACTGGTTTAGATTATTATCATTCATCTCAAAATAAAAAAATACAAAAAGAGTTTTTTCGAGAACATATTAGAATTGCAATAAAATTAAAAAAACCAATTATAGTACATGCACGTAATGCTATAGATGATACCATAAAAATATTAAAAGAAGAAAATGCAGATAAATGTAGAGGAGTATTACATTCTTTTACAGAAAATTATAATGCTGCATGTAAATTATTAGATATAGGGTTTTATATTTCTTGTTCTGGAATAGTAACTTTTAAAAATGCTAGAGAAATTTGTCATACAATAAAAAAAATACCATTAGATCGTTTATTAATAGAAACAGATGCCCCATATTTATCACCAGACCCTTATCGAGGAAAAGAAAATCAACCTGCATATTTATTTCAGATAGCAAAAAAAATTTCTATCTTAAAAAAGATAGATATAAAAATACTTGCAAAAATTACAACAAATAATTTTCGTACATTGTTCAATATATAGTAAATTTAATACTAAATATAAAATAAGGTTTTCCAAAAATATATTATATAACTCATCTTAAATTTTTATATACAGTTAGGAGTCTTTTTTATATGTTTAAAAATGTATTTGCAAACTTTCAAAAAGTTGGTAAATCACTTATGTTACCTGTTTCAGTATTACCTATTGCAGGTATACTTCTAGGCATAGGGTCTGCAAATTTTAGTTTATTACCAAATATTATTTCTCAAATTATGGCTCAAACAGGAGGTTCTGTTTTTAGTAATATGCCATTAATTTTTGCAATTGGTGTAGCACTTGGTTTTACTAAAAATGATGGTGTTGCAGCATTAGCTGCAGTTGTATCTTATGGGATTTTGATTCAAACATTAACTACAGTAGAACCAATTATTCTACATACAACTATTGATATTATAAAAAAACAACATCTTCTAGATACCGGTATATTAGGAGGAATTATTGCAGGTGCAATTTCAGCATATATGTTTAATAAATTTTATCGTATTCAATTACCTGAATATCTGGGTTTTTTTTCTGGAAAGAGATTTGTTCCTATTATTTCAGGATTATCTTCAATATTAATAGGTTTAATACTATCTATTATTTGGCCTCCTATTGGCCATAGTATTCAAATTTTTTCTGAATGGGCTGCCTATCAAAATCCTATTCTTGCTTTTGCTATATATGGATTAGTAGAAAGAGCATTAGTACCATTTGGATTACATCACATATGGAATGTTCCATTTCAAATGCAAATTGGAGAATATACTAATTCTATAGGACAAGTATTCCATGGAGATATTGCAAGATATATGGCAGGTGATTCTACAGCGGGAAACTTATCAGGAGGTTTTATTTTTAAAATGTATGGTCTTCCAGGAGCAGCATTAGCAATTTGGCATTCATCTAAAAAGAAAAATAGAACTAAAATAGGTAGTATTATGATTTCTGCAGCATTAACTGCTTTTTTAACTGGTATCACTGAACCAATTGAATTTTCATTTATTATTGTTGCACCAATATTATATGTTATTCATGCATTTTTAGCTGGATTAACTTTTCCATTATGTATTTTTTTAGATATGCGTGCAGGAACTAGTTTTTCGCATGGTTTTATAGATTTTATAGTATTAAGTGGAAATAGTAATAATATATTTCTTTTTCCAATTGTTGGAATACTTTACGGATTTTTATACTATATTTTATTTTATTTATTAATTATTAATTTGAACTTGAATACACCAGGACGAGAAGATATAGAAAATAATATATTAGAAAAAAGCAATAATGAAATTGCACCATATATTATTAAAGCATTAGGTGGAAAAAATAATATTAAAAATCTAGATGCTTGTATTACTAGATTAAGAATTACAGTTTTAAAAATATCAAATGTTAATCAAAAAGATTTAAAAAATATTGGTGCAGCAGGAATAATAATTTCAGGTTCAGGAATACAAGTTGTTTTTGGAACAAGATCTGAAAACATTAAAACAGCAATGGATGAACATATAAAAAATACATGAAAGAATAAGGAACTATAATTATGCAAAATAATTTAATTTTTGAGAATATTATTAAAAAAAAAATACCAGCACAAATTATTTATCAAGATGAAAAAGTCACTGCTTTTAAAGACATAAATCCAAAAGCACCAGTACATATATTAATTGTACCCAATTTTTTTATTGCATCATCAAATGATATTAATAAAAAAAATAAATCGATTTTAGGACATATGTTTTATATTGCCGTTGATATCGCAAAACAAAAAAAAATTAGTAAAGAAGGATATAGAATTATTATTAATTGTAATAAAAACGGTGGTCAAGAAATTAATTATCTTCATATGCATTTACTAGGAGGTAAAAAACTTAAATCGTTTTCTTGATCATGTTTTTATTTAAAAATTTCTTTTAAAATTTAATTGTTTTGTAATTAAAGGATGAAATTTGAGTAAACTTTTGCTATCTATATTTTTTGTTATATTTTTTATAAACGGTTGTGACGTTTCTAATAAAATAGAAAATAATGTCATAAAAAAAAAACCAAGTTTTTTTACAAAAAAATCAAATTTTATGCTTTTAAATTTTGATTCGGCTACAGAAAAAATTATTTCAAAAATACTAAAAAACAATAATAAATTTGCATTCAAAAATACATTATTTTTCATTGATTTATTAGAAAATAATACCAATATTCTCATAAATACAGAAAAATTAACAGATTTAATAAAAAATAAATTTGTTGAAAAAAACAATAAAATTAATTTTCTAAAAAAAGAAATAATTCAAAAAAATAAAAAAAAATTAGGTTTATTAAAAATAAAAAATACACTAGATACTAGTACTGCCATCTTAATATCCCGTAATAATAATGTAAATTATTATCTCCATAGTTGTATTTCTGGTAAAAATGAACCTTTTTTATTAAAAATAGAATTAATACTGGTTAAAACAGGAGAAATAGTATTCATGCAAAAAGAAAAATTTTATTGGTAGGAATAGTATATAAAAAAAGTATATTCTATATACGCATATAAAAAAAATAATATAATATTATGAAAAAAATATTTTTACATCTATTTTTAGATTTTAAAAAATTAATTTTTTATTTAAAATGATATAAATACTATTTTTTTAAAAAATTTTAGTGTTACTAAGAGTAGCCCTTTCTACTGAAATTTATATAATTCAATGATTAATTACTTTTTGAATATAAAAAAATAGATTTCTCTATTTATATACCAGTAGAAAGTTCTAACTCTTAATGATTAGATTTTAAATTAATTTCAAAAAAAAATATATATTCTCATAAAATTAGAAATGATAAACTATCCCAGCACCAATTGTATTATCTATAGGCATATTATTTTTTTTCGCCGAATTACTATTATTTAATAAATTAATTTTATAATTCATATATGTAGAAATGTTCTTATTAAAATCATAACGAGTAGAAATATTAATTTCTTTTGCTATTTCTAAATCTTGATAACTAGAAGAATCTTTTGTATTCGCATTTTGTCCTTTAGAATCTAAATAACTAAGAGAAGGATGAAATCCAGAATGAAAATTATATTCTGCAATAGCTTCAATATTTTGAGTTCTATTAATATATGGTTGTTCTTTAGATGCATCACTTTGACTAACAAGATTAAATGATGGTGTTAAATTACGTGCTTCACCATAAAAAGCCGCAATATATATATCATTAGCATCATATTTGAAACCTAATCCATACGCTCCTATAGAAGGATTTTTTATATCTTGATTAGCCGTATTAGATTTAAATCTTTCGGAAGAAAAAAAAGAACCAATAGCAGTAAGTCCAACATCACTTTCATATTTTAAAGAAGCACCCCAACCAGTACCGTTTTGCTGACGTTCTGATCTATTTTTAGATTCATCTTGATATTGTAATGCAAAACTAACTCCATCAAATAAACCAAAAAGATTATTATTTCTATAAGTAAGTACGCTATTACTTCTTCCTATCATATAATTATCGTTATAAGAAAACACATTATTTTTATTAATGTATGGAATATGATTATTAGTTAATGATTTTACATCATAAAAAATACCATAATTACGACCATAATCTATTGAACCCCAATTACCATATTTAAAACCGGCATATCCTAAACGTACAGTATTAAGATGTTGTTTGTCTAATAATTCTTCTGGTTCAGACAAATCAGTTTTATATTCAATCGTTGCATAACTTAAGAGTTCATCACTAATATTTATTTCTCCTGATAAACCTAAAATAGCATTTGTATCATCTTTATGAGATGTAATTTTAGTTGACAAAAAATCATGAGATAATGCATGGTTGGGATTTATACTACCATATAATTCAAGTTTATTACCATTTTTGTTGAATATGTCTAAAGCATTCGCTCCATTACTAGTAGCTAATAACATTGGTATTAAAATTGCTAAGGATTTATGATTTATCATAATTTTTTATATTACCTTTTAGTAAAAATAACTTAAATCAATATCAATATATTATTAAAATATTTCTTTTTTTATATTTTTTTTAAATACTAAAACCAAAAATCATTTAATAAATATTAAATATTATAGTTAAAAATTAGCATTATTAACAGTACGTGGAAATGGAATAAGATCTCGTATATTTGTTACTCCAGTAACATAAGAAATTAATCGTTCAAAACCCATTCCAAAACCTGAGTGAGGAACTGTACCATATCGGCGAAGATCTCGATACCACCAATAATCTTCTTTTTTTAATCCCAATTCTAACAAACGTTCGTCTAAAATTGAAATACGTTCTTCACGTTGAGAACCACCTATGAGTTCTCCGATATTAGGAACTAATAAATCTATTGCTGCAACAGTTTTTTTATCGTCATTCAATCTCATATAAAATGCTTTTAATTCTTTTGGGTAATTTTTTATTATTACTGGAATCTTAAAATATTTTTCTACAAGAAAGCGCTCATGTTCAGAAGATAGATCACAACCTAAAGAAATAGAATTGTTAAATTGAATCTTAGAGTCAATTAAAATATTTATAGCATCTACATAATCTATACGTATAAAATCTACTAATAATAGTTCTTCTAAACGATTAACTATATTATTATCAATATAGGTTTTAAGAAAAGTAATATCTGACATGCAATTTTTTAAGAGAGATTTGCAAATGTATTTTAACATATACTCAGCAAAATCTGATATATCATTTAAATTTTTAAAAGCTGATTCTACTTCCAACATCCAAAATTCTGCTAAATGACGACTAGTATTAGAATGTTCAGCTCGAAATGTAGGACCAAAGGTATAAACTCTAGATAAAGAACAAGCATATGCTTCTATATTCAACTGTCCCGAAACAGTTAAAAAAGATTCTTTTCCAAAAAAATCTTTTTTAAAATCAACGGATTTATCTTTATTCTTAGGAATGTTTTTCATATCTAACGTCGAAACACGAAACATTTCTCCAGTACCTTCGGTATTTAAACTAGTTATAATTGGTGTTGGAACCCAGTAATAATTATGCTTATAAAGAAAACGGTGTAAAGATTGTAATATATAATTTCTTATTCGAGCTATTACACCAATTAAATTAGTTCTAGATCTTAAATGTGCTACTTCTCTTAAATATTCCATACTATGTTTTTTAGCAGATATTGGATAAGTCTCTGGTTTCTCAATCCAACCTAAAATTTTAATTTTTTTCAACTGAATTTCATATTTTTGTTTTTCTCCAATTGATAATATTAATATTCCAGTAATTACCACAGAACATCCAATTGTTAGATGTAATATTTCCTTATAATAATTAGGTAAACAATCATTCGCTACTACTTGAATAGTATCAAGACATGAACCATCATAAATTGTAATAAAAGAAAAACCAGATTTTGAACTTCTTCGGCTTCGCACCCATCCACAGATAGTAATAAGACTATTTACTATAATATTCTCTTTATATATATCTGATATTAACACTGTATTCATACAGTCTTTCCTTTTATAATTTTTACTTATTTAAAAAGTAGACTATTATAGAAATAAATTTTTAAAATAGTAAAAATTTTTTATATTCTAAAAAAGTTAATTAGGGATTAATAAATTACAAAACTCATAATATAAAAAATTTAAAGTTTATCTATTTTTTAATGGTACATTAAATACTTTACATAAATGTTTTAAAAAATTATGGTCTAAACAAAATGTTTTTCCGGGACTATCAGATATTTTAGCTACAGGTTTTCCATTACATTTCACTAACTTAATAACAATATTTAATGGTTTTACATATGGAATATCACAAGTTAATTTTGTTCCTATACCAAAAATAACATTGATCCTTTTATTGAATTTTTTATATAAAGATATAATTTTTTTAAAATTTAAATTATCAGAAAATAATAATGTTTTAGTACAGGGATCTATTCCTAGTTTTTCATAGTGTTCAAGAGCTTTTTCAGCCCATTTCACAGGATCTCCTGAATCATGTCTGATTCCCTGATAAGAAGAAGTAAAATACAAATTAAAATCACGTAAAAAAGCATCCATGTTGATTGAATCTGTAAGAGCAATATTTAAATTATTATTATACTGATCTAGCCATGTTTGTAATGCTAAAACCTGACTATTTTTTAAATTTTTTCCAATCTGTTGATGAGCTTGAAACCATTCATGAGCTTGTGTGCCTACTGGTGGTATTTTTAATATACGAGCTATATGATAATTACTAGAACCGATTAAAAAAGGAAAATTTTCTTTTAATCTTTTCACAATAGAATATTGTACATTATAAGAAAATCTTCTTCTTGTACCAAAATCTACGATTTTTAAATGTGATAAATCTATATATTTTGTATAATTAAAAAATTTTATTAATTTAGTATCTAAATATTGTAAAGCAGATTTAGAACTAATTTCTGGGGAAAAATTACCATGAAAAACTTCGCTAATTAAAGCTAAAATTGGAACTTCCCATAATATTACTTCTTTCCATAATCCACTTATACGAATATGCAATTGACCTTGATGGTTGTTTATTTTCACCTGTGAAACATTATAACGAAATTTTTTTAACCAATGTAAATATTCTTTCTTAAAAAATGGAAAAGAGGTCATATAAGTATATTCTTCATGACTTAAAGATAAAGACTTCATCATATTAATTTGTTCTAATAAAACATTTGAATAGCAACCTAAAAAATTATCTCCTCTACAGAGAAATTCGGCAACTACATTTACATTTTTATAATGATAAAAAACAGCTTGTTGCATATGAAGTTTATATGCATCAGTATCAAGTAATGTTTTTACTATTGGATAATTATATTGTTTCATAGTATTGTTTTATTTTTTCATTCTATTTTTTCATATAAAATAACTATACATAATAATTATTTGCTATTTTATATTTTAATTATATCAAAAATTCACAAGAATATTATTGAAATTTTTTATAAAAATATAAAATAAATAAAAAATTTATTAATTTTTTAAAAAAAATAGTATATAAAATTATTTTTATTTATTTTTATAGAGAATATTTTTATTTTAGTATTTTATACTATATCAAAAGGAATTATAATGTTTTATTATTTCATTCGTAAACTGTTATTTTTAATAGAACCTGAAAAAGCACATTTTTTAACATTAAAATATCTAAAAATAAAAAATATTAATCTATTTAATTTTTTTTATAAAAATAGAATACCATCAAAAAAAATTAAATGTATGGGTTTAACTTTTAAAAATAAACTTGGTGCTGCAGCAGGAATAGATAAAAATGGAGAATATATAAATTCTCTATCAAAATTGGGATTTGGTTTTATTGAGGTAGGAACTGTTACTCCTTTACCTCAAATAGGAAATCCAAAACCTAGAATTTTCAGAATAATTCCCATGGAAGGTATAATTAACAGCATGGGATTTAATAATCTAGGCATAGATAATTTAATTAACAATATAAAAAAATCTAATTTTAAAGGAATAATAGGTGTTAATATTGGAAAAAATCACAATACCAGAATTGAAGAATCAATTAATGATTATTTAATATGTATAGATAAAATTTATTGTTATGCCAGTTATATTGCAATTAATATTTCATCACCTAATACTATTAATTTAAGAAATTTACAATACGGAATTCTTTTTCAAGATCTATTATATAAAATAAAAAAAAAACAAAAAGAACTTCATAAAAAATATTTAAAATATGTTCCTATAGCAATTAAAATCTCACCAGACCTCTCAAAAAAAGAATTAATTTATATTTCAAAAAAATTAATTAAATATAAAATAGACGCAGTAATTGCAACTAATACAACACTAGATCACTCATTAGTGTCTGGATTAAAAAATAGTTTTCAAAAAGGCGGTTTAAGTGGATTGCCTTTACAAAAAAAAAGCACTAATATAATTTCAATACTATCAAAAAACTTAAAAAATGAAATTCCTATTATTGGAGTTGGAGGGATTAATTCTATAAATTCAGCTAAAGAAAAAATTAAATCAGGAGCTACTTTAATACAAATTTATTCTGGATTAGTATATCATGGTCCAACACTAGTTAAAAAAATTATTAATGAAATATAAAATTTTTATTATATATTCTTAATATTTACCTTTTTGAGATGGAATATGTACTAAATATTTATCAAAATTTTACAATAAATATAACTATAAATTTAACTATTAAGATCTTATGAATTATTTATAGAATTATATATCTGAAAAAATCTTAGATATAATATAAAAATAATTTTTAATTTTATAAAACTTATAATAAAAAATGAATTATTTATTCGCAAGTACAAATTTTGGAACTGAGAAATTACTAGAAAACGAGCTTTTATCTTTAGGAGCTAAAAATATAAATATAATAAATGGAGGAATTTATTATGAATCTAACGATCTATTATTATATAAAAGTTTAATGTGGAGTCGAATTGCTTCACGTATTTATTTATGTATAAAAAAATTTACTATTAGTAATGCTAAAGATCTTTATAATAATATATATAATATCAATTGGACTGAAATTTTTGATATCAATAATACCTTTTTAGTTAATTTTAAAGGAACTAATAATATTATTCGCAATAGTTTATTCGGAGCACTAATAATTAAAGATGCAATCGTTGATCAATTTAAAAATAAATATTCTTCTCGTCCAAATATAAACTTTATTCAACCTGATATTCGAATAAAATCATTATTAAATAATAATATTCTACATATCATGCTAGATTTAAGTGGAGAATCTTTAAATAAAAGAGGATATCGTCAATTTTGTAATACTACCCCTATTAAAGAAAATTTAGGCAGTGCAATTGTATTAAGTTCGGGATGGAATCAGAATATACCTATGATAGATCCTATGTGTGGTTCAGGAACATTGTTAATTGAAGCAGCTATGATAGCGTCTGATAGAGCCCCTGGGTTAAAAAGATCAAAATGGGGATTTCAATCATGGAAACAATATAATGATAATCTATGGCAAGAGGTTATCAAAGAAGCTCAAGAACGATTCAAAATAGGTATAAAAAAATGTTTTAAAAATTACTTTATAGGATATGATTATGATACTGAAATTATAAAAAAAGCTAAAATAAACGCATCAAATGCAGGTGTATTAAAAATAATTCAATTTTTAACACAAGATTTAAATAATTTAAAAAATATTTATAAAAAAAAGACAGAAGGAATACTATTAACTAATCCACCATATGGAGAAAGACATCAAACTGAAAGTCAATTAGTAGGCTTGTATATACAAATAGGAAAAGTATCAAAAAAATATTTTAATAAATGGAAATTATCAATATTTAGTTCATCAATATTTTTATTAAATTTTGTACAAATGCAGTCATACGAACAATATTTTTTTAAAAATGGTTCATTAGATTGTATTCAAAAAAATTTTTTAATTTTCTCAAAAAGTTCTAATATTGAACAAAATGAATTTAAAAACAGATTAAATAAAAACTTTAAAAAATTAAGAAAATGGGCTAATCTAGAAAATTTAGAATCTTTTCGTATTTATAATGCAGATTTACCAAATTATAATATAATAGTAGACATTTATCAAAAATGGATAGTAATTCAAGAATATAAAGCTCCAAAATCAATAGATCATAATCAAGCATTTAAAAGATTATGTCATGCTATTTACTATAGTAAAGAAATATTATCTATTCCTATAAATAATATTATATTAAAAACTAGAAAAAAAAATAAAAATAAAACACAGTATCAAAAACTATTTAATAGTAGTAATTTTATTATTATTAAAGAATATCATGCAAAATTTTTAGTAAATTTAACAGATTATTTAGATACTGGGTTATTTTCAGATAAAAGACTAATAAGAAAATTATTAGGGAAAATGGCTCAGGGAAAAGATTTTCTTAATTTATTTTCATATACTGGAACTGCGAGTGTTTATGCTGGATTAGGAAAAGCAAATAGCACTACTAGTGTAGACATTTCTCACACTTATATAAAATGGTCTATGCGTAATATGTGTCTTAATAATTTAACAAGTTCTCAACATCATTTTATTCAAGCTGATTGTCTGAAATGGCTAAAAAAAACTAATCAAAAGTTTGATCTTATATTTGTAAATCCACCGACCTTTTCTAATTCTAAAAAAATGAACCAAGTTTTTGATTTAAAAAAAGATTATATGAGTATAATCGTGCATTTAAAAAGAATTTTACATCATAATGGTGATATTATTTTTTCAAGTTCTACAAGAAATTTTGAAATTAATTTGAATTATATTAAAAAAATACAATTATATGCAAAAAAAATTACCAAAAAAATACAATCGAAAGATTTTTTAAAAAACCCAAACGTTTATCATTCCTGGTTAATAAAACATGTAAAATAAATTCAAGGAAAGAAAATTTATGTCTTTAATTAATATTCAAGATGCTTGTTTATCATTTAGTAATTTAGAAATATTAAATAATAGCACATTTCATATCAAAGAAAATGAAAGAGTTTGTTTAATTGGTAAAAATGGAACTGGTAAATCTACTTTATTGAAAATTATTACTAAAAAGCAAGAATTAGATCATGGCCGTGTTATTTATAAAAATAATATAAAAATAGCTTATTTAAAACAAGAAAATCCTAAAAATCTTAATATTTCTATATATGATTTTATCAGTTCGGGATTAAACGAAGATGAAATAAATCCAAAAAAAAATATTGAACAAGTTGTAAAAATAAAAAAAATAATTGAAATAATTAAACTAAATAAAAATACTTTGTTATCTCATCTATCTGGAGGTTTATTAAGAAAAGCTGCATTAGGTCGTGTCCTAGTAAGAGAACCTGATATACTATTACTCGATGAACCTACAAATCACTTGGATATAAAAACAGTTAAATGGCTTGAAATATTTTTAAAAAAATTTTCTGGTAGTATATTATTTGTATCACACGATAGAAATTTTATTCAAAATATATGTACGCGTATTGTAGATCTTGATCGTGGAAAATTAATTTCTTGGCCTGGTAATTACAATAATTTTATAAAATTAAAAAATGAAAGTAATCGTATTGAAAATATACAAAAAAAATTATTTGATAAAAATCTAGAAAAAGAAGAAAAATGGATTAGAAAAGGTGTTAAAGCACGTTCTACTCGTAATGAAGGAAGAGTTAAAAATTTAAAAATATTACGAAAAGAACATGAAGATTATAAAAAGATAGAAAAATTAAATAATGTAAAAATTAACGAATCTAAAAATTATTTAGGGAAAATAATATTTAAATTAGAAAATGTAGATTTTTTAATAAATAATAAAACTATTATAAAAAATTTTTCATCGATTATTCAACATGGTGATAAATTAGGATTAATTGGTAATAATGGATGTGGAAAAAGTACATTAATTAAAATCCTTACAGGAGAAAAAAAACCTCAAAAGGGACAAATTTATATAGGTACAGGACTTAAAATATCATATTTTGATCAAAATAGATCTGTATTAGATCCAAACAAATCTATTTTAGAAAATATAGCTTATGGAAAAGAAAAAATTATGTTGAATGGAAGAGAACAATATACAATCGGTTATTTGAAAAAATTTCTTTTTAAACCTAATCAATTGCAATCTTTAGTAAAAACATTATCAGGTGGTGAATGTAATAGATTACTTCTAGCTCGATTATTTTTAAAACCAAGTAATGTTTTAATTCTTGATGAACCTACAAATGATCTAGATTTAGATACTCTACAATTATTAGAAAAAATTATTATTAATTATAAAGGTACTGTTATAATTGTTAGTCATGATGAAACATTTATTAATAATACAGTAAAAAAATGTTGGTGTTTCGAAAAAAATGGATTAATTAATACCTATCTTGGTAATTATGATCATTTAAAAAAAGAAAAAAATAATTTTAAAAAAAATATTCAAATAAAAATTAAAAATAATTTTAAAAAAAATATTCAAATAAAAATTAAAAATAATTTTAAAAAAGAATTACATTCAGTATTATCTACAATAGAAAAAATTGAACTCAATATTATAAAACTACAAAAAAAAACGAATGAACCTAATTTTTTTAAAAAAACATTAGAAGAAAAATTACCAATACTAAAAATGTTAGCTCAACAAGAAAAAAAGTTAGAAAAAAAAATATTACATTGGGAAAATTTAGAAAAAAGTATTATCAATAGTAAAATATAAAAAATTAAGAACTAATAAAAATAATTTATAAAAATAGATTTTTTAAAGTTCCATTTTTTCTAGAATCATAAATTTATATATTATATCTATATTTTTCTCATGCAATTTAAAGAACAGCACTTTTTGAAATTAATAGAACAATTTTCACATTGAATAAAAAGAAGATGACAAAAATTGTAATGACAATTAATGTAAGTATCAGAAGGTTGTCCACATTGTTTACAAAATGATATTATATCATCTGAAATTTTTTCACTCATTCGATTATCAAAAACAAAATTTTTTCCTTTAAAAAGAACTGGAAAACCATTTTTTCGAGCATCATGTACATAACCAATTATACCTCCTTCTAAATGAAAAATATTTTTAAAACCATTAAAAAGCATCCAAGCAGTAGCTTTTTCACAGCGAATACCACCTGTACAATACATAACAATTTTTTTGTTTTTAGCATTTTTCATTAATCGTATTACATTTTTTAATTGTTCTCGAAAAGTTAAACTTTTTATTTCTATTGCATTTTTAAAATGACCAATAGCATATTCATAAGAATTTCTCATATCAATAAATATTGTTTTTTTATCATTTAACATTAAATTAACTTCTTTTGCTTTGAGATAAATACCAACATTATTAGGATTAAAAAATTTTTCTGTAATTCCATCTTGTACAATTTTCTGTCTAATTTTAACAGAAAGAACCCAGAAAGATTTTTCATTATTTAATGATTTATTTATACGTAAATTATTAAGTTCTAAATTAAAATTATACAAAAATTTTTTTATAAAAAAATAATACTTTTTTGGAACGCTAATTTGTGCGTTTATCCCTTCAGTAGCTATATAAATTCTTCCTAAAACATTATATTTATAAAAATTTTTATAAAATTCATCACGACATTCTTGAGTATTTTTAATAGTAAAATATTTGTAAAAAGACAAAGTTAAACGAGGTTCTTTTTCAAAGAACATGCGTTTTTTTAATTCTTTTTTAGAAATAATATTATATAAAATTGACATTGAAAATACCTATAATTTTTATGAATTAAGAATAATGTACAAAAAAAATTATTTTTTATGAGATATATTTATTAACATTTTTATTTGTTCAGATAATTTTATATGTATTTCATTTAATTTTAGTAACTTATTTTTTTCTTGAATGACTATTTTTTGAGGTGCATAATATAAAAAATCTTTATTTAAAATTTTGTTTTTAATTTTTAATATATTAAGTTGTATTTTTTTTTCTTCTTTTTTTAATCGTTTTAATTCTACTTCTTTATCTATTAATTTCAATATAGGGATTACAATTTCCACTCCATCTATAATTTCTTTGATACATAAATCTTTTTTATACTCATATAACAGTATTGTAATACTTTCTAAAAATGATATTTTTTTTATTAGAAAAATATTTTCTTGAATAATCATTTCTTGTTCAGAATTAACATTATATAAAAATAATGGTAATAATTTTGTAGAACTAATATTCATGTTAATTCTAATATTCCTTATAAATATAATAATCTTTTTTATCCAATTCATATTAATCAGTATTTTTTTATCAAATAATGCATGATTATATTCTGGAAAAGATTGCAACATAATTGTCTTTTCTTGAATATTTTTTATTAATTTTATACGTTGCCAAATAGTTTCGGTTATAAAAGGAATAATAGGATGAGCTAATCTTAAAATTGATTCTAGAATATAAATTAAAATATTTTTAGTAAAATATACATCTTTCGAAGAACTTGTTTTAATAACTATTTTTACAAATTCTAAATACCAATCACAAAATACATTCCAAATAAAATCATATAAAATATGCGCTGCAATATCAAAGCGATAAGTATCTAATGATTCGCGATATAATTTTACTGTGTTATTAAATTCTATTAAAATCCATTTATTTATTAATAACATTTTATCTTGTATATTAAATTCTGAAAATATATGATTTTTTGTATTCATTACGACAAAACGACTAGCATTCCAAAGTTTATTGCAAAAATTACGATATCCTTTTAACCGATTAATATCCCATTGTATATCGCGAGTGTTAGAAGCTAATGCTGAGAAAGTAAAACGTAATGCATCTGTACCAGTAGATTGAATACCTTTAGGAAACTGTTTAATAGTATTTTTAGTAATTTCATTAGATAAATCTGGTTTTAATAAATTACTTGTTCTTTTTTTGATTAATTCATTTAAAGAAATTCCGTCTATCATATCTAAGGGATCAATTACATTCCCTTTTGATTTAGACATTTTTTTTCCATATTCATCTCGAATCAATCCTGTGATATAAACATTTTTAAAAGGTACTTCAGGATTATTTTTTTCATCTTTAACAAAATACATTGTTAACATAATCATTCTAGCAATCCAAAAAAAAATAATATCAAAACCGCTAATTAAAACATTTGTAGGATGAAAAAGTTTTAAAAATGTAGTTTTTTTAGGCCATCCTAATGAAGAAAAAGTCCATAATCCAGAGGAAAACCAAGTATCTAAAACATCATTTTCTTGTGTTAATAATGTATTTTCTGATATAGAATATTTTTGACGTATTTCTTTTTCATTTTGTCCAATATAAATATTTTTTTTACTATCATACCATACTGGAATACGGTGGCCCCACCATAATTGACGAGAAATACACCAATCTTCAATATTATTCATCCAAGATTTATACATACTTTCATATTGAGGCGGTATAAATTTAATTTTCTTGTTTTTTACAGCGTTTAAAGCTACTTTAGCTAATTGAGCTGTTTTTAAATACCATTGATTTGTAAGCATAGGTTGAATAATAGCACCACTTCTATTACTATAAGGAAGAGTAATATTACATTCTTCTTTTTTTTCTAATAATCCTAAATTGTCAATTTCTTTAATAATTTCAACTCGTGCAGAAAGAATGTCTAATTTTTGAAATTTATGTGGAATGAATGTACTATATTTATTAGATTTTTCACCTTTATAATTGTAAACTTCAGAAATAGATTTAATTCGACCATCAAAAGTAAAAATATTAATCATTGGTAATTTATGATAAAATCCAACTTTATAATCATTAAAATCATGTGCAGGAGTAATTTTTACACAACCAGTCCCTTTGTCTATATCAGCATATTTATCTGCAATAATAGGGATTACTCTATTAGTTAAAGGACATATAACAGACTGCCCAATAAATTTATTATATTTATAATTTTCAGGATTTATAGCGATAGCTGTATCACCTAATAAAGTTTCAGGTCTAGTTGTAGAAACTACTAGAAATTTTATTTTATTTTTTAAAAAAACATTATTTTGAACAATGGGGTAACGAATAAACCATTTTTTTCCTTTTATTAAACGATGTTCGACTTCTAAATCTGAAATTACAGTTTCTAATTTTGAATCCCAATGTACTAATCTTTTTTTCTGATAAATTAAATTACTTTTATAAAATAAAATAAAAGCTTCTCTAACAGCAGTAGAAATATCAGGATCTAAAGTAAATTTTTCATGATCCCAATCAGCAGATATTCCTAAACGTCGCATTTGTTTTGTAATAATACAACTAGATTTTTTTTTCCATGCCCAAATTTTTTTAATAAAATCGTCTCTACTATAATCTTTTTTAGTTTTTTTTTCTTCTAAAAATATCTGACGTTCAACTAAAATTTGCGTTGCTATTCCTGCATGATCAGTTCCAACTTGCCAAAACGTATTCTTACCTTGCATTCTATGGTAACGAATTAATATATCCATAATTGTTTGTTGGAATGCATGTCCCATATGTAAACTTCCTGTAATATTAGGCGGTGGCATCATAATACAAAAAGTTGATTTTTCTGAATTATTAGGTTTAAAATACCCATTTTTTTCCCAAAAATCATATAAAGATTCTTCAATATTTTTAGGATTATAATTTTTTTCCATTTTATTTTACTATTGTTTAATAAAAAAGGCGATATTGCCATATTACAGAGATAGTATCTTAATTAAAAATAATTTTTATTTAATAGTATTAAGAATAAATATAATTTGACTGATTTAATAAAAACTGACATAAAAGTTCAACAGGACGTCCTGTAGCTCCTCCATATTCTCCAGATTTCCATGCTGTTCCAGCAATATCTAAATGTGCCCAATTGTATTTTTTTGTAAATTTAGAAAGAAAACAAGCTGCAGTTATAGCACCTGCTTTACCTTTCCCTACATTAGAAAAATCTGCAATATTAGAATTTAATTCTTTATAATATTCTGAAAATAATGGTAGAGACCATATTTTATCACCTGTTTCTCGTGATGCACGATGCAATTGAGTTTCAAGCTCTTGATTATTAGAAAAAAGTCCACTTACTGATTCTCCTAATGCCGTAACACAAGCTCCAGTCAATGTAGCAATATCAATTACTATATTTGGAGAAAAACGTTCTAAATATGTTAATGAATCACATAAAACTAAACGTCCTTCAGCATCGGTATTTAATACTTCCACTGTTTGACCTGACATAGTAGTTAAAACATCTCCAGGTCTAAAAGCATGACCTCCTGGCATATTTTCACAACCAGATAGAATTGCTATTATTTTTAAAGGTAGCTGTAATTCAGCAGCCATAATTAATATTCCATAAACCGCTGCAGCACCACACATATCATACTTCATTTCATGCATATTAAATGCAGGTTTAATAGATATACCCCCAGAATCAAAAGTTAAACCTTTTCCTACAAAAGCAATTGTTTGATTGTTAATAACATTATGTCCAGAATATTTTATAACAGACATAAAAGGTTTATTTTTTGCTCCATTTCCAACTGCTATGTAAGAATGCATTCCTAATTCTTTCATTTTTTTTATATCAATTATTTCTACAACAATATTTTCTTTATATTTTTTAGATAATTTTTTAGCACAATTAGACAAATAAAGAGGATTACAAATATTAGGTGGTAAATTACTTAAATTTTTTGCAGATGCAATAGCATAATTAATTGCTAAAGCATGTTTTAAAGATATTTTTGCTATAAATAAATCATTTTTTTTTGAAATATTTAATGTAATATAATCTATATTTATATTCTTTATATTTGAATTATTTATCTTTTTAACTTCATATAAAGATTCTTTTGTAGAAAGTACTATTACTCTAACCATCCAATATATATTATTATTAATATTCAATTCCGAAAAGGAATAAACCACATTCTTTATTAAAAGTTTTTTTAATATCTTTATAGTATTTTGAAGTATTTCTTTTAAATTTGATTTATCTATTTGATCTTTTTTTCCACAACCTACTAGTAATATTCTCTTTGAAAAGATTCCAGGAATTTTATATAAAATAAGTTTATCTCCTATTTTTCCTTGAATATCACCTAATTTTATTAAAGAAGTTATATAACCATTACTACATTTATCTAAATAAATAATAGAATCTGAAAGTTCACATAGATTAAAAATAGGAACAACTATACAATCAGTTTTTTCTCTATCTAATTTACAGTTTTTTATAAAAAAATCCATGATATACTCTCTATTTTAAACAGAATCAATTAATTAAGTTATTACAAAAATATTTCTTTTTAAATTACTGTCTTTGTGTCAAACAAATGATATTTATTTATATTTTTATGTATTAGTAAAAATTTTTACAAATATGATTTTTATTATTTAATTGATAATTATGATGATTTTAAGTTTAATACAAAATATTATATACTATAAAAACATTTTTTATTTAATTTTCAACTTTTTATAAATTTATTTTTATCTAATATCGAGACTTTAATATGAACGATCTTTATCAACGTGATTTTTTAAGACTATTAGATTTTACTTCTTTAGAAATAAATAATATAATTATATTAGCTCAAAAACTTAAAAAGTATAAAAAGAACAATCAAGAAATTCAACTACTTAACAAAAAAAATATTGCTTTAATTTTTGAAAAAGAATCAACTCGTACAAGATGTTCTTTTGAAGTAGCTGCATTTGATCAAGGAGCTCATGTTACATATCTTGGACCTGGTAGTACACATCTTGGAACAAAAGAGTCAATTGAAGATACTGCAAAAATACTCGGACGTTTATATGATGGTATTCAATATCGAGGTCATCGTCATAGAACAATAGAAATTTTAGCTAAATATTCAAAAGCACCAGTATGGAATGGTTTAACTGAAAAATTTCATCCTACACAATTACTTGCAGATCTTCTTACTATAAAAGAAATTTTTCCAGAAAAAAAATTTCATAAAATAAAATGTGCTTATGTCGGGGATGCACATAATAACATGGGAAACAGTTTATTAGAAGCTGCATCATTAGTCGGATTAGATTTGCGTTTAGTTTCTCCTAAAGAATGTTGGCCAGAAAAAAAATTATTTAAATTTTGTCAAAAACAAATCAAAAAGAATAAAGGGAATATAATATGTACTGAAAATATTAATGAAGGAGTAAATAATGTCGATTTTATCTATACTGACGTCTGGGTGTCTATGGGAGAACCTTTAGAAGTATGGGAAAATAGAATTAATTTATTAAAATCTTATCAAGTAAACCATTCAATGTTGGACATGACTCATAATCCACAAATAAAAGTTTTACACTGTCTACCAGCTTTACATGATCAAAAAACTAATATAGGAAAATCTATATTAAAAAAATATGGTTTTAAAGATGGTATGGAAATAACAGATGATATTTTTCAAAAAAACCAAAAAATTATTTTTGAACAAGCAGAAAATAGACTACATACTATAAAAGCTATTCTCATATCTAGTTTATTAAAAACAATTAACTTTTAAAAAATAATTTAAATATTTATAAAAACTCAATATTTTTTAGTTTCTTTATACTGTTGAGAAGCATTTTATATTCTCTTTTCTTCAAGAATCAAGGAAAATAAAATTTGAGAAACTCTCTATATAAAAAAAACATTATTTCAATTAATGATCTTCGACGTAATGAATTAGAATTAGTTTTAAATAAATCTGCAATGCTTAAAAAAAAACCACAACCCCATTTATTAAAGAATAAAATTATCGCTAGTTGTTTTTTTGAAGCATCAACTCGTACTCGTTTATCATTTGAAACTGCAATCTATCGATTAGGAGCTTCAATAGTAGGATTTTCTGATGGAAATAATATTTCTTTAGAAAAAAAAGGAGAAACATTAGCAGATACTATTTCAGTAATTAGTTCTTATGTAGATGCGATTATTATGCGGCACCCTCAAGAAGGATCTGCACGTTTAGCTGCAGAGTTTTCTAATAAAACACCAATATTTAATGCAGGAGATGGAGCAAATCAACATCCTACACAGACACTATTAGATTTATTTACTATAAAAGAAACTCAAAATAGACTTACTCATTTAAATATAGCTATAGTTGGAGATCTTAAATATGGAAGAACGGTACATTCATTAACACAAGCATTAGCTAAATTTAAAAATAATAAATTTTATTTTATTTCACCTGATGCTTTAAAAATGCCAAATTATATTAATAATATGCTTGATAAAAAAGAGATTTATTGGAAAAGATATATAAATATTGAAGAAATAATTTCTGAAATAGATATTCTTTATATGACACGTATTCAAAAAGAAAGACTTGACTCCACTGAATATGCAAATGCAAAATCAAAATTTGTATTACATACAGAAACTTTAAAAAATGCGCGTAGCAATCTAAAAATATTACATCCTCTTCCTCGTATAGATGAAATAGATCGTGATGTTGACTACACACCTTATGCCTGGTATTTTAAACAGGCAGCAAATGGAATTTATGCACGTCAGGCTATTTTATCTTTAGTACTAATAGAAAAACACTTATAATATAAGAATATGGAAATAAATAAACTTCAAGTAGAAGCAATTAAATCTGGCAGTGTAATTGATCATATTCCTGCACATATTGGTTTTAAATTGTTATCTTTATTTAGATTTACTGAAACAGAAAAACGCATTACTATAGGTTTAAATTTACCTTCTAAAAAATTAGGGAAAAAAGATATTATAAAAATTGAAAATACTTTTCTCAGTGATGATCAAATTAATCAACTGGCAATTTATGCTCCACATGCTACCGTAAATTATATTAATGAATATAATTTAGTAGGAAAAGTTTTTCCAACTTTACCTGAAAAAATTGATAAAATTTTAATTTGCCCAAATAGTAATTGTGTTAGTAATAATAATCTTATAACTTCTAGTTTTATTTTTAAAAAAGATCAATTTTCTAATATGAATCTAAAATGTAAATATTGTGAAAAAGAATTTTCTAAAAATATAGTTTTATCATATCAATAATATTTTTTTTTATATATAAATAATTAAATACATAAGTGATACTCTATGAATTGCATAATTGAAACTAAAAATGCTCCTAAACCTATTGGACCTTATTCACAGGCGATTAAAATAGAAAACTTTATTATATTGTCTGGACAAATACCAATTGATATTATATCAAATCACATACCAGAAAATATTGCAGAACAGACATATCTTGTATTAGTCAATATAAAATCAATTTTAATTCATGCAGGATTTCAAGTAAAAAATATTATAAAAACGACAATTTTTACTACTGATTTAAAAAAAATTAATATAATCAATGAAATTTACAAAAAATTTTTTATGGATAATAAATCAGAATTTCCTGCTCGATCTTGCATAGAAGTTCAAGCACTACCTAAAAATGTAAAAATAGAAATTGAAGCTATAGCATTTAAAAAATAATTCCTAAAATAATTTATTTATTAAATTATTTATATTCAATCAAATAGACTTAATATGCCGCAAAGCGGCATAAAAATTAAAAAATTAAACATTTCTACGACGAAAAGAAGATGGTTTAAGTTCGTTTTTTTTAGATCCATTCGATTTATTTAAACTATTTTCAAAAACACGACGGTTAGTATTTTTATCTCTATTAAAAATAGAACGATTAGATGTTTTGTTTTCATAATTCCGTGAATCTTTTAATAATTTAATATTAATTGGTTTATTTAAGATTCTAGTACGAGTGAAATGTTGCAATAAATCTTTAGAAATCCCTTTAGGCAATTCAATGGTGGAATAAGAAGAAAAAAGTTTAATATTGCCAATATTACGACTATTAATATTTCCTTCATTAGCAATTGCTCCAACTATATGACGTACTTCAACACCATCATTACGACCTACTTCAATGCGATATAATTCTAAATCTTTATTATCACGACGTTCACGACGTGGTCGACTATTTCGATTATCTTCACGTCGACGATCATCTTTGAATAATAAATCTCTAGATGGACGTTTTATTATATCTGGCTTGATAATTAAAGGACGCTCTCCTTGAGCCATTTTCAACAAAGCAGCTGCTAAAGTTTTTATATCTAAATCATCTGTAGAATATAATTTATCTAATAAAGCACTATATTGATCCAAGTCTCGACTTTCTAATTGTTGTTGTACCTTTTTTGCAAATTGTTCAAGACGTCGTTGACATAATAGCTCTATTTTAGGTAATTGAACTTCTGGAATAGATTGTTTGATAGTACGCTCTATATTACGTAATAAACGACGTTCACGGTTTTCAACAAATAATAATGCTCGACCCGCTCGACCTGCTCGACCTGTACGACCGATACGATGAACATAAGATTCTGAATCCATAGGAATATCATAGTTAATAACAAAACTAATACGATCCACATCTAAACCACGTGCTGCAACATCTGTAGCAATTAAAATATCTAATCTACCATTTTTTAATCTTTCTAGAGTTTGTTCTCGTAATGCTTGATTCATATCTCCATTTAATGCAGCACTATTATATCCATTACGTTCTAATGCCTCAGAAACTTCTAAAGTTGCATTTTTAGTGCGCACAAAAATAATTGTAGCAGAAAAATCTTCTGCTTCTAAAAAACGAATTAATGCATCAGTTTTTCGACCATATACCATCCAATAACTTTGTTTAATATCTGGACGTGTAGTGATATTAGATTGTATTTTTATCTCTTTTGGATTTTTCATAAATCTTTTAGAAATACGACGAATTGCTTCTGGCATTGTAGCTGAAAATAATGCAGTCTGATGTTCTTTAGGAATCTGAGCCATAATTGTTTCTACATCTTCTATAAACCCCATACGTAACATTTCGTCTGCTTCATCTAAAACTAATCCATGTAAGTTTGAAAGATTAAGAGTTCCTCTTTTTAAATGATCTAATAACCGACCAGGAGTTCCTACAACAATTTGAGGACCTTGTCGTAACGCACGTAATTGCAGTTCGTATCTTTGACCACCATACAAAGGTAATACATGTATTCCAACCATATATTTAGAAAAATCTGAAAATGCTTCTGCTACTTGAACTGCTAGTTCTCTTGTAGGAGCTAATACTAATATTTGAGGAGCTTTTAAATTGATATTAAGATTATGTAATAGTGGCAATGAAAAAGCAGCTGTTTTACCACTTCCAGTTTGCGCCATACCTAAAACATCACGTCCTTCTAAAAGTAGAGGGATACAAGATGCTTGAATAGGAGAAGGTTTAACATATCCCATTTCATTTAAAGATTGAATAATAAAGGGATTTAAACCAAGAAAAGAAAATGTGCTTTCAATATGAGTCATGCAATAGATATGCCTTTTAAGTTACAGAGGCCAGTCTACATAGCTCATTATGAAAATATTGATTTATTCTCATTGAAAAGTGTGAACCGGCTCAAATTAAATGATCTAAAAAAATAAAATTATTGAACTCTTTTAAGAATTAATAATATTTATTAGTTATTGCCAATGATTTTTTTAAATTTTTTATTAAAAAAATAACATTAGCAACTTATTGAAGTTTATTTTTTAAAAAATTATATATCTATATTATATAATAGTTATCTTAAAATAAAATAATTAAGTTTTATACTATTTATGTCTATATGGTACTATTGGAAAAGATATAAATCTATATCTTATTTAAAAAATATAAACAATATTAAATTAAAATAATTATATCAGATAATAGTATTATTTATTGATTTATTAGAAATAATAGAGCTTTCTATTTCTTTAATACTTAATCTTAAACGACCTTGTCGATCTATTTCTAAAACTTTTACAGATATTATTTGATCAATTTTTAAATGATTAGATACTTTATCTACTCGTTTATTAGAAATCTGTGAAATATGTACTAAACCTTCCTTTCCTAAACCAATAGAAACAAAAGCACCGAAATCAACAATACGAGTAACTTTTCCAGAATAAATACGACCTACTTCAATTTCAGCTGTAATTTCTTCAATTCTACGAATAGCATTCTTGGCTTTTTCTCTAACAGTAGATGATATTTTTACTGTTCCATCGTCTTCAATTTCAATTATAGTTCCAGTTTCTTCAGTTAGCATACGAATAACAGAACCTCCTTTTCCTATAACATCTTTAATTTTTTCAGGATTTATTTTAATAGTATGAATACGAGGTGCAAATTCAGAAATTTCATTTCTAGATTTATTTAACGCTTGGTTCATTACATTTAAAATATGTAGTCTAGCTGATCTTGCTTCATTTAAAGCTGAGTGTATAATTTCATTAGTAATTCCTTCTATCTTCATATCCATTTGTAAAGCTGTAATTCCTTCTTTTGTACCAGAAACTTTAAAATCCATATCGCCTAAATGATCTTCATCCCCTAAAATATCTGAAAGTAAAACATATTTATTTCCTTCTTTAACTAAACCCATTGCTATTCCAGCAACAGCTGATTTAATAGGTACTCCTGCATCCATTAAAGCTAGAGAAGCGCCACAAACAGAAGCCATAGAAGAAGAACCATTAGATTCAGTAATTTCAGATACTACTCGAATAGTATAAGGAAAATTATCTAATTTAGGCATTACAGCTAAAAGGCTTCTTTTAGCAAGACGACCATGACCAATTTCTCGTCTTTTAGGTGATCCCACCATTCCTATTTCACCAACAGAATAAGGAGGAAAATTATAGTGAAATAAAAAATTGTCTACTCTATCTCCTAATAATTCATCTAAATTTTGTGCATCTCGAGATGTTCCTAAAGTTACAGAAACTAAAGATTGAGTTTCTCCTCTAGTAAACAAAGCAGAACCATGTGTTCGGGGCAAAATACCAGTACGCACATCTAAAGCACGAATCATATCTTTTTCACGTCCATCAATACGTGTTTGATTACTTAAGATACGTTTACGTACAATTTTTTTTTCAATTTTTTGGAAAACATCCTCTATTTCTAATACATCTATATTTGCATTTTCTTCTAAAAATATTTTAATCAAATCCTCTTTAAGATTATTTAATTTTTCAATTCTTTCTTGTTTATTAAAAATAAAATAAGCATTACTTATATCTTTTTCAGATAAATCAATTATTTTTGATTCTAATGTTTTATTTATTTCTGGATAAGATATTACCCAAGGTAATTTACTAGCTTCATTTGACAAAGAACGAATATTATTAATTACTACTTGTTGTTGTTGATGACCGAATACAATAGCTCCAAGCATTTGTTCTTCACTTAATATTTTAGATTCAGCTTCTACCATAAGAATAGCATTTTGAGTTCCTGAAACTACTAAATCTAAAGAACTATTTTTCATATCATCACTAATAGGATTTAAAATATATTGATTGTTAACATAACCTACTCTAGCAGCACCTACTGGACCATAGAATGGAATTCCTGACAAACTAAGTGCTGCAGATGCACCTATAATAGAAATTATATCAGGATTAATTTGCGGATTAACTGATACTACTGTAGCAATTATTTGAATTTCATTAAAAAAATTTTTTGGAAATAATGGACGAATAGGTCGATCAATTAATCGAGCTGTTAATATTTCATTTTCACTTGGTCGTCCTTCTCTTCTAAAAAAACCACCAGGTATACGACCTGCTGCATATGTACGTTCTTGATAATTAACAGTAAGAGGGAAAAACTTTTGTCCTATATGTATTTTTTTTTGTCCAACAACAGTTACAAAAACTGCGGTATCATCCATACTAGCCATAACAGCAGCTGTAGCCTGTCGAGCCATTACACCTGTCTCTAAAGTGATGGTATGTTGTCCATATTGAAATTTACGTACAATTGGATTTAGCAAAATAATATCCTTAAAAATAAAACTAATTTTTTAATAAAAATAAATTGCATTTTTAAAAATTTTTTATGATTAATAAAAAAAATAGTATTTAATCTGAAAAATATAAATAAAACTGTAAAAAAAGGGCTAATAAAGCCCTTTGTAAAAAAACATTTATTTTTTATTAATAAAAAATTTTTGATTTTATCGTGTTTATAGTTTTTATAAAAATAATTTATCGTCTTAAGTGTAGTTCTTCAATTAAAGCGGTATAACGAGATATATTTTTTTTCTTTAAATAATCTAATAATTTACGACGTTTTGATACCATATTTAAAAGACCTCTACGACTACAATGATCTTTTTTATGTTGAGAAAAATGTATTTGAAGATGATTAATTTGATTTGTTAACAATACAACTTGAACTTCTGTTATTCCACTATTTTTTTCAGATTTACCATATTTTAAAATAACATTTTTTTTGTCTATTGCAGATAAAGCCATATAATACTCCATATATTTAAAACTATATTAAATTACTTCTAACTTAATTAAGTTATTTGAAATAATATCATGCTAATCTTAAATTTAATAGTGAATAACTTAATTAGTAAATCTAGAAACCAATCGATATGGAATTAATAATGCTTCTGTATTAATTTTTCCTAATCCGATAAATATCTTATTTTTTTCTTCTATTACACGTACTAAACTATTTTTTATATTAGAAAAAAATTCTATTTTTTGTCCTAATTTAAAATTATATGATTGTTTGAAAGAAAGATATACTTTAGGTAAAAAAGAAACAGGACTGTCTACTGGCATTAATAAATTATCTATATTTTTAAAAAAATTAATATTATCAATATTATTTTTATTTAATAATTTATATAAATTAGAAATTGTCACTAATTGAGTATAAAGGTATGAAGCTACTTGTAAGCGCCGTAAAAATACAACATGAGCACCACAACCTAATTTTTCTCCTAAATCATCAATAAGTGTTCGAACATAAGTTCCTTTTGAACAAAGTATTTTAAATTCAATTAAGTTTTTTTCTTGATTGATAGCATATATATTATATACTATGACTTTTCTTATGTTACGTTTAACTTTCAATCCCTGACGTGCATATTTATATAATGGTATACCATTATATTTAATTGCTGAATACATTGAAGGAACTTGTTCAATTAAACCAGTTAATTCTTTTATAGATAAATTAAGTTGATAAGAAGTAAATAAAATAGGACGTTTTTTTATAACAATCCCATCTGAATCAGATGTAGATGTTTTTTCACCTAATTTAGCAATAACATGATATCGTTTATTAGAATCTTTTAAATAATGTGAAAATTTTGCACATTCTCCAAAACAAATCGGTAGCATACCTGTGGCTAATGGATCTAGTGTTCCAATATAACCTGCTTTTTTTGCATTAAAAATAGTTTTAACTTTTTGTAAAGCATTATTGGAAGATATACCTTGAGGTTTATCTAGCAAAAGTAGTCCATGAACATTACGTTTTTTGTTAAAAAACATCTATTTTCCTTTATTTTATGGATAAAAAAATACATTCCTATTCTTGTTTTTCTAATTTTTCTAAAATAAAAGAAATTTTATTGCCTTTGAAAAAAGAATTATCATGATAAAAAATAATATTTGGGATAATTCTTAATCTCATTTTTTTACATAATAATTTTCGAATATAACCAGTAGATTTATTTAATATGATTATTTTTTTTTTTATATTTAATTTATTATAGTTTTGTAAAAAACTAACAAATACTTGAGCATGAGATAAATCTTTAGAAACTTGTACTTCCGAAACAGTTATTATCGTATTAATACGCGGATCTTTAAGTGAATACTGTATAATTGAAGCAATATTTTTTTGTAATTCTTGAGAAATACGAACAGATCGATTAAACAATTTTTCCATAATTATATTACCAAATTAAATATTTTATAAAATATACATCATGGTTTATAACATTCTCTTAATTTCTTTAATTTCAAAAACTTCTATAATATCTCCAACACGTACATCATTGTAATTTTTTATACCAATTCCACATTCCAATCCATTTCGTATTTCATTTACATCTTCTTTAAAACGACGTAAAGATTCTAATTCACCTTCATATATCACTATATTATCTCTTAATATATGAACAGGATTACTGCGTTTAATAATACCTTCTACAACCATACAACCGGCAATCAAACCAAATTTAGGAGATTTAAATATATTTCTAACTTCAGCTAAACCAATAATATTTTCTTTATATTCAGGTGATAAAAGACCTGTCATAGCAGATTTAACTTCATCAAGTAAATCATAAATAACTGAATAATACCGAAGATCTAAATGTTCTGAATTAATAATTTTTTTAGCGGAAGAATCTGCACGAACATTAAATCCTAAAATAATAGCATTTGAGGCTAGTGCTAAAGAAGCATCTGTTTCTGTAATACCTCCAATACCTAGTCCTATTATTTTTATTTTTACTTCATTAGTAGATAGTTTTAATAAAGCTCCAGAAATAGCTTCTAAAGATCCTTGTACATCAGATTTAAGAATAATTTTTAATTCAGAAATATCATTTTTATTTATATTATTAAACATATCATCTAAATTTGTTCTATTCTGATTTGATAATTTTATCTCGCGCGATTTTTCTTTACGATAAGATGCTACCTCTCTTGCTTTTTTCTCGTCACGAACTACAGTAACCACATCTCCTGAAAAAGGAACTTTAGATAATCCTAATATTTCTACTGGTATAGATGGTCCTGCACTTAAAACTTCTTGTCCACTAGCATCACGCAAAGCTTTAATACGACCATATTCAAAGCCACATAATATTATATCCCCTTTATTTAATTTTCCTTTTTTTACTAATACAGTAGCTATTGGTCCTCGGCCTTTATCAAGAAAAGACTCTATAACAATACCTTCGGCCATACCAGTGGATACTGCTTTTAATTCTAACATTTCTGCTTGTAATAAAATTACATTCAATAATTTATTAATACCTTTTCCTGTTTTTGCAGAAACAGATACAAATATATTTTCACCACCCCATTCTTCAGAAAGAATATTATATTTTGTTAAATCATTTCTTATTTTATCAACATCAGAATCTATTTTATCAATTTTGTTAATAGCAACTATTACTGGAACATTAGCTTCTTTTGCATGTTGAATAGCTTCGATTGTTTGAGGCTTTACTCCATCATCTGCTGCTACAACTAAAATTACAATATCAGTTACTTGAACTCCACGAGATCTCATTGCAGTAAATGCTGAATGTCCAGGTGTGTCTAAAAAAGTAATAGAACCTAAATCAGTTTTTACATGATAAGCACCAATATTTTGTGTAATTCCACCAGCTTCATAAAATGCTGTTTTTGTTGAACGTATATAATCTAGCAATGATGTTTTTCCATGATCCACATGTCCCATTATAGTTACTACTGGAGCTCTAATAACAGAAACATTATTTCCTGTATCACGATCTTTCATAATTAGTTCTTCTAATACATTTTCTCGATGTATAATAACTTTATGACCCATCTCTTCTGCAATTAACTGAGCTGTATCTTGATCAAGAATATGATTAATCGTACCTATAATTCCCATATTCATCATATTTTTAATAACTTTAGAACTTTTAATAGCCATTTTATTTGCTAGTTCAGATACGGAAATTGTATTACTAATAATGACATCTCTATTAATAATAGATTCAGGTTTTTGAAAAACTTGTTGTAATAAAACAGGTTTATTTTTTTGTTTATTATTTTTTTTATTACGATTAGAAATACGAACTTCTTCTTTATAATATTTTCCATTATGAAAATTTTTATTATTTTTCTTTAGACGATGATTTTTTAAAATCCGACCATAATTTCTTTTATCTGTTTCTACTTCTCTATCATTTTCATCTTCAGCCTGACGAGCATGTAAAAATGTTGTTAAATGATAATCTTTTTTTTCTTCTGTATGAGAAGGCCAAGTTTCTATTTTTTCTTTAGTTCTTTTCAAATTATTAAAATCAAAAGAATTGGATTCTATATTTTTTTTAAATTTTTTGTTTTTTTCATCTTTATTTAAATTTTTTGATCTATTTATTTTTTTTAAGTTTAAAGATTTAAAATCAGTTTTATTTGACTCTATTTTCTCAATATTTTTTACATGTTTTTTTTCTATATTATTAATGATTGTATTTCTTTGAAAAAATTTTTTTTCTTTATTTTTTACAGATGATATTTTATTTATTGAAGGTTTAATTATGTTTTTATTATTTAATAACGATGTAGTTTCAAATTCATTATTTTTTAAATAAGTTCTTTTCTTTCTGATTTCTACTTGTACAGATTTATTTTTTCCTCCAACAGTTGAAACATTTAAGGTGCTACGTGTTTTTCTCTGCAAAATTAAAGTATCTAAAGAATATTTTTTTTTAGATTCTAAATGTTTTAATAAAAGTTTTTTTTCAATTATATTTATATGATTATCTTGAGTTTTTACTATACCAATATTAGATAATTCTTTTATTAATTCATCAATTGATATTTTTATTTCATTAGATAAAATCTTTAAACTTATATCTGCCATACTCTTCTTCCTATTATCAGACTTTACTACCAAACCAGCAAATATTACGAGCTGTCATAATCAATAAACCAGCTTGTTCAGGATCTAAATTTTTAATATCAGTTAAATCATCTATTCCTTGATCAGCTAATTCTTCTAAGGTAAATATGTTCTTTTTAGCTAATTGCAAAGCTAAAACTGAATTCATACCATTAATTTTTAATAAATCTTCTGCTGTTTTTTTTTCTTTAATCATACTATGTTTTTTATCTAATTCTATTAAGAGCAATTTATTTTTTGCACCTTCACGTACTAGTTTTGCTTCATCTTCAGTTAAACTTGTAATTTCTAGCAATTCATTAAATGGTATATAAGCTAATTCTTCAAGCGAAGAAAAACCTTCTTTTACTAAGATTTTAATAATATTTTCATTCACATTTAAATTTTTTTTAAAAATATCAAAAGCAGCATGAGCTTCTTCTTGATGTTTAGATTTAAGATCTTCTGTAGTCATAACATTTAATTCCCAACCACTAATTTGAGAAGCTAAACGAACATTTTGACCATTTCGACCAATAGCTTGTGCTAAATTATTTATATCTACTGCTATATCCATAGTATGACGGTCTTCATCTACAATAATAGAAGCTACATCAGCTGGAGCCATAGCGTTTATAACGAATTGAGCAGGATTATCATCCCATAAAATAATATCAATTCGTTCTCCACATAATTCACTAGATACTGCTTGTACACGAGCTCCTCTCATACCTACACAAGCTCCTACAGGATCAATACGCTTATCATTAGTCTTAACTGCAATTTTAGCACGGGAACCTGGATCACGTGCTGCAGCTTTTATCTCGATAATTTCTTCGCCAATTTCAGGAACTTCTATACGAAATAATTCAATAAGCATTTCAGTTTTTGAACGGCTTATAAATAATTGAGCACCACGAGCTTCTGGATATACTCCATACAAAATACCACGAATACGGTCTCCGGGACGAAAATTTTCTCTAGGCAACATACCTTCGCGTAAAATTAATGCTTCAGCATTGTTACCTAAATCTAACATTATATTATCTCTATTAATTTTTTTAACTATACCAGTAATAATTTGACCAATATATTTACGAAATTGTTCAACTAACATTGCTCTTTCTGCTTCACGTACTTTCTGTACAATAACTTGTTTTGCAGTTTGAGTTGTTATTCTATCAAAATCAACAGATTTAATTTGTTCTTCTATATAGTCATCAAGATAAAATTTTTCACCTTCAAAACAAGCAGCTTCTAAAGTAATTTCTCTAGTTGGTTGAGTAACTATTTCTACTACCATCCAACGTCGAAAAGTAGTAAAACTACCAGTTTTTCGATTTATACTAACTCTTACATCAATTTCTTGTTCATGTTTTTTCTTAGTTGCTGTTGCTAATGCAATTTCCAAAGCTTCAAAAATTTTTTCACGTGGGAGAGATTTTTCATTAGAAACAGCTTCGACAACAGCTAAGATTTCTTTATTCATATTGAGAACCTCAAAATAAAAATTTTTAAAATGAGTAATTAAAGCTCATTTTACATGTATTAATTACAAAAAAATTTAATTATGAAATTAGATAATTAATACACTAATTTTTATTAATCAAGAGTTTATATAATTAATTATTACTTAATATTTAAAGACCGATTAAGTTATATAATTTAAAATAAATATTCTAATAAAAAACCCCGAAAACTCGGGGTTTCAGGTGCTATCACCCTATATGTAAAATTTTTATTAATAATATTAAATAATATTAAATATTTAAGTATTATTAATTTTAAAATTAATCAAATCGTTAAAAAAATATTATTTAATAGTATCTTAGTACCGAGAATGGGATTTGAACCCATACGCCTATTCGGCACTATCCCCTCAAGATAGCGTGTCTACCAATTTCACCATCTCGGTAAAAATTTATTATAATCATATGTATTTTATATTGAAAAATACAATAATTAATTAGGTATATCAGAATTTAATATTTTTTTATTTGAAAAATTTTTTTTTGTTATAGTTTTCTTATTATTATCTTCCCAAAAAAAATTTGAATTAATTTTTTTGCTATTAATATTACATAAAATAATACTTGTCACTAAAAATAAAAAAGAAAATATTCTAATAATATTAGTTGTAAAACTATTTGTCTTAATACCACTGAGAAATTTAATATTATTTTTTGTATTTAAATGAACTGTATTATTTAGTCCTTTTCCCGGTTGTAGTAAAATAAAAAAAACTAAAGACACAGAAACAAAAATAAAAAAAGTTAAAAAAAACAAATACATAAAAAATTATTCCCTTTTTTACAAAATCGTACTATTTATAATAAATTTATTTTTTTTATTAAGAACAGCATATCTTTTTTATAAAAAAATTTTTAATAAAGAATTTATATATAAATTTTACATATAAATTATCTATGTAATTTTAAAAATATTAATAGTTTATTTTAATTTGCAATAATATATTATAACCATAATATTTATAAAATATATAAATTAAAGTAATTTAATACTTTCTCTAATATGATGAGCTAATTTATAAACTTTCAAAGTATTTTCACCCTCAACCATAATTCTCAAACATGGTTCCGTACCAGATTTGCGAATTAAAACACGACTATTTTGACCTAAAAAATCTTTATATTGTGAAAGAATATCTTGTATTTTCAGATCTTTTTCTGAATTTGTTTCTTGTTCTAAAAAAATATTCACTAAAACTTGAGGAAATAATTTTATTTGATTTGATAAATTATATAGACTCATATTATTGTTAATCATACTAACTAAAACTTGCAAACTAGCAATAATACCATCACCAGTAGAATGCTTATCTAACAAAATAATATGACCTGATTTTTCAGCTCCCAACATCCATCTTTTTTCTTTAATTTTTTTATATACATTACGATCTCCTATTTGTGTGGCATAAAAGGGAATACCAAGTTTTTTTAAACCTAAAATAACACCCGTATTAGTCATTAAAGTACCTACAACACCACCTTTTAATTTATTTTCTTTTAAATATTCTTTTGCGATAATATAAATTATTTGATCTCCATCTACTTGATTTCCTAAATGATCTACCATGATGACACGATCTCCATCGCCATCAAATGCTAAACCGATATCAGCTTTTTCTGATATAACTATTTTTTTCAATTGTACAATATTAGTAGATCCTGAATTTTTATTTATATTTACTCCATTAGGTTTAATAGCAACTGTAATGACTTTTGCACCTAAATCCTGAAAAATTTTAGGTGCTATATTAAAAGTTGAACCATTAGCACAATCTAAAACAATAGTAAATTTAGATAAATTTAAATGTTTAGGAAAAGTATTTTTACAAAAGTTAATATATTTATTTTCAGGATCTATAATATTATTAGAAAAACCAAAATTTTCATAATCAGGATAAAAAAAATTATTTTTTATTTCTTTCTCTATAGAAAACTCTATTTTTTTAGTTAGTTTAATTCCATTTTTATAAAAAATTTTTATGCCATTATCATAAAAAAGATTATGAGAACCTGAAATAACAATTCCTGCAGAAGCATTTAAAGATTTAGTCAAATATGCAATTGCTGAAGTAGGTATACAGTTAGCTAATAAAGTAGATACTCCTGTAGACAAAATACCAAATTCTAAAACAGACTGTAACATAGATCCAGAAATACGTGTATCTCTTCCTATAATAATTTTTTTTGTTTTATTTTTCCCTAAAACTGTTCCAATAGACCATCCTAATTTTAATAAAAAATTTGGTGTAATCGGATGTATTCCTACTTTTCCACGTATACCATCTGTTTGAAAATATTGCAAAAAATTCATGATGATTTCATTCCTATATTATTTAAATATAATTATATTTTGCAATAAATTTTAATAAATTTATTTTTTATTAAAAAATAAGATGAAGTTATAATAATTTTATCACTTCATCTTATTTTAAGATACATTAAATGAAGGAATGTTAAACATTATAAAAATTAATATTTTTTTAATTTCTGTAAACACATAAAAACATATTTATTTTCCTAAATTAAAGACACTATTTATTTATATCTGTTTCAATCCATCCCTTTGGTTTGCGTACTTCTTTTCTTTTCATTAAATCATCAATTTGAAACGCATCAATAGTTTCATATTTTATCAATGCTTCTTTCATAGCATGTAATATGTCAATATTTTCATTTAAAATATTTCGAGCTCTGCTATAATTATTTTCAATTAATAATTTTACTTCTTCATCAATAATTCTAGCTGTTTCATCAGACATATGTTTTGCTTTAGCTACTGAGCGACCTAAAAATACTTCCCCTTCTTCTTCAGCGTATAGCAAAGGCCCTAGTTTTTCTGAAAATCCCCATTGTGTTACCATATTTCGTGCTAAACTTGTAGCTATTTTTATATCATTATAAGCACCAGTAGAAACATTTTTAGAACCATAAATAATTTCTTCTGCTAAACGACCACCATATAAAGTAGATATTTGGCTTTCTAACTTTTGACGACTAATGCTAAGGGTATCTGATTCCGGTAAAAAAAACGTAACGCCCAGTGCTTGTCCTCTAGGAATAATAGTTACTTTATGTGCAGGATCATGATCAGGTACTAATCTTCCAATAATAACATGACCAGCTTCATGATATGCAGTAGATTCTTTTTGAAAGTCGCTCATAACCATTGATCTTCGCTCAGAACCCATCATCATTTTATCTTTGGCTCTTTCAAATTCCAACATAGAAACTACACGATTATCGATTCTAGCTGCAAAAAGAGCCGCTTCATTGACTAAATTAGCTAAATCAGCTCCTGAAAAACCTGGTGTACCACGTGCAATAATCATAGGATCTACATCTTTAGATAAAGGAACTTTTCTCATATGTACTTTTAAAATTTGTTCTCGTCCACGAATATCTGGAAGCGCTACAATAACTTGACGATCAAAACGACCAGGACGTAAAAGAGCGGGATCTAAAACATCAGGTCTATTAGTAGCAGCTATTAAAATAATACCTTCATTCCCATCAAAACCATCCATTTCTACTAGCATTTGATTAAGTGTTTGTTCTCTTTCATCATGCCCTCCACCTAATCCAGCACCTCTTTGGCGTCCTACAGCATCAATTTCATCAATAAAAATTATACATGGTGCAGATTTTCTTGAATGTTCAAACATATCTCTTACTCTTGAAGCACCTACTCCAACAAACATTTCCACAAAATCAGATCCAGAAATTGTGAAAAATGGAACTTTAGCTTCTCCAGCGATTGCTTTTGCAAGTAATGTTTTACCAGTACCAGGGGGTCCAACCATTAATATACCTTTAGGAATTTTGCCTCCTAATTTTTGAAAACGACTAGGTTCTTTAAGATATTCTACCAATTCACTGACTTCTTCTTTTGCTTCATCACATCCTGCAACATCTGCAAAGGTAGTTTGAATTTGATCTTCTGATAGCATACGTGCTTTACTTTTTCCAAATGACATCGCACCTTTTCCACCACCCATTTGCATTTGACGCATAAAAAAAATCCAAACACCAATAAGTAATAACATTGGAAACCAAGATATGATAATTGAAATAAAAAGACTTGGTTCTTCAGGCATTGCTCCAATAATTTTAACTCTTTTAATCAAAAGATTATCTAAAAGTTTAGGGTCATTAACAGGAATATAAGTAGTGTATTTACTGCTATCTTTTTTAGTGACACTAATGATACGTCCGTTAATATATGCTTCACGGATCTGATCTTGATTTACTTCTGATAAAAAAGTTGAATAATCAACTTTATGATTATTTATATCATTACTATTGAAATTTTGGAAAATAGACATTAATACAACTGTGATAACTAACCAGAAGATTAGGTTTTTAACCATGTCACTCAAAGGAACAACCTCTCATTGAATCTATATTTTTAAAAACAACACAGACTATTATAATTTTATCTGGTTGCTAGAATGAATATCTCTCGAGATCTTGTTCGAGAAGTTTTAGGTTTGCAAACTTTAATTTTTGTAAAAAATATTTTGATTTTTTTATATAATTCATTAAAACCTTCTCCCTGAAATGATTTCAATAAAAAAATACCATTTTTAGATAAAACATGATTTGATATTTTTAATGCTAATTTGGATAAGTCAATAATACGCGGCATATCAATGGAAAAGTTTCCTGTTATATTAGGTGCCATATCTGACATCACTAAATGGAATGTAATATTATTTAAAGAGCTTAACATTAAATTTAATGTTTTTTTATTACGAAAATCTCCTTGAAAAATATCAACACCTTTTATTGGTTGAATAGGCAATATATCACAAGCTATAACACGTCCTTTTTTTCCTATTCTATTAATAGCATATTGCGACCAACTTCCAGGAGCTGCACCCAAGTCAATAACATTCATACCAATTTTAAATAATTTATTACTTTTATCTAGTTGCTCTAGTTTAAACCAAGCTCTTGAACGTATATTATTTTTTTTCGCTTCCCTAACATATGAATCTTTAAAATGCTCTGTTAACCAACGATTGGAACTACTGTTTTTTTTTTTAGAAATCATATTTTCACTGTTTTTAAATTAATTTTTCAATAAAAAAAATTATAAAAATTTAAATGAGACTAATAATTTTTAAAACTATATATAATTTATATTTAAAATCTTATATTCAACATCACCGCCTGGTGTAGATATGGTTACAACATCATGACTTTTCTTTCCAATAAGACCTCTTGCTATTGGAGAATTAATAGAAATTAAACGTTTTTTAAAATCAGATTCATCATCACCTACAATTTGATAAGTAAATTTCTCATTGTTTTTTATATTTAGAATACTAACAGTAGAACCAAAAATTACTCGACCATCATTTGATATTTTTGTTACATCTATAATTTGAGAATTAGATAATTTTAATTCAATTTCTTTAATACGTCCTTCACAAAAACTTTGTTCTTCACGAGCTGAATGATATTCAGCATTTTCTTTTAAATCACCATGTTCTCTGGCTTCTGTTATTGCTGTGATAATACGAGGACGTTTTACATTTTTTAATATTTTAAGTTCTTTACGAAGTTTTTCTGCCCCTCTTACAGTCATTGGAATTAGACTAATCATGTGAACACTCCACTATTTTTTAATATTTTAAAAGTAATTTTAAAAAATAAAAAATATTTTTTAAAATCTAAAAAAATGTTAAATTATATTTTTATATTTAATAATATTGAAAATTTAAATAATTTTTAACTTGAAGATTTTTATCTTTTATCTATTTTCAAATTCTAAATTAAAGATTTTAAAATTAAAGATCATAAAATGGAACTTTATCTTAATAAACTCTAATTAAATTTTATAGTTGATAAAAATAAATTTAAAATATATAAAAAAATAAAAGTATCAAATTTATTAAATAATCTAAAAAAAAATTTTATTTAATTTGATATTTCTTTTATAAAAAATATAAATTTAAAAATTAAAATATATTTATCTATTTTAAAGTAAAAAATAAAATTTATCAAAATTTTAAAAATTTAGTTATATATTTATATATTGTTAATTTACTTACTTGCTAATATTTTTAAAAATTTTAAACCACATCAAGCATTCAATTAAAAGCACATTAAAAAATGGATAATCAAGATATAAAATCGTTACTCATCACAAAACTAAATCTAGAAAACGCTTATATTACAGGAGATAGCAATCATATTGAGATAATTGCTATAGGAGATATTTTTAAAGGTGCTAGTCAAGTTAAAAGACAGCAAATAGTCTATACACCATTGATAAAAATAATTACAGAAAAACATATTCATGCCGTATCTATCATATCTTATACACCAAAAGAATGGGAACAGAATAAAAAAATAAATAATTCTAATCATCTATTAAAATAAAAATGATATTAATACAATAGAGATTTATTAATGCTGAATAAACTACGCGTAGAAGGAAATAAAAATTTAAATGGAAATGTTATTATTTCAGGTTCTAAAAATGCAGCATTACCAATTTTATTTATGACTATATTAACAGAAGAAAAAATAAAAATTAGTAATGTTCCGAATTTAACTGACATTAATATAGCACTTAAATTGCTTGTATATTTAGGAGTAAAAATAAAATATAAAAAAATATTATGTATTGATGCAAGTTCAATTAATATTTTTCATGCTCCATATCATCTAATTAAAAAAATTAGAGCATCTATCTGGATACTAGGGCCTCTTTTAGCACGTTTTGGTAAAGCTAAAATATTTTTACCGGGAGGATGCAAAATTGGTAGAAGACCTATAGATTTACATTTAAATGGTTTAATACAGTTAGGTGCGAAGATTGATTTAAAAGATAATTGTATTGACGCTTATGTTAAAGGCCGTTTACAAGGAAAATACATTCTAATGGAAAAAATTAGCGTTGGTGCTACTATTACAATTATGAGTGCTGCGACCTTAGCTCAAGGTTATACAGTAATTGATAACGCTGCTTGCGAACCAGAAATTGTTGATATTGCAAAATTTCTAAATTCTTTAGGTGCTAATATTATTGGTGCAGGAAGTAAAAAAATATATATTAAAGGTGTTATAAAATTAACTGGTGGTGTACATCAAGTGATTCCAGATAGAATTGAAACAGGAACATTTTTAGTTGCTGCAGCAATTTCTCAAGGTCATATTATTTGTCATAAAACTGAACCTAAACATTTAAAAAGTGTATTAATAAAATTAAATGAAGCTGGAGCAAAAATTGAAACAGGAAAAGACTGGATTAAATTAGATATGAGAGGCAAAAGACCTAAGGCTTTAAATATCTTTACTGCTCCTTATCCAGGATTTCCAACAGATATGCAAGCTCAATTTGCTTTATTAAATACAATTTCTAAAGGTATAGGTACTATAACTGAAACTATATTTGAAAATCGTTTTATTTACGCATCAGAATTAATTAATATGGGAGCTAAAATAGAAATTCAAAAAAATACTATCATATGCTATGGGATACCTAAATTAATATCATCTAACGTTTTTTGTAGTGATTTAAGAGCATCAGCAACATTAATATTAGCAGGATGTATTGCCGCCGGTCTGACAATAGTAAATCATACTTATCATCTTATTAGAGGATATGAGTCATTTCCTAATAAATTAAATAAATTAGGAGCTGATATTAAAATAATATAGATATAATTAATTTTTTCTAAAAACATAATAAATTTTTAAAAAATAATATTATTTATTGAAAATATTTTTTTATGAAATTTAACTATTTTTTATAAAAAACTATAAAAAAATTAAATAAATGGAGTTTTTTTATGTATGCAGTTTTCGTAAGCGGTGGAAAACAATATCGAGTAACTAAAAACCAAATTATTAGATTAGAAAAATTAAATAATCCACTTGGTACAACTATAGAATTTGATAAAATTTTAATGATTTCTCACAAAGATTGTATAAAAATTGGAACCCCTTTTATAAAGGGGAGTATAATAAAAGCTCATATTCAAAATCATGGTCGTCTTAAAAAAATTAAAATTATTAAATTTAATCGTCGTAAACATTATAAAAAACAACAAGGTCATCGTCAAAATTTTACAGATGTAAAAATTATAGATATTAATAATATTATAGGAGAAATTTAAAATAAATGGCACATAAAAAAGCTGGTGGTTCTACTAGAAATGGACGAGATTCTAATGCTCAAAGACTAGGTGTTAAGTGTTTTGGAGGACAATTAATTTCAGCAGGCAGTATCATTGTTAAACAACGTGGAACAAAATTTCATCCAGGTAAAAATGTAGGCTGTGGAAAAGATCATACAATTTTTGCTACTATAAAAGGAAAGGTAGAATTTAAAAAAAAAGGATTAAAACAAAGAACATATGTAAATATCATTAATTAAATAATAAATTATTTATATATCAAAACCCCTTTTCAGGGGTTCTATATTTTTAAAATTAAATATACAACTTATTAAAAAATTAATAAGTTTTATAAATAAAACATATTAAATATGGAGCAAAAAATGAAATTTATTGATGAAACTATAATACAAGTTATTGCTGGTAATGGTGGAAATGGCTGTGTGCATTTTAGAAGAGAAAAATATATTCCTAAAGGAGGTCCAGATGGTGGAGATGGGGGAGATGGTGGAGATGTTTGGTTAGAAGCTGATAGTAATTTAAATACTTTAATAGATCTTAGATTTAAAAAAAAATTTCAGGCTCAAAATGGACAAAATGGATCGAGTAAAAAATGTTCTGGAAAAAAAGGAAATGATATTAAAATACAGGTACCTATAGGAACAAAAGTAATAAACTATCAAACACGCGAAACAATAGGTGATTTGATTCGACATAAACAAAAAATACTAATTGCTAAGGGAGGTTGGCATGGATTAGGAAATACTAGATTTAAATCTTCCACAAATAGAAGTCCTAGACAAAGTACGTTAGGTACAATAGGAGAAAAAAGAGATATACAATTAGAGTTACTTTTAATTGCTGATGTTGGAACACTAGGAATGCCTAATGTTGGAAAGTCTACTTTAGTTAGAAGTATATCTGGAGCTAAAACAAAAACAGCAAATTATCCATTTACTACATTAAATCCAGTCTTAGGGAGTGTCAATATTAAAAATAATAAAAAATTTATTATAGCTGATATTCCAGGTATAATTAAAGGAGCATCTCATGGTTCTGGATTAGGAATTCGTTTTCTAAAACATTTAGAAAGATGCAAACTATTACTTCATATTATTGATTTAGTTCCTCAAAATAATTCTCATCCTGTTCATAATATAGGTATTGTGTTAAATGAATTAAAAAAATATAGCATAGAACTATATAATAAACCAAGATGGTTAGTCTTTAATAAAACAGATTTATTAAGTTCAGAAAACTTGCAAAAAATAATTAAAGAGATTAAATACCAATTTAAACTAAATGAAAAATACTACTTTATTTCTTCCATAAAAAAAACTGGTATAAAAAAATTATGTTTTGATATAAGTCAATATTTAAAAAAATAAAAAAGAACTCGGTCTATTAAAAAACCAAGTTCTTTTCAATTAAAACTAATCAAACCTTGTTCAGATTTAGCGTTTAGAAAATTGTGGACGTTTTCTAGATTTTCGAAATCCAACTTTTTTACGCTCAACTTGACGTGAATCACGTGTTACAAATCCAGATTTTCTTAATTCAAAACGTAATGATTGATTATATTTGATTAAAGCACGAGTAATACCTTGACGAATTGCACCTGCTTGACCAGAAATACCTCCACCTTTTACCGTGATATAAATATTAAATTTATCTACCATATCAACTAATTCTAATGGTTGACGAACAATCATACAAGAAGTTTCACGACCAAAATACTCATTTAAAGAACGTTTATTTATCGTAATCTCTCCTTTTCCAGATCTAAGAAATACTCTAGCAGAAGAACTTTTACGACGACCAGTACCATAATTTTGAGTTTGAATCATTTATTTTTATACACCTTTCTATCAAATATTCAATAATTGAGGACATTGTGCCATATGTTTATGTGTTTCGTTAGAAAAAACTTTTAATTTTTTAAACATAGCGCGTCCTAAAGGACCTTTTGGCAACATACCTTTTACTGCATGTTCTATTACTCTTTCTGGATGATGAGAAATCATTTCTTCGAATCTAGATTGTTTTATACCACCTATATAACCTGTATGATGATAATAAATTTTACCAATTCTTTTATTTCCTGTAACTAATATTTTAGAAGCATTTATAACAATGATATAATCACCGGTATCAAGATGAGGAGTATATTCAATTTTATGTTTTCCTCTTAAATAAAACGATAATACACTTGCTAATCTACCTAATATTTTATTAGTTGCATCTACATAATACCAATTTCTTTTAATGTTTCTCAATTTAACTGAAAAAGTTTTCATATAAAATCCACTTAAATATAATTATTTATTAGAAAATAATACTATGATTGTTATTAATAAGATATAGTAAAAATATTTTACTAAAAATATTTTTATATATTTTTTATACTTATAAAATATTTATATCAATCATATTTTTTAACAATTATATAATTTACTATATTTGTTTTTATATAAGATTATTTAAAATATTCCATCTTATATGTAGAAGTACTACATATTTCATAGGTGATAAATTATGCCTACTAAAAATTCTTTACTAACCTTTCGTGATGAAATTAATAATATTGATAAAAAAATAGTAAAACTATTAGCAGAAAGGAAAACATTAGTATTAAAAATAGCTCAATGTAAAATAAAAAATAATCAAGCAATACGAGATCTAGAACGTGAAAAAAAAATGTTACAAAAATTAACTTGTTTAGGAAAAAAAAATCATCTAAAACCTGAATATATAACTCGATTATTCCAGTTAATAATTGAAGAATCTGTATTAACTCAAAAAAAGTTATTACAAAAATTTTCTAACAATAATGAATTAATTCCTATTATTTTTTCTTTTCTTGGTCCTAAGGGTTCTTACTCTCATATTGCTGCTTGTGAATATGCCGACCGAAATTTTCAAAAATGTATTACAAACGAGTGTTCAACATTTGAAGAAGTAATTCTCTCAGTTGAAAATAATAAATCAGATTATGCTGTTCTACCTATTGAAAATACCTGCTCTGGTTCTATTCATGAAGTTTTTAATCTTTTAAAGAATACTAATTTATTTATTATTGGAGAAATTAATATTTTTATAAATCATTGTTTACTTGCTCTGAAAAAAATTGAATTGAATAAAATTCAAAGAGTTTATAGTCATCCTCAACCATTTCAACAATGCAGTAATTTTATTAAAAAGTTTCCAAAATGGAAAATTAAATATACTAAAAGTACAGCAGATGCAATGAAAAAGATTACTAAATATAATGAAATAAATAATGCAGTATTAGGAAGTGAAATTGGAAGTAAAATTTACGGATTAAAAATTTTACATAAAAATTTAGCGAATACAAAAAAAAACATTACGAGATTTATTTTATTAAATAGAAATCCTATAAAAATTTCTGAAAAAATACCAACTAAAACATCATTAATATTTGGTATAGGACAAGAATCAGGAGCTCTTGCTAAAGTACTATTAATATTAGAAGAAAAAAAACTAATTATGAAAAAATTAAATTCTCAAACAATTTATAAAAATCCATCGGAAGAAATGTTTTATATTGATATTCAAGTGAATTTATCATCAAAATTAATGCAAGATGCTCTTCAAAAAATTAAAAAAATTACTAAATTTATAAAAATTCTAGGTTGTTATCCTAGCGAAAATATAGTTCCAATAGTATCGTAAAAATTCTTGTAAATATAATATTTTAAAAAAATTTATATATTACACATATATAAAAATTTCAAAATACTTTTAAATACCTTTTTTAAAATATTTATTAAAAATAATTATTTTAAACATAATTATTATCTTAAAAAAAATATTAATAAAATTAATGTGAGCAATAAATAATGTTTAATAACTTAACTCAACGTCTTTCAAATAGTTTAAAAAAAATTATGAATAAAGGAAGACTAACAGAAGAAAATATAAAAGACTCTATAAGAGAAGTTAGGAAAGCCTTATTAGAATCAGATGTAACATTGCCAGTAATAAAAAAATTTATAGAAAATGTTAAAGAAAAATCAATTGGTTATCAAATAAATAAAAGTTTAACTCCTGGACAAGAATTTATAAAAATAGTTAAAAATGAATTAATATTTTCTATGGGTGAAAAAAACAATTCTTTAAATTTATCCATTCAACCACCAGCAGTTATATTAGTAGTTGGTTTACAAGGATCAGGAAAAACTACTAGTTTAGCAAAATTAGGAAAATGGATTAAAGATAAACATAAAAAAAAGATATTAATTGTATCTACTGATATTTATCGAGCAGCTGCTATCAAACAACTTCAAATATTATCTCAGCAAATTGAAATAGATTTTTTTAAATCTAGTGATAACCAAACTCCAATAGAAATAACTGCAGAAGCAATAAAATATGCAAAATTAAAATTGTATGATGTTTTATTAATTGATACAGCAGGACGCTTGCATGTTGATAAAAAAATGATGAGTGAAATTCAAGAAATACAAAATTTATCAAAACCTATTGAAACACTATTAATAGTAGATTCAATGATGGGTCAAGATGCTATGAATATGGCAAAAATATTTAATAATGATTTATTGATCTCTGGTATAATATTAACTAAAACAGATGGTGATTCTAGAAGTGGTATTGCTTTATCTATGCGTTATATTACTGGAAAACCTATTAAATTTATAGGAACAGGAGAAAAAATAACATCATTAGAAGCATTTTATCCTGAAAGAATAGCTGATAGAATTCTTGGAATGAACGATATCATATCTCTTATTGAAGATATTGAAGAAAAAGTAGATCAGTCACAAATTCAAAAACTAACAAAAAAATTAAAAAAAGGTCAAAGTTTTAATTTAAATGACTTTTTAACACAAATTAAACAAATGAAAAAAATAGGCGGTTTAAATTATTTTATAGAAAAATTTTCTATCAATCATCAACTGTCTAATAATATATCTTTATTAAATACAGATAAAAATACTTTAAATAAAATAGAAGCAATGATATGTTCTATGACACCTAAAGAAAGAATAAAGCCCATAATTATAAAGGGTTCAAGAAAACGCAGAATAGCTTTAGGTTCTGGTACAACAATACAAGATGTAAATAAATTATTAAAAAATTTTGATGATATAAGGAGAATAATGAAAAAAATTAAAACTAATGGTATCACAAAAGTAATGCGTAGCATAAAAAATATAATACCTAAAAATTTTTAAAAAAATTATATTGTAAAAAATTAATTTAGTAAATTTTTTATATTTTATTTAATCTAAAAATTATAATTTTACTTTTTAATTTATTTTTAATAATCCTTTTAATTTAATAACTTTTAAGAAGAAAAGAAATGGTAAAAATTCGTTTAGCTAGATATGGAACAAAAAAACGTCCTTTTTATAAAATGGTAGCAGCTGATAGTCGCTTTTCTAGAAACGGTCGTTTCATTGAACGTTTAGGATATTTTAATCCTATTGCTAAAGGAAAATCTGAAACAATAAAATTAGATTTAGAACGTATTAAATACTGGACTAATCAAGGTGCTCAAATGTCAGAAAGAACTAAAAAAATAATAAAATTACTAAATAAAAAGAGGTAATATTATAAATATTAGTATTAATATGCCAGATCAACCATTGTTAATAGGAAAGGTTGGAAAATCTTACGGAATATTAGGTTGGACAAGCATTTCTTCTTTTACAGAAGAACCACAAAAAATATTTGATTATCTTCCCTGGTTTTTTTTTAAAGAAGGACAATGGACAAAAATTCAGATTCAAAATTGGAAAAAACATAAAAATAATTTTATTGTTCATATAAAAGGTATTTCCGATCGTTCAATAATTAGAAATTTTACTAATGCAGACATAATGATTAGTAAACGTACATTACCTATATTAAAAAAAAATAATTACTACTGGAATGATATTATTAATTATAAAGTTTTTGATATAAATAAGAATTATTTAGGAATCGTAATTGATTTAATAAGAACAAAAAATAACGATATTCTTGTAGTAGAAAATAAATTTAATATATCTAAAAAGAATATATTAATTCCATTTATCGAGAATAAAATAATAAAAAATGTAAATACTAATAATAAATTCATACTAGTTCAATGGAACTAAATCATGTGCTCTCAATGAAAAAAAAATATAATGATACTAAGATGTGGTTTAATATTATTACTATTTTTCCAGAAATGTTTCGTGCAATTACTGATTACGGTATCGTCGGACAGGCAATTAAAAAAGAAATTATTAATATTAATTTTTTTAATCCAAGAAATTTTAGTAAAAATAAATATAAATCTATAGATAATCGTCCTTATGGAGGAGGACCTGGAATGTTAATGAGTGTTGAACCATTGTATCTAGCTATTAAAGCAGCAAAATCTGAATTAAAAGATGCTTCTATTATTTATTTATCTCCTCAAGGAAACGAATTACAACAAAGTAATATAGAACAACTAATTAAGAAAAAAAAAATTATTTTTATATGTGGTCGATATGAAGGAATAGATCAAAGAATTATTGATTATCAAGTAGATGAAGAATGGTCGATCGGAAATTATATACTTACTGGAGGAGAATTAGCTTCTATGGTTATGATTGACTCTATCTCACGATTAATTCCAGGTGTTATTAAAACTAAAAAATCAATAGAAGAAGATTCTTTTTCTAATAATTTACTTGATTATCCTAGTTATACCCGACCTAAAATTATAGAAAAAATGTCAGTACCAGAAGTATTGTTGTCTGGAAATCATAATAAAATTCGTATTTGGCGTTTAAAGCAGTCGCTTGGAAAAACATGGATTAAAAGACCTGATCTTTTAAAAAAAAAATATTAACAAAAGAAGAAAAAATTCTATTAGAAGAATTTAAAGAAAAATTTAGAAAAAAAAATAATTATTAATTTCTTTTGTTATCTGAATTAAAGAGGAAATCATGCTCAGTATAATTCAAAAAATAGAAAAAAAACAAATCAAAAAAAACATACCTATTTTTAGACCAGGAGATACTATAGAAGTCAAGGTATGGGTTATCGAAGGTTCTAAAAAACGTCTACAATCCTTTGAAGGAATAGTGATAGCAATAAGAAATCGTTATTTAAATTCTTCTTTTACTGTACGTAAAATATCTAATGGAGAGGGTATCGAAAGAGTTTTTCAAACACATTCTCATAGTATTAATGAAATTTTTATCAAAAGAAAAGGTTTAGTTAGAAAAGCAAAATTATATTATTTAAGAAATAGAACTGGTAAAGCTGCTCGTATTAAAGAAAGACTAAATTAATATTAATATGCAGTCATGACAAAATTCTTGACTGCATTATTTTTTATGGTATATAAATCATAGTATTTTTTTCAAGAAAATTAAATAGTTCCACCTATAGTTAATTTTTCTAATTTCATAGATGGCTGACCTATTCCTACTGGAATATTTTGACCGTCTTTTCCACACATACCCATTCCCTGATCCATTTTTAAATCGTCTCCAACCATTGATATTTGTTGCATAACTTCTAAACCTGATCCTATTAGAGTTGTATTTTTAATCGGTGTAATAATTTTACCTTGTTTAATTAAATAAGCTTCTGCGGTAGAAAAAACAAATTTTCCAGACGTAATATCAACTTGACCGCCGGAAAAATTTACAGCATATACTCCGTAATGAACACTTTTAATTATATCATCTATTTTGGAATTTCCAGATAACATATAAGTATTAGTCATACGAGGCATAGGTAAATACGAATAAGATTCACGACGTCCATTTCCAGTAGATTCTGTTCCCATTAAACGGGCATTAAGTTTATCTTGCATATACTTTTTTAGTATTCCATTTTCAATTAAAATATTATATTGACCAGGAGTACCTTCATCATCAATACTTAATGATCCACGTTGATCTTTAATTGTACCATCATCAATAATAGTACATAATTCTGATGCAACTTTTTTACCAATCATATTAGTAAATATTGAAGTTCCTCTTCTATTAAAGTCACCTTCTAAACCATGTCCTACTGCTTCATGTAATAAAACGCCTGGCCATCCAGATCCTAAAACTACTGGAAATGTTCCTGAAGGAGCTTCTTTTGAAGATAAATTCAATAGAGCTATACGAACAGCTTCTTTAGACCAATAGTCAATTCTAATTTCTCTTGAAAAATCATCTTTATTTAAAAAAAAGTTATAGTCAGTACGACTTCCTCCTCCACTGCGACCACGTTCTCTTTTTCCGCGATCTTCAACTAAAACACTAATTGAAAATTGTACTAATGGTCTGATATCTGAAACTAAATTGCCATCAGTAGAAGCAATTAAAATTTGTTCATATGATCCTGTCAAATTTGCATTTACTTCTATAACCCGATGATCAAGACTACGTGCTATATGATCTGCTCTGTAGAGAAGATCGATTTTTTCTCTATAGGAGAAAATGTTTAACGGATTAGTAGTACTATAAAAGGGTTGTATTTTTTTTCTTGATAAAGTTTTTGTTTTTCCTGAACCTTTTATAAAAATAATACTACGTGCTTTTTGAGTACTTATTCTTAAAGAATCTCTTGATATTTGATCTGCATATGCAAATCCTGTACTTTCACCTGTAATGGCTCTTACACCAATACCTTCGTCTGAATGATAATTTCCTTCTTTTATAATACCATTTTCTAGCGTCCAAGATTCATGAAGATGAGATTGAAAATAAAAATCTCCATAATCTATTTTTGATGTGCAAAGATCTTCTAAAGAAACAAAAATATCTTGATGGTTTATTTTGTTTGCAGTTAATAAAGATTCACTAACTAATTCAAATGTCATTTAAACTCACTTAATTTATGATAATATTATAAATATCTATTATAAAAGATAAAACAAAAAACAAAAAATATTTTTTAAAATTATATTTTAATATATTCAGTATATAATTATTTAAAGAGCTAAAAATGAAAAAAAATATAAATATATTACTAATAAATGGACCTAATTTAAATCTTTTAGGAACACGAGAAACTGAAATTTATGGAAAAGTTACTTTGTCTGATTTATTAAAAAATTTAGAAAAAAAATCAAAAAAACTTAACATATCTTTACATCATATACAATCTAATGCAGAACATGTATTAATTGATAAAATTCATTCTTCAAGAAAAAATATTGATTATATAATTATTAATCCAGCAGCATTTACACATACTAGTATAGCTATTAGAGATGCATTAATTGCAGTTAACATTCCTTTTATTGAAGTTCATATTTCAAATATTTATTCTAGAGAAAATTTTCGCTCTCATTCATGGTTGTCTGATATTTCACAAGGTGTCATTTGTGGACTAGGTCTAGATGGTTATTATTGGGCATTAAAGACAATATCTAATAGAATGATGAGCTTTAAAAAATAAAAAAATTATAATTCTAAAAAATAATATAATAGTTAAAAACAAACTTTTGCACTCTCTTGATTTCTTATTAAAAAATAGAAAGTGCAGTTTAAAAAAATAAAAATCTTTAAAATAATTAATTCATATTATATTTTTTTAATTTTTTTCGTAATGTACTACGATTTATTCCCATCATTAAAGCAGCACGTGTTTGATTTCCTCTAGTATACTGCATTATTGTATCTAAAAGCGGCTGTTCTAATTCTGATAATACTAATTCATATAAATTATTTACATGTTTACCATTTAAATTTAATAAATAATATTTTAAAGATTTTTTAATTAATTCACGTAAAGGTTTTTTTTTATTTTTATCTTGAATATTTAAAGTGGATAAAAATAAAAATTCTGTATTTATTTTTTTTTCTAGCATGATACTATCAACTCTCAATTTTTTTATATTGTATATATTATTTTTTAAAATCATACTTAAAAAAATAATTTTTTATGTATTAAATAATATTTTTTAAAATTTTTTATAAAATAAATAATATGTTTCATTAAAATCAATTTAATAAATAAAAAAATTTTATTAAATATTATATATTTGAGAAATAAGTTCCTGCATATCTTGAGGAAGAGGTATTGTCCAAGACATTAAATTTTTATTAATAGGATGATGAAAAGAAAGACGGTTAGCATGTAATGCTTGACGAGAAAATTTATATATTTTATTATTATCTTCATCTTTTCTACAATTTAATTGAATTTGTGAACCACCATAAAAAGGATCTCCAACTAATGGATATTTAATATATAACATGTGAACACGAATTTGATGAGTACGTCCTGTTTCTAATCGTATTGCTATATGTGTATAAGATTTAAAACGATTAATTATTTTATAATGTGTCACTGATTTTTTCCCTAATTTATGAACCATCATACAGGTCCTTTTAGTACGATGACGCATTATAGGCTTATTTATAGTTCCACCTGAGATCATTTTTCCTTTAACAACCCCTTCATATTCTCGAATAATTTTTCTTTTTTTTAATAATTCTAATAAACAATTATAAGAAAAAAAAGTTTTTGCGATTACCATTAATCCACTAGTATCTTTATCTAAACGATGAACTATACCTGCACGGGGTATATATTTGATATTTTTATAATGATATAATAAAGAATTTAAAATAGTACCTTTTTCATTTCCAGGACCTGGATGAACAACTAAACCAGCAGGTTTATTAATCACTAATATATGATCATCTTCATAAATTATATTTAAAAAAATTTTTTCAGGAACGTTAAACAATACATCTTTAGAAAAGGGGTAAATTGTAAGAATTTCACCTCCTAATATTTTTTTATCGGGTTGATTTATAATATTTTTATCAACACATACTCTATTCATAATAATTAAATTTTTTAAGTAAGAACGAGAATATTCTTTAAATAATTTAGATAAAACTAAATCCAATCTTTGTCCTGAAAATAAATAATATGATGCAATACTACTTAATTCTACTTTTTTCAATATAATTATCCTTGTATCCACATGAATATTCTTGTAACTTCAATACTGAATCTTTAATATTTACAAATATAATATTCTATTTTTAGAATATGATATTCTATATTATTATAAACATAAATATTTTTGAAAAAAAATTTTATTAATTTAAATTGAACACATGATAATGAAAAAAAAGAATAGTATTATATTTATATGTATGGTTTTATTTTTAAATTTAACAGTTCATTCTAAATCTTTAAAAAATAATTATTTTGTAGAAACATATACTCTCTATGAAAAATCTAAAAAAGAATTAAAAAAAGAACATTTTGATAATGCTATATTTATATTAGAAAAGATAAAAAAAAATAATATTAGTAGTTTTAGTAATGATAAAATTCAAATGCATTTAATTTATGCTTACTATAAAAATTTAAATTTCAATATGGCTCAAAAAAACATAAAAGAATTTATATATTCCTATCCAAACCATCCCAATTTAGATTACGTTATATATATACAATGTTTAATTAGCATCTCTTTAGATAAAAACATATTTTTTAAAATTTTACCTCTAGACTACCATAAAAATGATCTTAATTATGCAATAAATGCATTCTTTCAATTGAAAAAATTTATTTATCAGTATCCTAAAAGTTTCTATGTTGTAAATGCCAAAAAAAATTTAATATATCTCAAAAATCGTTTATCTGAAAGTGAACTTGAAATCTTAAAATTTTATTTTTTTAAAAAAGAATATATAGCTGTTGTAAATAGAGGAGAAGAAATAATTCAGAAATATTCAGAAACACCAGCTGCACGGAAAGCTCTCATATATATAGAAAAATCTTATAAAGCATTGAAAATTTTTGATACAGCAAAAAAAATATCAAAAATAATTTCATTAAATAAAATTTAAGAGAATTAAAATTTATATAAAAAATATTTATTTTTACATTAAAAGCAAAATAATGAATAAAACAACAAATAAAATACGTCAAGCTTTTTTGAAATTTTTTAAAGAAAAAAAACATACGATTATCCCAAGTAGTTCTTTAATACCACATAATGATTCTACATTATTATTTACTAATGCGGGTATGAACCAATTTAAAGAAATATTTTTAGGTGAAAAAAAAAGTAAATATTCACGTGTAGCTACTGTGCAAAGATGTTTAAGAACTGGAGGAAAACACAACGATTTAGACAATGTAGGATATACTTCAAAACATCATACATTTTTTGAAATGCTTGGAAATTTTAGTTTTGGAGATTATTTTAAACAACAAGCAATAGAGTATGCTTGGGAATTATTAACATCAAAAAAATGGTTTAATATACCAAAAAATAAATTATGGATTTCAGTATATAAAGATGATAACGAAACATATGAAATTTGGAATAAAATAATCAAAATACCTTCTGAACGTATTATCAGAATAGGCGATAAAAACAACAATCAATATGATTCTGAAAATTTCTGGCAAATGGGTGACAATGGACCATGTGGTCCTTGTACTGAAATATTTTATGATTATGAAAATAAAATCATAGATAATTATCTAGAATTTTTAGAAAATAAAAATGGTCGTTTTGTTGAAATATGGAATATTGTTTTTATAGAATTTAATCGTATCTCAAAAACAGAAATTATTGCCTTAAAAAACAAATCTATAGATACAGGTATGGGATTAGAAAGAATATCTGCTGTTTTACAGAATGTTTATTCTAATTATGATATCGATATATTTCAAAAACTCATAAAAAATATATCTGAATTAAGTTCTATAAATAATTTAAACCATGTTTCTTTACAAATTATAGCAGATCATATTAGATCTTGTTCATATATTATTGCAGATAATATTATTCCATCAAATGAACATAGAGGTTACGTTTTAAGAAGAATTATTAGAAGAGCATTAAGACACGTATATAAAATTGGAATCAAAAAAAATGTTTTTTATAAACTAGTATCTGGTGTTATTCAAGTTATGGGAGAAACCGCTAATATTTTAAAAGAAAAACAGAAAAAAATAGAAGAGATTTTAAAAATAGAAGAAATACAATTTTCTTATACCCTTAATAAAGGTATAAAAATATTAAATGATGAAATAGAAAAAATACAGAATAATATTCTTCCTGGTAAAACTGTATTTTATCTTTATGATACTTTTGGTTTTCCAATTGATTTAACATCAGATTTTTGTCGCGAAAAAAATATTGAAATAGATTATACTGGCTATAAATTAGCTAAAGAAAAACAAAAAAAACAATCAAATATTAATGAAAAATTTCATAAAAATTATAATGATAGTATTATCATAAATGATACATGTGTGTTTAAAGGTTATAAAAAACATACAATACAATCAATAGTAAAATACATTTTTATAAATAATAAATCTGTTTCAAATATTACAAAAAATGAAAATGGAATTATTTTTCTTGATAAAACATCATTTTATGGTGAATCAGGAGGGCAAATAGGTGATATAGGTGAATTATATTCTCAAAAATCATCTTTTATAGTAGAAAATACAAAAAAATATGGAAAAGCAATAGGACATATTGGAAAATTAATTTCAGGAAAAATTACGGTTAATGATTCTATTTGTAGCAAAATTAACGAAGATTATAGAAATTTGATCCAATTAAATCATTCTGCAACACATTTGCTGCATGCTGCATTACGAAAAATTTTAGGAAATAATATTAGTCAAAAAGGTTCTTTAGTAACTAATACACATTTAAGATTTGATTTTTCTTATTTTAAACCAATAGAAACAATTCAAATAAAAAAAATTGAACATATTATTAATTTTCATATTCGTAATAATTTTAAGATTGAAACTCAAAAATTGAGTTTAGACGAGGCTAAGAAAAAAAAGGCAATAGCTTTATTTGATAATCAATATAGTTCGATTGTACGAGTTGTATCTATAAATAATTTTTCAATCGAATTATGTGGCGGAACACATGCTAAAAGAACTGGTGATATTGGATTATTTAAAATTATTTCTCAATCAAGCGTAGCATCAGGAATTAAAAGAATCGAAGCTGTAACAGGAATAGAAGCTATAAATTATTTGCATAAAAAAGATGATTATATAAAAGATATATCTCTAATACTAAATTGTAATAGTTTAGATATTAAAGAAAAGATAAAAAAACTTATAATAAAAATAAAAAATCTAGAAGAAAAAATTAGTAAACTACAAAATAAAGAAAATATACAATATATTAAAAAATTACTTAAAAATATTTCGGATATACAAGGAACAAAATTTTTAACAAATATATTTTATGATTATGATCATAAATTATTAAGAACAATAGTTGATCAATTAAAAAAAGAACTAAAAAATGCAATTATTATCTTAATAAATATTATCAATAACCGTTTTACTATTGTTATTGGAGTTACAAAAAATTTATTTAATCAAATAACAGCAATTAAAATTATGGATATAATTAAAAATAAAACAAACTGGAAAGGAGGAGGAAAAAAAGATATTGCTGAAGGAGGAGGGATTTATGAAAAAAAACTACTTATTATTTTAAAAAATATAGAATTATGGATTAATACACAGTTAAATAAAAAATAAAAATAACAAGTATTTTTTATATATAAAATCAATTAAATGTTGAAAACGTTATTAATTTAAATTTATTTAAAATATGTAATAAGAATATATTATAAAAATATTTTATGGTCTACGTTTAACCCTGTATTATTCATGACGCCAGGAACTAGAGAGGCCGAACTCTTTTAATATTTCAAGGAACAAAGAATGCTTATTCTAACTCGTCGGGTCGGCGAAACGTTAATAATTGGCGATGAGATAACTGTAACAGTACTAGGAGTTAAAGGTAACCAAGTCCGTATTGGTGTAAATGCCCCTAAAGAAGTTTCGGTACATCGTGAAGAAATATATCAACGTATTCAAGCTGAGAAAAAACAACAAAAAGATTACTAATCAATACTGCATCTTACTAATATCAAGTAAGATGTAGCTTTCATATTTAATTGCAAATAAATACAACAGACATTTTTTTACGTAAAAAAATTATGTTTGACTTATATAAAAAAAAAAGTAAAATAAAATTATCAAAATTAAAAAAATTTTTATATTTCGGTGAGATGGCCGAGAGGATGAAGGCGCTCCCCTGCTAAGGGAGTATGCAGAAAAATCTGCATCGAGGGTTCGAATCCCTCTCTCACCGCCGCATGTTAATTTTAAAATTGCATCCGTAGCTCAGTTGGATAGAGTACTCGGCTACGAACCGAGCGGTCGGAGGTTCGAATCCTTCCGGATGCAAAAAATAGAATTTAAATAATCTCTTAACTCAAAAATAATAAAAAAAGTATTTATAAAATATTTTTTCAGAAGTATTTCAATATTTTAGATCAGGAGATAAAATTGATAGAAGATATCTCGAAAAAAATTGCTTGGTTAAAAGCAAATCCGAAAATGTTAAAAGGTATTTTTCGAGGAATTGAACGTGAAACTTTAAGAATTCAAAAAAATGGAATTTTTTCTCAAAAAACACATCCATACTCAATTGGATCTTCTTTAACTCATAAATGGATAACTACTGATTTTGCCGAAAATTTATTAGAATTTATTACACCTACTAGTGATAATATAGATTATTTATTATCTTTCTTAACAGATCTTCATTGTTTTACAGCATCAAAAATAAAGAATGAACGTATGTGGCCTTTTAGTATACCTTATCTTACTAATAAGAAAAAAAATATCCAAATAGCTCAATACGGAAAATCTAATCTTGGAAAAATGAAAAACACTTATAGAATAGGTTTAAAAAATCGCTATGGTGATTTGATAAATACTATTTCAGGTGTACATTATAATTTTTCATTACCCTTATCATTTTGGGAAAATTGGAACAAAAATAAAAACAAAGAAAATAATTCCGATTACATTTCATCAGGATATTTACATTTAATTAGAAATTATTACCGATTTGGTTGGATTATTCCTTATTTATTTGGATCATCACCTGCAATATCATCATGTTTTTTAAAAAATACAAAAAAAAAATATAAATTTAAAAAAAATAAAGAAAATATATTTTATTTACCATGGTCTACTTCATTAAGACTGAGTGATCTTGGATATACTAATACAAAAATTTTAGATCTAAATATTATGTTTAATGATTTTCATCAATATACTGAATCATTAAAAAATGCTCTTGAAACACCATCAAGACAATTTACTAATATAGGACTAAAAGACATATATGGTAATTTTAAACAATTAAATACTAATTTTTTGCAAATAGAAAACGAACTTTATACTCAAATAAGACCTAAAAGAAAAACAGAAAATGGTGAATCACTTTTAGAAGCGTTAAAAAATAGAGGCATTGAATATGTTGAAATACGTTCTTTAGATATTAATCCATTTTCACCTATAGGAATAAGTAAAAATCAAATACTTTTATTAGATTTATTTTTGATTTGGTGTACTTTAGTTGATTCCCCTAAAATTAATAAAATAGATTTTCTATTAATAACCAAAAATTGGGAAAGAATAATTTATGAAGGAAGAAAACCAAATCAAAAAATTTATATCAATACTAAAAAAGAAACAAAAACATTAATTGAAATAAGCAATGTTATATTTAAAGATTTATACGAAATTGCTTTAATACTTGATTATAATTCAAATGATCTATCATATCAAACAGCATGCAAAGAAATAAAGCTATTTTTTAAAAATCCAGATTTAACCTATTCTGCTCAATGTTTAAAATTTTTAATTCAAAAGGGTATGAAAAAAACAGGTTTATCTTTAGCTAATAAATATCATAAAAAATTTATTAACGAAAACTACTTAAATATAAATAAAAAAAATTTAGAAAAAGAAACTATACGTTCTCATCAAAAACAAATACAAATAGAACAAGAAGACAGATTAACTTTTGAAGAATATATAAAAAATAAATAATTTTCCCATGTTAAAAACATGGGATGTATGTAAAACATTAATATAATCTTTCATATTAAATGTACTATTTTATTTATAAAAAAATATTTTTAAAGTATTTGATTTGTAAATTATAGAATTATTCTGTTAATTTTATTGAGATAATTCGTCTACTTTATCAATTTTTTCCCAGGGAAATTCCTCTCTCCCAAAATGCCCATATGCTGCTGTTTTTAAATAAATAGGTTGAAGAAGATCAAGCATTTTAATTAATCCATACGGACGTAAATCAAAAATATTACGAATTAAAAAAATTAAAGAACTATTACTTATTTTTCCAGTTCTAAAAGTATCTATCATAATAGAAATAGGTTCTGCTATTCCAATAGCATATGAAAGTTGAATTTCACAACGATCAGCTAATCCAGCAGCCACAATATTTTTAGCTACATATCTAGCAGCGTATGCTGCAGAACGATCCACTTTTGAAGGATCTTTACCAGAAAAAGCACCTCCACCATGTCTAGACATACCTCCATAAGTATCAACAATAATTTTACGGCCAGTCAAACCACAGTCTCCCATAGGTCCCCCTATAACAAATCTACCGGTAGGATTAATAAAAAATTTTGTATTCTTTTTTAACCATTTTTTGGGTAATACTGGTTTAATAATTTCATCCATAACTGCTTCTTTTAACTGTTTTTGAGAAACGTTTTCTCCATGTTGTGTAGAAAAAACTACAGTATCTATTCCTATTATTTTCCCATTATTATATTTAAATGTAACTTGACTTTTAGCATCAGGTCTTAACCAAGGCAAAATGTTTTTTTTTCTTAATTCAGATTGTTTTTTCATTAAAAGATGAGCATAAGTAATAGGTGCTGGCATTAAAAATTCAGTTTCATTAGTAGCATAACCAAATATAATCCCTTGATCTCCAGCTCCTTGTTCTAAAGGATTAAGACGATTTACACCCTGATTGATATCAGGTGATTGTTTACCGATTGCACTTAAAACCGCACACGAATTAGCATCAAATCCAGCGTCAGAATTAATATAACCGATATTATTGATAGTATTTCGAGTAATTTCTTCGACATCAACCCATGCAGTTGTTGAAATCTCTCCACCAATTAAAACCATACCTGTTTTAACATAAGTTTCACAAGCAACTCGTGCTTTAAGATCTTGTTTAAGTATTTCATCAAGTAAAGCATCAGAAATTTGATCAGCAATCTTATCTGGATGACCTTCTGAAACTGATTCAGATGTAAAAAGATATTCAGTCATATTCTATCTACCTTGTTTAAAAATAATTTTATTTCTATATTCTTTAGAAATTCAAAATCTTTTTTATATAAAAAATCGAATATAAAATATATTAAGATTTATATTTTTTAAATTTACAATAAAATATTACTGTATTACAATATTTTTTAAAATAAAAACTTATAACTAGATATTTATTGTTAATATATGAAATATAGTATATTTTTAAAATAAGAAAAAATAACAGATGTTTTTAATTTTTAACAAAAACATATTACAAAAATTTATTTTTTAAAAACAGAATAAATAAAAATGATAAAAAAAATATTTATTATTATAGTTACTACGTTTTTTTTTTATCTTCGTATCAAAAAAGTTATTTAAAAAAAAATACTATAAAAAATTTCTACCAAGCAAAACTTACAGCAATTCAAATTCACAAAAATGCACCAGGTTCTTTTTATTGTGGATGCAAAATTATTTGGAAAGAAAAAAAAGGAATTCCTAATCTATATTCTTGTGGATATAAAATTCGAAAAAACAAAAATCGTGCAACAAGAATTGAATGGGAACATGTAGTACCAGCATGGCAATTTGGACATCAGAAAAAATGTTGGAAAAAAGGAGGTCGTAAAAAATGTGTCTCTAATAAAATATATCAATTTATTGAATCTGATCTTCATAATTTACAACCAGCTATTGGAGAAATAAATGGGGATCGTTCTAATTTTATGTATGGTGAATTAAAAAATAAAATTTCACAATATGGAAGATGTAATATGAAAATAGATTTTCAAAAAAAAATAGCAGAACCACCTGAAAGAGCCCGTGGTACTATAGCTAGAACTTATTTTTATATGAGTGAAAAATACAATATTATTTTATCTAAACAAGAAAAAAAAATATTTTTGAAATGGGATAGAAAATTTCCTGTAACAGAATGGGAATGTGAAAGAGAAAAAATAATATTTAAGATACAAGGTAATCATAACAATTATATCTATAAAAAGTGTTATAAAAAATAAAAAATATGAATAAAAATATTCCACGAATATATATGCAAGATTCTTTCAATATTAATAATATTTATGTTTTATCAGAATCAAACGTACATTATATTCAAAAAGTTTTAAGAATGAAAATTCAAGATACATTAGAGATATTTAATGATACTAACTATATTTTTTTAGCTCAAATAATATATATTTCTAAGAAAAAAATTGAAATTAAAATCATTGAAAATAAATTAAAAAATATTGAATCCCCAATTCATATTCATTTAGGACAAGTTATTTCGACAAATGAAAAAATGGATTTTACTATTCAAAAATCTACTGAAATGGGTATTAATATTGTCACACCATTATTTTTTAAAAATAGCTATTTTCAAAAAAAAAATATAAATATATCTAAAAAAATACAACGTTGGAAAAAAATAGCAATTTCTGCATGTCAACAGTGTAATCGCAATATTCTTCCTAAAATAAAAAATCCTACAGATATTTTTTCATGGTGTAAAAATAATAAATATAACGATATAAAAATTGTTTTTCACCCGAAATCGATATTAACAATTCATCATTTAATAAAACCTATTAAATATATTCGAATAATAATTGGATCTGAAAGAGGTTTTTCAGCTGATGAAATTCAAAAAATTATTAAATATGGATTTATTTCAATGAGATTAGGACCTAGAATTTTAAGAACAGAAACAGCTTCTATTGCAGCAATTACTGCATTGCAAACAAAATTTGGCGATTTTTAGAAAAATATTATTTTTCTACTATTTTTAGTTTTTATTTATAATTTTAAAAATTATTTTATTATTTTTTTAAATATAAAAATATTGGCTCTTAATTATTATAAGAGAATATTTCTACATGATTAAGAGTGAAAATAGTTTTATATGTTTACTGAAAAAATTTTATTTTTTGATAGTTTGTATTCCATTTTTTTTTCCAATTAAAATAATATCGGCACTTCTAGAAGCAAATAAACCTACTGTTACTACTCCTGGTAATGAATTAATTTTTTTTTCCATTGATATAGGATCTTTTATAGATAAATTATATACATCTATAATTATATTACCATTATCTGTGATAAAATTTTTCCGATATTTCGGTATTCCTCCAATTTTTACCATTTCCTGCAAAAAATAAGAAAAGGCCATAGGAATGATTTCAACAGGTAGAGGAAATTTTCCCAGAACATCTACTTTTTTTGTTTTATCAATAATACAAATAAATTTTTTTGCGATTTTAGCAATAATTTTTTCTCTAGTTAAAGCACCGCCTCCACCTTTAATCATTTGCATACGACTATTGATTTCATCAGCACTATCAACATAAATATTAAGTGAACTAAAATTTTTTAAGTTAAATACTTCTATACCCTTTTTTTTCAATAATACAGTAGAAGAATTAGAACTAGAAACTGCCCCATATATTAAATTTTTTATTGTACTTAAAGCTTCAATAAAATAAAAAATAGTTGTACCAGTTCCTACTCCAATAATAGTACCAGGATGAATATAATCTAATGCGGCCCATGCCGCTTTTTTTTTTAGTTCATTTAAATTCATGATATAAAGAATTTTTTTATTCTTAATAAAATAGAAAATAGTAGATTTTTAATCTAATTCAATTAATAATTCAATATTATATATTGAATGAATAATGTTAAACTATAATTTTAATATTTTTTTAAATTTAAAATAAAAAAAATGCTTTTTTAAAGTGGCTGGGGTACCTGGATTCGAACCAGGGATGCCGGTATCAAAAACCGGTGCCTTAACCACTTGGCTATACCCCATAATTATAATATATTTTAATATTTTTATTATTGTAAGAAATATACGGGAGGCGAGATTTGAACTCGCACACCTTTCGGTGCCAGAACCTAAATCTGGTGCGTCTACCAATTTCGCCACTCCCGCTTTAGTAAAATGGTAGCTACGACGGGAATCGAACCCATGACCCCAGCGTTATGAGTGCTGTGCTCTAACCAACTGAGCTACGTAGCCTAATAAAAATATTTTTATATAATAAAAATATATTTTATAATATATAAATTGAATAATCAACACAATTATGTTAATTAAAAAAATAATATTAGGAATATAATGAATACTAAAATAAAAAATAATAATTTTATTTGTCAAATTATTAATAAAGATTTTAATAAAAATAAAGATTTATCTTTTCGTACTCGTTTTCCACCTGAGCCAAATGGATATCTTCATATTGGTCATGCCAAATCAATATGTTTAAATTTTGAACTTGCACATTTATATAAAGGACAATGTAATCTTCGATTTGATGACACAAATCCACTAAAAGAAAATATAAAATATATTGACTCTATAAAATATGATATTAATTGGTTAGGTTATAAATGGTATGGGGAAATTCGCTATTCTTCTGAATATTTTTCAAAATTATATCAATATGCACAAGAATTAATTAAAAAAGGTTTAGCTTATGTAGATCACTTAAACAAAGAACAAATACGTGAATATAGAGGGACTTTAAATACTCCCGGTAAAAATAGTCCCTATAGAAATAGAACAATTAAGGAAAACATAGAACTTTTCCAAAAAATGAAAAAAGGAGAATTTTCTGAAGGAGAAGCATGTTTACGTGCTAAAATAGATATGAGTTCTTCTTTTATTATTATGCGCGATCCTGTTTTATATCGAATTATTTTCACTAAACATCACCAGACTAAAAAAAAATGGTGCATATATCCTATGTATGATTTTGCTCATTGTCTGTCTGATTCTATTGAAGGAATTACTCATTCATTATGTACATTAGAATTTCAAGATAATAAATGTTTATATAATTGGATTTTAAAGCACACTAGTGTTACACACCATCCTAAACAATATGAATTTTCTCGACTTAATCTAGAATTTTCAATTTTATCTAAAAGAAAATTAAAAATACTTATTGATAAAAATATAATAAAAGGATGGGACGATCCTCGAATACCTACACTTTCTGGATTAAGAAGAAAAGGATATACGCCATCTTCTATTAAAGAATTTTGTCAAAAAATCGGTGTTACTAAACAAAATAATTTAATAGAATTTGGAATGCTAGAATATTGTATTCGAAAAGAGCTAAATCAGACTGCTATACGTACTATGGCTATACTAGAACCAATTAAAGTTTTTTTATATAATTTAGATCAAAATCATAAAGAAAAATTTATAGTTCCGAATCATCCTGATAATCCTGAAATGGGTACTCATGAAATTATTTTTACTAATACTATATATATTGAACGTTCAGATTTTAAGGAAAAATACGACAAAAAATACAAAAGATTAAAACTTGGAGAAAAAATACGTCTAAGATATTCTTATATAATTACAGCAGAAAAAATAGAAAAAGATAAAGACAATAACATTATTAGTATAATATGTTATTGTGATTTACATACTTTAGGTAAAAAACCAAAAAACAATAAAAACCCTCCTGTAATCCATTGGATTTCAGTAAACAATACGATTCCAGCAGAATTTAGATTATATAGTCAGTTATTCAATATAAAAAATCCAGAACAACAAAAAAATTTTTTATTTTACATCAATCCAGCATCTTTAATAAAAAAAAATGGCTTTATAGAAAAAAAAATAGGAGAAACAATACAAAAAAAAATCAATGATAATATAAAATTATTTTTTCAATTTGAAAGAATTGGTTATTTTTGCATAGATAATATAGATTCTAAAAAAAATTATTTAATATTTAATCGTACTGTTAGCTTACGCGATATATGGAATTCAAAAAAAAATTAGAACAAAAAAACATTACTAATAATGACTATCAGTATATAATCTTAAAGATATATTATAAATTGAAATACAATCAAGTAAAAATAGTATATATATATTCTTATAAAAAATTTTATATTAACAACTATATTTTATGATTTAATATCATAATTAAATATTTTAAATTAAACACTTATTCATTTTAACTAATATTTTTATATTTAGCATGACTAAAAATTATATTTTTATTACTGGTGGAGTAGTTTCATCTTTAGGGAAAGGTATTGCTGCTGCTTCATTAGGTGCAATACTAAAAGCACGAAACCTAAAAATAACAATTATAAAACTAGATCCATATATCAATGTAGACCCTGGAACAATAAGTCCCATTCAACATGGAGAAGTATTTGTTACTGAAGATGGCTCTGAAACAGATTTAGATTTAGGTCACTATGAACGTTTTATTAATACTAAAATGACATGTTTAAACAATTTTACTACAGGTGGTGTTTATTCTCAAGTTTTAAAAAAAGAAAGAAGAGGTGATTACTTAGGTGCTACTATTCAAGTAATACCTCATATCACTAATGCTATTAAAGAAAGAATTATATTATGCTCAAAAAAAAATAATATTATTCTTGTAGAAATAGGTGGCACTGTTGGCGATATTGAGTCTCTTCCATTTTTAGAAGCAATTCGTCAAATGGCAGTTGATATTGGACGAAAAAATGTTATATATATACATTTAACACTAGTTCCTTATATCTCTACAGCAGGTGAAATAAAAACAAAACCTACTCAACACTCAGTAAAACAATTACTTTCAATAGGAATACAACCAGATATTTTAATTTGTCGTTCTGAACGCACAGTACCGCTTAATGAAAGAAAAAAAATTGCATTGTTTTGTAATGTTCCAGTTAATGCTGTTATATCTTTAAAAGATGTTAATTCAATATATAAAATACCAAAATTATTAAAAAATCAAAAATTAGATGATTATATTTGCGAATATTTTCAATTAAATGTTCCTGAAGCCAATTTAAAAGAATGGGAAGAAGTAATTTTTGCAGAAAAAAATTATAATAATAGTATTAACATTGGAATTATTGGGAAATATATTAAATTACCTGATGCATATAAATCAGTTATAGAAGCTCTCAAACATGCAGGTTTTAAAAATAAAATAAAAGTTAATATACAATTAATTAATTCTCAAGATATAGAAAATAAAAAATTTGAAATTTTGAAAAATCTCAATGGTATTTTAATACCTGGAGGTTTTGGCGATCGGGGTATTACAGGAAAATTATTATCTATACAATACGCACGAGAAAATAATGTTCCATATTTTGGAATTTGTTTAGGTATGCAAATAGCAATTATAGAATTTGCACAAAATGTTGTTGGAATCAAAGAAGCAAATTCAACAGAATTTGATCCTAAATGTAAATATCCTATTATTGATTTAATAAAAAACTGGCATAATAGTTCGTATAAACGTTATAACAAAAAAGAAAATAATATAAAATTAGGTGGTACTATGAGGTTAGGTAGTCAACCTTGTAGGTTAAAAATAAATAGTTTATCTCGAAAACTATATAATCAAGAGATTATTATAGAGAGACATAGACATCGATATGAAGTTAATGATATTCTACTAAAAAAAATAGAAGATGCTGGGTTACAAGTGACAGGACGTTCAAAAAAAAATAATGTAGTAGAAATTATAGAACTATCTAATCATCCATGGTTTTTAGCGTGTCAATTTCATCCTGAATTTACTTCAACACCACGTGATGGACATCCATTATTTATAGATTTTATAAAATCAGCAGGAAAACACAAAAAAAATTTTACATAAAAAATTTTAAAAGATATTAAGGCTAAACATGTCTAAAATTATAAAAATTATAGCTCGTGAAATTATAGATTCTCGAGGCACCCCTACTGTAGAATCTGAAGTACATTTAGAAGGTGGTTTTGTTGGGCTAGCTTCTTCTCCCTCTGGGGCTTCTACAGGTTCTTTAGAAGCTATAGAATTAAGAGATAAAAATAAAAATAGATTCATGGGAAAGGGAGTAAAAAAAGCAGTTTCGTTAATAAACGAAAAAATATCTTATGCATTAAAAAATCAAAATGCTAAAGATCAAAGTAATATTGACAGCATTATGATTAATTTAGATGGAACAATCAATAAATCTAAATTAGGTGCAAATTCAATCTTATCTGTATCTTTAGCTGTTGCAAAAGCAGCTGCTGCATCTAAGGGAATGCCATTATATGAACATATTGCAGAAATTAACGATACACCAGGTGTTTTTTCTATGCCACTACCAATGATTAATATTATTAATGGAGGGAAACATGCTAATAATAATATTGATATTCAAGAATTTATGATTCAACCAATTAGTGCAAAAACAATAAAAGAAGCTATACGTATAGGTTGTGAAATATTTTATACATTAGGACAATTGTTAAAAGAAAAAGGAATGAGTACAACAGTAGGAGACGAAGGTGGATATGCTCCAAATTTACAATCTAATGAAGAAGCTTTAAATATTATTCAAGATGCAATACATAGAACTAAATATGTATTAGGAAAAGATATAAAATTAGCAATAGATTGTGCTGCATCAGAATTGTATGACAAAAATGAGAAAAAATATCGACTAAAGGGAGAGAATATTTATTTTTCTTCTGAAGAATTTACTCATTATTTGGAAAAATTATCACAAAAATATCCAATAATTTCAATTGAAGATGGACAAGATGAGTCAGATTGGGAAGGATTTTTATATCAAACAAATTTACTAGGTAATAAAATGCAACTAGTAGGAGATGATTTATTTGTAACCAATACTAGTATTTTAAAAAAAGGCATAAAAAAAGGAATTGCTAATTCTATACTCATTAAATTAAATCAAATTGGTACATTAACTGAAACTATTGAAGCGATAAAAATGGCAAAAAAAGCAAATTATGGTGTTATTATTTCTCATCGTTCAGGTGAAACAGAAGATGCTTCAATAGCTGATTTGTCTGTAGGAACATCGTCAGGACAAATTAAAACTGGCTCTATGAGTCGATCTGATAGAACTGCAAAATATAATCAATTAATTAGAATTGAAGAAAATTTAGGTAGAAAAAATGCTCCTTTTTATGGTTTAAAAGAAATTAAATCAATATCATAAATTTAAAAATAATCTATTAAAAAGAATCAGGTATTTTTTATAATATGCCTGTTTCTTATTTAAGAAGATAAAAATAAAAAAAAATTCTATATACTCTTTTATCTTTATTTTTTAAACTATATCTAGTTTAATTTAGATTATAAAAATATAATAAATTAGATATTTGCATGAATTTTAGGTAGAACATTTAATGGATTTATAGATTCTCCTAAATAACGTATTTCAAAATAAAGTTGGGGCAAATTAGTATCTGATGACAATCCCATTGTAGCAATTTGTTGTTTTGCATATACTTTATCTTTTTCTTTTACTAAAACTGAATCGTTAAAAGCATAAATGCTAAGATAATTTTTATTATGCCTAATAATAATTAATTGACCATATTTTTTAAATAAATTAGTAACACACACAACTTCGCCTGTAGCTGCAGAAAAAACAGGTTGTCCTTTAAAACCAGAAATTTCTATTTTTTTATTATCTAATTTTTTATTGTAAAAATACTGAATATTTGTATTTTTAACTGGCCAATACCAATTATTAGAAAAATAAAAAGACTTTAAATGTGGAAAAATATTATTTTTTTTTAATTTCTCATTACAAAAAAAACATATTTTATTTGATTTGATATTGTTTTTTAAAAAATTTTTAATATTCAATGGTGTTTTAAAAATAAATTCACAAGAACCATATTTTTTTATAGTATCATTTTTTAAGTTTACAATAGAACAATTATTTTTATTTTTGTTAATGAAAAAATCTCCCATCCATATTTTTTGACCTACAATTATCTTATAAGGTTTTTTAATAGCATTAAAATTAGATAATTCATTATAATTATAACCAGAATTTTTGGCAATAGAATAGAGAGTATCTTTTGATTTTACAATATAAAATATTTTAAACCTATTTTCTTGAAAAAAACCAATAAAATTATTATTACCGATAAAAACTTTTTCTTTTTTAAAAAAAAATATTTTTTGAGATTTTAAAAATGTAAAGCATTCATTTTTTTTTAAAAATAAAAAATCTTTTATATATTTCTTATTAAAATGAAAATTATAATAATTTTTAGATAATCCAAAAGCAAAATTATCTAAAGAAATCAATAAAAATAATAAAAAAAACAATTTAAATAAAAAATTTTTTAATTGCATTAATTTTATCCATTTAATAAAAACATAAATTCTTTTATATAATATTGTTATATATTTAAAAAATTAAAAGAATATTGTATCTATTTAAATATATTTTTTATTTTTTTATAAGCATGGCAATCGCTTGACAGGCAATTCCTTCTTTTCTTCCAATACATCCTATTTTTTTAGAGCTGGTAGATTTAATACTAATATTATCTATTTTAATATTAAGATCTAATGATAAATTTGATCTCATGAAAAATATATAAGGTGACATTTTTGGATCTTCTGCAATAATAGTAACGTCAATATTAGATATATTATAATTTTCTAATCTAATTTTTGTCCAAATGTTTTTTAAAAGTATTCTACTATTAATATTTTTATACATTTTATTGTCACTTGGGAAAAAAGTACCAATGTCACCCATTGCAGCAGCACCTAATAATGCATCTATTATAGAATGTATTAATAAATCACCGTCTGAATGAGCAATTAAACCTTTCTTATAAGGAATCAAAACACCACCAATAATTAATGGTTTTTTACTTCCAAAAGAATGAAGATCAAAACCATATCCAATCCTCATATAAATATCCTTTTTTATTAATTTTTATTTTGTTCTTTCAAATAAAAATCTGCAAGAAGAAGATCTTCAGGCCAAGTAATTTTAATATTTCTACAACTTCCTACAACTAATAATGGATTGTACCCGCAATATTCTAATGCTGATGCCTCATCTGTTATACTAATTTTATCTTTTATAATTTTTTTTAAACAGATTTTTAGTAAATTTATTTGAAATAACTGAGGAGTTAAAGCATGCCATAAATTTTTTCTATGTACAGTATGTAATACTTTTTCTTGTTTTAAATTACTATATTTAATGGTGTCAGAAACAGGTCTTGCTAAAATCGCTCCTACTGGATTCTTTTTAATAATAGATATCAATTTTTCTAAATCTTTATAACTCAAACATGGACGAACTGCATCATGTACTATAACCCAATCTACATTTTTTGCTATTATTAAGCCTGATAAAACTGAATTTATTCTTTCTTTTCCACCAATTACAGAAACAATACGAAAATTAGATGATATAGATAATTTATGAAAGTAATCATCTTTTTGATTCAAGCTTACAATTATACGAACTATATTAGGATGTAATAACAATGTTGTTAAAGTATGCTCTAGAATAGTACGATTTTGAATTTTTATATATTGTTTAGGTAAATCTATCTGCATTCTACTGCCTATTCCAGCAGCAGGTACAATAGCTATAATTTTGGGTTTAAATAAATTGACCAAGATCATTTTATATCCAAAATAATACTGAAAAAATTTTATTTGAATTTAATATAAAAAAAAGATTTAAGTAAAATAATTTATATAAGTATCATATTTTTTTTTTGTCTTTATCAAGATGATGATTAAATTTGTTAATCTCCAAGATTATTTGATTATTACGCATATCAAGATATTCATTATTTTTTTTTTGCATTTCAACTTTTTTATATATTTTTATGTAATCTAAAATACCATTTTTTCCCAGCCAGAGAGAATATTGCAACCAAAAAAGTAAGACAAATAAAAATATTTTTAATATCTTCATATTTATTCTAAAAAAATTAATTTCATATCAATAAAAAATATTTTATATTAAATATATTTAATTTGTGTTTAAAAAAGATATCACATTATGATCATATAACATTTTTATTAGTTTCTTTGAATTATCTTCTAAAGAATCTGTACCATTTAAAAGAATGTCAGGTTTTTTTGGAATTTCGTATATAGATTGTATACCAGTAAAATTAGATATTTTTCCAGATCTAGCTTTCTTATATAATTTTTTAGGATCTCGAGATTCACAAATACTAATAGGTGTATCAACAAATATTTCTAGAAAATTTTTTTTCCCTATCATTTGACAAATCATTTCTCTTTGATATCTATAAGGAGAAATAACTGATATTAATACTATCATACCAGCATCTAACATTATTTTTACTACCTCTCCAATACGTCTAATATTTTCTTGTCGATCAATAACACTAAAACTTAAATCAGAACATAGACCAGATCTAATATTATCTCCATCTAATAAATAACTATTAATTTTATTTTTAAATAGTATTTTTTCTAAAAAATTAGCAATACTTGATTTTCCTGAACCTGAAAGTCCAGTAAACCATACTGCAATTGATTTATGAGCATTTTTTTTTTCACGTTTTGTACGTGTAATTGAATGTTTTTGCCAAATAATATTATTTTTAAAATTATTATCCATTTTAATTAAAAAACCTTTTTTGTAGAAAGTTTTGGTATGTTCCAATGTGGAAAATATCGAGAAATTAAATTATGAAAATCTGATTCAAAATCTTTTTTGTCATTAATTAATATTTTTTCTTTTTTTTCTAAACCATTTATAATCATTCCAGCACCTACTGTAATATTTGTCAAAAGATCAATAAAAATCATATTACCTGTCATTCTATTTTCACTATAACTATCAAAAATCATAGGTTCACTAAAGAGAACTTTAACTTGACCAATGCTGTTTAAACTAAGAGTATTGCTTTTTATTTTTTCTAAAGTATTAATATCGATCTTAAATAAAACTTCTTTTATATAAACACGTGTTTTTTTACCAGATAACTTAATATTATATGACTGTCCTTTTAATAAAACATTATCTGTCATCCAAACAATATTAATAATAGATTCTTGAGATGGTTGTAAAACAGATTCAATATTTACAAAAAAATCACCACGATTAATATCTATTTCATCTTTTAAAACTATTGTAATTGATTGACCCATTTCTGCTTTTTTCAAGTCTTTATCAAAAGTTACAATACGAGAAATATGAGAATGTATATTTTCAGGTAAAATTTTAATAGGTTGTCCAACATGTATTCTTCCAGATAGCAAGATTCCAGAATATCCACGAAAATCTGGATTAGGACGATTTATATATTGTACTGGAAACCTAATTTCTTTTGAACCAGTTCTATTTTCAATTTTTATCGTTTCTAAAAAATCTAATAATGTTAAACCAGTATACCAAGGCATAAAATTTTTTTTAAAAACAATATTTTCCCCAATTAACGCAGACATTGGAATAAAAAAAATATTTAAATTACTAGGAAGTTTTTTAGAAAAAAGTAAAAATTCTTCTTTAATATTTTTAAATACTTCTTTTTTGTAGTTCACTAAATCCATTTTATTAATAGCAACAACTAAATGGTTAATACCGAGTAAGGTGGAAATAAAACTATGTCGGTAAGTTTGTTTTGATAAGCCTTTTCTAGCATCAACTAATAAAATAGACAAATCACATGTGGAAGCTCCTGTCACCATATTTCTAGTATATTGTTCATGTCCAGGTGTATCTGCAATAATAAATTTTCTTTTATCAGTAGAAAAATAACGATAAGCTACATCAATTGTAATTCCTTGCTCACGTTCAGATTGAAGACCATCTACTAATAATGCAAGATCCATTTTGTTACCCTGTGTTCCATGACGTTTACTATCACTTTTTAAAGAAAATAATTGATCATCATAAATTTGTTTAGTATCATGCAATAAGCGACCAATTAATGTACTTTTTCCATCATCTACACTACCACATGTTAAAAATTTTAATAAAGTTTTTTTTTGTTGTAAATCAAACCATCTGTCAAAATTATCTTTTGTGTTAATATTCATTTTTTAAATTTCTCTTTTTAAAAATAACCTTGTCTTTTTTTAAATTCCATTGAACTTTTTTGATCGTAATCAATAGTTCGACCAATTCTTTCGCTTGTTTTAACTATTAAAGTTTCCTTAATCACATCTTGAACATTTTTAGCTTCTGATTCAATTGCATTAGTTAAAGGCCAACAACCCAATGTGCGAAACCTAATCATTTTTTCTGTTATTATTTCATTAGACTGAATTTCAATACGGTCATCATCAATCATTATTAATACTCCATTTCTCTCTAAAACTGGACGCATAGCAGCAAAATAAAGTGGAACAATTTCAATGTTTTCTAAAAAAATATATTGCCAAATATCTAATTCAGTCCAATTTGAAAGCGGAAAAACACGAATATTTTCTCCTTTATTGATTTGACCATTATAGTTCCACCATAATTCAGGACGTTGTTTTTTTGGATCCCATTGATGAAGTGAATCACGAAAAGAATATATGCGTTCTTTAGAACGTGATTTTTCTTCATCTCGTCTAGCTCCACCAAAAGCAGAATCAAAATTATATTTATTTATAGCTTCTTTTAACCCTTCTGTTTTCATAACATCAGTATATTTACTTCCTCCGTGTTGAAAAGGATTTAAACCTAATGATTTTCCTTTAGAATACGAATGAATTATTAATTCTATTTTTGAATTACTAGCAATATAATCTCTGAAAATGTACATTTCTTTAAACTTCCATCCAGTATCTATATGTAATAAAGGAAATGGTATTGATCCAGGATAAAAAGCTTTTTTTGCTAGATGTAACATAACTGAAGAATCTTTTCCAATAGAATACAACATTACAGGATTTTGAAAATCTGCAATTACTTCTCTCATTATATAAATACTTTCTGATTCTAATTGACATAAATGAGTAGTGTTTTTTTTAAACATTTTTTCTCCTTAAAGCAATTTTACTATAGAAAAGTTTTTTTTTATGTTATTCAATATATTTTCATTTTGAAACCATGCTAATTTTTTATGTAAAAAAACAACATCTCCAATAATTAATAAAGATGGAGTTGTAGTAAATTGAATTATTTTTTCAATTTCACTTAAACATCCTATAATAACTTTTTGATGAATAGTAGTTCCATGAGAAATAATTGCTATTGGTGTTGATTTTGATCGACCTAATGTAATTAGTTTTTTAGCAATATATACGGCCTGAAAAGTACCCATATATACAACTAAGGTATAAGATGAATCAGATAAAATTGACCAATTATTTACAAAACCATTAATACACTTATGTCCTGTAATAAATATAACACCTTGTGCATATTTTCGATGTGTCAATGGTATTCCAGTATAAGCGGAAATACCAATTGCTGAAGTAATACCGGGTACAACTTGAAAATTAATGCCTGCATTTTTTGCAGCTTCTATTTCTTCACTACCTCGTCCAAAAATAAAAGGATCTCCACCTTTTAAACGTACTACTTTTTTACCTTTTTGTGCTAAAAAAATTAATAATTTAATAATTTCATCCTGATTCATATTTTGAAAACCAGCACGTTTTCCAACACATATAGTTTTTGCATCACGACGAATAAGATCTAAAATATCTTTAGAAACTAAAAAATCATATAAAACAACATCTGCTTCCTGTAATATTTGCAATCCTTTTAAAGTTAATAAACCACTATCTCCTGGTCCAGCACCTACTAAAATAATTTCACCTGGTAATAAATTATTTTTATGCATATTTTCTTTTAAAATTTTAATTGCTTGTTCTTTTTTCCCATTAAGAATATGATTAACAAAAATACTCTTAAATAATTTTTCCCAAAATCGACGTCTTTCTAAAAGATTCGAAAAATGTTTTTGAATTACTGATCTCCATTTACCTGCGATTTTAGCAACGTTACCTAGTTTCATCGGTAAAATTGCTTCAATTTTTTCACGTAATAAACGTAATAATACAGGAGCAGTGCCTCCAGAAGAAATAGCTACAACTATAGGAGAACGATCGATAATAGAAGGAAAAATAAAAGAACATTTCAATGTATCATCAACTACATTTACTAATAAACAACGCTCATTACACTTTTTAAATATATATTCATTTAATTTTATATCGTTTGTAGCTGAAATTACTAAAAACATTTTCTTTAAATAAATTAAATCAAATTTTTTAGATAACCAATTTATTTTCTTATGACGCAAAAGAGATTTCATTTCTAAACATAATTCTTTAGCAATAACATTTACTTTAGCTTTAGAACGAAGCAGTAATTTAATTTTATTAAAAGCTACTTCTCCAGCACCAATAACTAAAACGTTTTTAGATTTTAAATTTATAAAAAGAGGAAGATAATTCACAGTAGCCTTATTTAAAAAAATACAAAATTTATTAATAAGAAAACAATATTCAAAATATTAAAAAAGAATTTCATAATATAATTCCGAAATTTACATGACATATTACGTAGAATATTTTTTTTTATATTAATGAAATTTTAAAAAACAGTATATATGTTATATAAATATATAAGAAATCTGCTATTAAAAAATATTTTCAATAACTTAATATTTTAATTTTTGAAAATTTTTATTATTGTAATATATTAGAAGAAAGTTAATATGAAAAATTTTAAATTTAATTCTCATGCAAACCACATTCTCGTTTTAATCCAAAAAAACGAGTTTCTTCCTCTAGCATACCAGGCATGTGTTTTGTAGTAGTATGTACATCTCCTACGGATGAATATCCATTCTTATATAAAGGATGAACATCTAAATTATTTTTTTTCATATAACTCTGTATTTTATTATTAGACCAATCTAATATGGGTAAAATTTTAAATATTCCTTTTTGAATAGAAAGATATGGTAATAAATTTCGACTTTTTGATTGATCATGACGTAATCCAGCAAACCATGTTTCAGCTGATAATTCATTTAAAGCAAAATTCATCGGCTGTACTTTATTAATATTATTATAAAAATTAATTCCATTTAGTCCCTTTTCCCATAATTTTCCATATCGTGCTTCCTGCCATGCTGGAGATATTTTTGATCTAAAAACTTTTAAATTTAAATTAAATTTATTAGTTAATATATCAATAAAATTATATGTTTCAGGAAATAAATAACCCGTATCAATTAATATTATCGGAATATCAGATTTTTGTTTAGTAATCAGATGTATCAAAACTATTGATTGAATCCCAAAACTAGATGACATGATATGTATATGAGGTAAATTTTTTAATGCCCAAGAAATACGTTCTTCTGCAGAATATTTTGATAGAAGTAAATTAGATTCAGATAATATTTTATTTCTATTTTCAACATCTAATAGATAAATTTTTTTCATACGAAAAATAGACATTATATTTTCTCCATACTAACTCCAAAAATCATTAATAGGATTAATGATTTCTTTAATAATTTTTTTTCTGATAACAAAATCTCCAAAATCTTCATTTTTTCTTCGTTCATTAGACCAAGTTTTAATTAGATGTTTTAAATGAATTAATATTTCTTTTTCAGTAATATTTTCTTTATAAATTTTTGAAATTCGATTTCCGATTCGATTTCCTCCTATATATAAATTATATCGACTAAGAGATTTTCCTATTAAACCAATTTCAGCTAATAAAGATCTTCCACAACCGTTAGGACATCCAGAAACACGTAAAATTATTGTCTCTTTTTCTACACCATATTTTAACATGATATTTTCTAGTTGAGTAACAAAACAAGATAACATACGTTCTGCTTCAGCCATTGCTAAAGGACAAGTAGGAAATGAAACACATGCCATAGAATTTTGACGTAAATTACTGATTTTATTCATTAATCCATATGATAAAGCTATTTTTTCTATTTGGTTTTTATTTTTTTCAGATACTTCAGAAACTATTATATTTTGATTAGATGTAATTCTAAAATTACCATCATGAATACTTGCTATTTTTGCTAATCCAGTTTTATATAATTTATCATCATGATCATATATACGGCCATTTTGAATAAATAATGTTAAACTCCAATTATTATTAATATCTTTAATCCAACCAAATCTATCTCCTCTACTGATAAAATTATAATCACGAATTGGTTCAAAAGTAATATTTGCTCGTATCTCAATTTCTTTTTTAAAAGCATCTAAACCAAAGTTTTTTATAGTATACCTAGTTTTAGCGTTTGTTCGATCAGTACGATTTCCCCAATCTCTTTGAACTGTTACTATAGCTTTAGCAATAGAGAGAGTATTTTCTATGGAAATATAACCTATTTCTACTGCAAGAAATGGCCATGTATTTTTATTTCCATGAATAAAAGATAATCCTCCCCCAACTAATACATTAAAACCAATAATTTTTTTATTTTCCGAAATAACAACAAAGTTCATATCATTAGCATATAAATCTACATCATTATATGGTGGAATTACTAATGTTGTTTTAAATTTTCTAGGTAAATATGTTCTTCCTAATATAGGTTCTTTATCTGTTGTAATAATTTTTTTTTGATCTAACCAAATTTCTGCATATGCTTTAGTATGTGGTAATAAAAAATTTGAAATTTTCTGTGCCCATTCATAGGCTTGTTGATGGATTGAAGATTCCATAGGATTTGATGTACAAAGTACATTTCTATTTACATCATTAGCAGTAGCCAATGAATCTAATCCTATATTGTGCAACATTTTATGCACGTTTTTTAATTTTTTTTTTAAAATTCCATGGAATTGAAAAGTTTGACGATTAGTTAATCGAATAGTTCCATATAATGTATTTTTACTAGCAAAATCATCAATTTTTAACCATTTTTTTGCTTTAATCACTCCACCAGGTAATCGACAACGAAGCATCATTGCATGACGAGGTTCTAGTTTCTGTTCATTACGTTCTATACGCAAATCACGATCATCTTGCTGATACATACCATGAAATCGAATAAGTGAAAAATTATCTCCACTAAAACCATTGGTAATCTCATTTTTTAAATCATTAACAATCGTGCCTCGAAGATAATTACTATTTTTTTTAATACGTTCTGCATCAGTTAATTCTTTTTCTGTAACTATTTTATTATAGTTTTTTTCCATTAATATACATCTCTTTTATAACGTTTATTTACACGAAGATTATTTAAAAATTCATGAGAATCTTCAATATTTAAACCACTATTTTTAGTAATAATATCTAATAATGCTTTTTCAACATCTTTTGCCATTTTAGAAGCGTTTCCACACACATATATTTCAGCTCCTTCTTCTATCCAGGACCATATTTCTTTTCCATTTTCTCTTATTCTATCTTGTACATATACTTTATGTTCCTGATCCCGCGACCAAGCTAGATGCATATTCGTAATAAGTCCTTTTTTGACATATTGTTGCCACTCTGTTTGATATAAAAAATCTTCAGTAAAATTAGGATTTCCAAAAAAAATCCAATTTTTTCCGTTAGATCCATCATTGTCTCTTTGCTGCATAAAAGAACGAAACGGAGCAATTCCTGTTCCTGAACCAATCATTATTATTGGAGTATTTTGATCGACAGGTAATCTAAAATTATTGTTAGTTTCAATAAAAATTTTTATTGTATCATCAGGTTTTAAAGATTCTGCAAGATAACCTGAAGCTCCTCCTAAATATAATCGACCAGAAATTAAATTTTTTACAACTCCGACAGTAATGTGAATTTCATCCTGAGTTTCTGCTTGCGAAGAAGAAATAGAATATAATCTAGGTGTTAATGGACGAAGTAAACTGATTAATTGTTCAGAAGATAACTTTGATGGATAATCATTTATCATTTTAATTAAAGGAGTTTGAATTGTATAATTTTGTAAATTTGCATCATTAGATATGATATTTTTTAAAAATTTATTATTTGTGATAATTGCATAATTTTTAACAATATTTTTAGTATTAGTTGTTAATTCAAAATTATTTTGTAAAGCATCAACAATTGTAATCAAATCATTTTTAATTTTAATTGTATCAAACATGTTAATAGAGAGTAATTCTAACATATTTTTTACTAAATCAATATTATTTTTATACCACACACCAACTGCATCACCAGGTATATAATTAATATTCAAATTTGTAATATCAATTTCAATATGACGAATATCTTTTTCAGAATTACGACCAGTAATTTTTTGATTCGTTAAAATAATAGCTTTAGCAGGATTTTTTTTTGTATAATAAGATTTTGAAAATTTAGTTCTATCTTCTTTTCCTGAAGATAATAAAGAATTTTTAGAATTTATTTCTTTATTATCAATAGAATTCAACAAGTCTTGAGACCATTTATTATAATTATCTTCATATTCAATATCAGAATCAAATCGATCTAATAAAGAATTTCCACCTAATTCTTTGAATCTTTTATCAAAATCTTTTCCTGCTTGACAAAATAAATTATAAGAAGTATCTCCTAACCCAAAAATACTATAATATAAATTACTCAAATTAGGAGCATTTTTTGACATTATAAACTTATATAAAGATAATGCTTCCTCTGGAGGTTCACCTTCACCTTGAGTTGAAATAATTAAAATTAATATTTTTTCATCTTTTATTTTTTTAAATTTATAATCACTTGCATTAATTAAACGACTTATTTTATTATTTTTATTAAAATATTCATGAAGACGTTCAGATAATGACTTTGCATTACCAGTTTGAGATGCAGAAATAATAGTAATAACTTGATTACTTTTATTTGATTGATTTATTGTCAGAGATTTTGTATCAGATCTTTGATTGGCAATTTTCCAGAAATAACCTGATAACCAAGCACTTTGAATATTAGTACAAGTACTTTCAAGTTGTTTTAAATTATTTAATTGTTCTGAACTCAATGGAAGTAAAATATCAGACATATTTTGATTTTTCATTGTACTAAAGATCCAAATTTTGTTACATTAAAAACTTAATATTATCTATAGAATATAATTTGCAGAAAATCTTAGTTCTGCACTAATTTCTAATGATAAAATTAAAATTTTATATAAAATTGTTTATTTTTAAAATTTTAAGTAAATTATTGATATAACATATTTAAAATATACTATTAAAAAATATTACATATTCTCCAGTTCTATTAATTTCATTTTTGCGTTTTCTATCACGCTATTAGGCAATCCAGATAATGAAGCAACTGATATACCGTAACTTTTTTTTGATACACCATTTTTAATTTTATATAAAAAGGCTATATTTGAATTATTTTCAATAGCAGTAAAATGAAAATTTTTTACAAATTTTTCTATTAATTCTAATTTTGTTAACTCAAAAAAATGTGTAGATAATAGTGTCATAGATTTATTATGATTCATTAAATATCTTGAACATGACCAAGCTAAAGACAATCCTTCATTAGTTGAAGTTCCTCTTCCTAATTCATCAATTAAAACTAAACTATTAGGTGTTGCATTATGCAGAATATTAGATATTTCTGTCATTTCCATCATAAATGTCGAATATCCATTACTCAAATCATCTGCAGAACCAATTCTCGTAAAAATTTTATCAATTGGACCAATTAGAGCATATCTCGCAGGAACAAAACTACCTATCCAAGACATAATTACAATAAGAGCAATTTGACGCATATAAGTACTTTTTCCGCCCATATTTGGACCTGTTATAATAAGCATTCTTTGCTTTTTTGATAAAACAACAGAATTGCTTATAAATGGTGTATTTAAAAAACATTCCACTACAGGATGTCGACTATCTAATAAAGAAACACCATATTTTTTACTCATAATAGGACATACATAATTTAAAGATATCGCACGTTCAGATAAATTTACTAATACATCTAATTCTGATAATGCTAATGCACTATTTTGTAATTTTTCTAAAAAAGGTTCTATGATATTAAAGATTTCTAAATACAATTTTTTTTCTAAAAATAAACATTGAACTTCTGAAGTTGAAACTTTTTCTTCATATTTTTTTAATAAAGGAATACTATAACGTTCTGTATTTTTTAATGTTTGTATTCTTATATAATGTTCTGGAATTAAATGAGCATGACGTTTACTCACTTGAATATAATAACCAATAATCTTATTAAATCTAATTTTAAATGATTCAATCATTAATTTTTTTTTTTCTTTCTGTTCAAAAATTTTAATATATTCTTTAGAATTATTTTTAATAGATCGTAAATCATCAAGTTGAACATTATAGAATGAAGCTATTACACCTCCATCTCGAATAGATGGAGATGGATTTAAACTAATTGCTTTTTTTAATAAAAACAAAATTTCTTTAAAATATCCAATAGATAAACGTATTTTTTTTATATGTTTTAATTTAATTTTTTTTAATATTAAATGTAAATCAGGCAAGATTTCTAATGTAGAACGCATACGTACAAAATCATGAGGTGAAGCAGTATGTAAATATAAACGAGAATAAATTCTTTCTAAATCATTCACTTGACGAAGAATGGGTTGTAATTGTTTATAAAAAAACCGTAAAGTTTTAACACTTTCATGACGATTTTTAACTATGTTAAAATCTTTCAATGGTGAGTTTAACCAACGATTTAACATTCTACTACCCATAGATGTCACCGTTTTATTTAATATCGCAGATAGAGTATTTTTTTTTTCTCCTAAAATATTTTGAGTAATTTCTAAATTTTTACGCGTACTAAAATTCATAAAAATACTATCTTCTATATAATTGTATTTTAAATGACGAATATTAGGGAGAACAGACATATGCATTAATTTAGCATATTGTAATAAACAACCGGCAGCACGTATTATAAAATCATCTTTTTCTATACCAAATCCATTTAAACTACAAGTTTTAAATTGTAAGTTAAGCAACTTATATGATGTATCTAAATCAAATTCTAATAATGGACGTTTTCGAATACATTTTCTGTTTTCAATTAAAAAAACATCTGAAAAATTTTCTGGATAAAGTATTTCTTTAGGGTTTGTACGTTCAATTTCTGAAAGTAAATCACCAGAATAAAAAATTTTAGAGACACCAAAAAAACCTAGAGAAATATCTAAAATAGAATATCCAAATTGATTATTTTCTTTCCAAATAGCAGCTATAAAATTATCTTCGTTTTCCTCAAGAAATGCTTCATCGGTAATAGTTCCTGGCGTAATTACACGAACTACTTTACGAGAAATTAATTTATTTTTATAATCAGTTTCTTTTTCTTGATTACATATTGCAATAGATTCTCCTAATTTTACAAGTTTTGACAAATAATATTCTGACTTATGGCATGGAATTCCAGCCATAGGTACAATCTTATTATTTGAATATCCTTTACTAGTTAAAGTAATTTTTAATAATTCAGAAATACGTTCAGCATCTTTATAAAAGAGCTCATAAAAATCACCCATTTGATAAAATAGCAGCATATCAGGATATTTCGATTTTAAAGATAAATACTGTTTTATCATTGGAGTGTGGTTATGAATATCACTATCAATATTTATTTTTTTTTTCATAATATAAAGTATATATTCTCTATTTATATAAAAACAACAATGTTAAAATTTATAATATATATAGTATTTTACATTCATATATTATATTATTTTTAAAATCACTTTTATTCTTTTAAAATTATATAAAAAAATAAAAAATAAATTAGGTGATTAAAATGAAAAAAATATTAATTATATTATGGACTCTGATCTTATCTTGTAACGTTTTTGCTTATGAATTTAAAAATGGAAAAGAATATACTACAAAAAATAAAATCATATCTGGTATCCCTAATATAACAGAATTTTTTTCCTTTTTTTGTCCCTATTGTTATGAATTTGAAAAAACACATAACACAAGATATTTAATAAAAAACAATATTAAAAAAAATATAAGTTTTCAAATATATCACGTTAATTTTTTAGGAGGAAAATTAAGCTCTATTTTAACGAAATCTTGGATAATAGCACAACAAATTGGAATTGAAAAAAAAATTGCTCTACCTATTTTTAAAGGAATTCAAGAAACACATTCAATTAATAATCTTAATAATATAAAAAAAATATTTAAAAAAGAAGCAGGAGTTAACGAAAGTACATTCAATAGTTTTTGGAATAGTTTAACACTTAAAATATTAGTTCAAAAACAAAAAAAAGATATTAAAAAATCTCATTTAGAAAACATTCCAACAATGCTTATCAATGGAAAATATCTAATCGATTATTCAAAAATAGAAAATATTTTTAAAGATAATTTTTCTCAAAAATATATTAATTTAATACAATTTTTGATAAATAAAAAATAAAATTTTTTTTAAATGTATTTTATTCAAGTTAAATCAAAATACTTAATTAGTATAACTTATAATATTTATCAATTTTAATTTTTCTCAAAAACATCTTTAGATAAAAAATATCTATGTAAAAGAGTCAATATGAATAAAATAAAAAATAACCCTGTTATCATAATAGATGGAAGTTTATATTTATATTCATCTTATTATGCATTCCGTGATTTTCAAAATACTTCAGGAGAACCATTTGGAGCAATATATGGAATGTTAAAAATGATAGATAATATTTTAAAAAAATATAAAAATTCAAAAAAATTTATTATTATTTTTGATTCATCTAAAAAAACATTTAGGAAAAAAATATTTAAAGAATATAAAAACAATAGACCACCTATGCCGAATTCACTATATATTCAAATTCAACCTCTTTTTGAAATACTTAAAAAAATTGGTATTAAAGTATTAACTATTCCAGGAATTGAAGCAGATGATATTATCGGCAGTTTATCCTATAAATTAGAAAAAAAAGGAGAAAAAATATTAATTATAAGTCATGATAAAGACATGCTTCAACTTGTAACAAATGATATTAATATCTTTAATAAAAAAGATAATCGTATTATTACACCAGAAATAATAAAAGAAAAATATGGTATTAAGCCTAAAGAATTTATTGATTTTTTAGCTTTAATGGGAGATGTTTCTGATAATATTCCAGGAGTTCCTAAAATTGGAATTAAAACTGCATTATCTTTATTGAAAAATTTTTCTAATATTAAAAATATTTATAATAATATTGAAAAAATAAAATTTTTACCATTTCGAAACGCTAAGAATATTGCTATTGAACTAAAAAAAAATAAAGAAATAGCTTTTCTTTCTTATAAATTAGCAAAAATAAAATTAGATATTCCAATTAATATTAATTTTAAAGATATGATTTTAGATAAATATTCTTCTCAAAATACATTTCAAGTTTTTAAAAATTATATTTTTAAGTCAAAAAAAAATAAAAAATTTTTATATAAATAAAAATTATTCAATATTTTATTTATTATGTAGACATCATTATTTATTTAAAATAATATACTGGTTATACCAATTATTTAAAATTAATTTTAATTCTTTAATACCAATATTTTTATGAGACGAAAATAATAAAATTTCAAAAAAATCTAATAAAAAATTTAATTTTTTATATACTGTATTAACTTGAATATTTTGTTGATTTATTGTTAATTTATCACATTTAGTTAACAATACTAAGATCGAAACTTTTTTATGTAAGGCTATATTAATTATTTTTTGATCGAGTTTTTTTAATGGAAATCTGATATCCATTAGAAATACAAAACCTTTAATTTGATTTCTTTTTTTTAAATAATCATATACTATTTTTTGCCACTTTTCTCTTATTAATAAAGGCGCTTTAGCATAACCATATCCCGGTAGATCAACTATTCTTAGATCTGAAACTACTTCAAAAAAATTAATTAATTGAGTTCTTCCAGGAGTTTTACTAAAACGAGCTAATTTTTTTTGATTAGTTAATGCATTAATAGCACTAGATTTTCCTGAATTAGAATAACCAATAAAAGCAATTTCAATACCATCTTGAATTTCTATATCAGTTATTTTTGAATAACTTTTTAAAAATCTTGTTTTATTATAGTCTAATGAATTCAAAATTTAATCCTATTTGTTAAATCTATAAGAAATTTCTTAAATAAAAATTTATTTTTTATATAAAAAACTTTTAATATGAAATTTATCTTCCAACTTCTATAGTTATAAAAAAGTATTTTTTACAGATACTTATAAAAAGTAGCATACAAGTAATATTTCCTCAATAACGAATCTAATCTTATGATTCTATCTGAAAAAAGTCTGTAATATACCTATTTATTACTATTTTAAAAAGGAAAAAAAATGCATCACAATATAAGAAATATAGCAATTATAGCACATGTTGATCATGGAAAAACTACATTACTTGATAAACTATTACAGCAATCAGGAACATTTCAAGAACATGAAGAAAAAACTGAAAGAATCATGGATTCTAATGATTTAGAAAAAGAACGAGGCATTACAATTTTATCTAAAAACACTTCTATTAAATGGAAAAATTATAAAATAAATATAGTAGATACTCCGGGACATGCTGATTTTGGTGGTGAAGTAGAACGCGTAATGTCTATGGTGGATTCAGTTCTTTTAGTAGTAGATGCTTTAGATGGACCAATGCCACAAACACGATTTGTTACTAAAAAAGCATTTAAATATGGTTTAAATCCTATAGTTGTTATCAATAAAATTGATAGAATTAATTCTCGTCCTGACTGGGTAGTAGATCAAATTTTTGATCTTTTTGTTAACTTAGATGCAAATGATCAACAACTTGATTTTCCTATTATTTACACATCTGCTGTTCTTGGAACTTCAGGAATAGATTATCTAAAAATGAAAAATAACATGATTCCATTATATGAATCTATTATTCGATATGCTCCTGCTCCTAATGTTAATCCTAATTATAAATTTCAAATGCAAATCTCACAACTTGATTATGATAATTATCTAGGAGTTGTAGGCGTTGGTCGAATTAAACAAGGATATATTAAGCCTAACGATCAAGTGACTATTATTGATAATCTTGGAAAAAATTATAATGGAAAAATTAATAAAGTTTTGAATTATTTTGGATTGAAAAGAATAGAAATTAGTAAAGGAAATGCAGGAGATATAATTGCTGTTACAGGTATTAATAACCTAAAAATTTCTGATACAATTTGTCATCCAGATAATTTACAATCTCTACCAGCATTAAGTATAGATGAACCTACAGTAAATATGTTTTTTTCAGTAAATACTTCACCTTTTTCAGGAAAAGAGGGCAAATATATTACATCACGTCAAATTTTGGCACGATTAAAAAAAGAAACCATGCATAATGTTGCTTTACAAATTAAAGAAACTCAAGATGCAAATATTTTTTCCGTCTCTGGACGTGGTGAATTACATTTATCTATATTAATTGAAAATATGCGTCGTGAAGGATTTGAGTTTCAAGTGTCTCGTCCAAAAATTATCTTTCGTATAATTGATGGAGTCCAAAAAGAACCATTTGAATATGTAACTTTAGATATTGAAGAAAAAAATCAAGGCAGTATTATGCAATTTATAGGTACAAGGAAAGGTGAATTAAAAAATATGATTATGGATGGAAAAGGAAGAGTACGACTTGAATATATATTATCTAGTAGAGCATTAATTGGTTTTCGTACAGAATTTATGAGTTTAACTTCTGGAACAGGACTTTTCTATTCATCTTTTAGTCACTATGGTAATCTTCAAAAAAATAATATTGGACAAAGAAAAAATGGAGTTTTAATATCTAATAGTATGGGTATGGCTGTTGGTTTTTCTCTATTTAACTTACAGGAAAGAGGAAAGTTATTTATAGGACATGGCGCTCAAGTATATGAAGGACAAATTATAGGACTTCACAATCGATCTAATGATTTAACAGTTAATTGTTTAACTGGAAAAAAATTAACTAATATGAGAGCCTCTGGAACAGATGAAGCAATAGTTTTAACAACAGCTATCAATTTAACATTAGAAGAAGCTATAGGATTTATCAATGATGATGAACTTGTAGAAATTACACCTCATTCCATACGATTACGTAAATTTTATTTAAAAGAAAACGAAAGAAAAAGAGCTAACCGTAATAAAAAAGATTGATTTTAAATAAAGAAAACTATAAGTAAAAAAAATAAAATACTTAATTTTTTAATTATATAATTCTATTTTTTCAATAGAATTATATAAAAGTATTTTTTTACATATTCAACTTTTTCTAAAATTAACGTTTTAATAAATTAGAAATTAATAAATCATATTTATTTTTCTGATGAAATAAACATAAATGTTCAGCAGTAATAATTGTTGTTAAATCATTTACTGCTTTTTTAAAATCATCATTAATAATTAGATAATCATATTCTGAATAATGTTTCATTTCATCTACTGCTTTTTCCATTCTATTTGCAATTACCACATCACTATCTTGACCTCTTTCTCTTAGTCTTTTATATAATGTATCTTTAGATGGTGGTAATAAAAAGATACTTTTTGATTTTGGCATTTTGCATTTAATTTGCTTAGCTCCTTGCCAATCAATATCGAGAAAAACATCAATTCCAGAAAATAACATTTCTTCAATAGATTGACGAGAAGTTCCATAATAATTACTAAAAACTTTAGCATATTCTAAAAAAGATTCTTGTTTAATCATAATTTGAAATTCTTTTTTAGATATAAAATAATAATGTTTTCCATGTAATTCACCGGGTCGTATAATTCGAGTGGTATGAGAAATAGATACTTGTACATTATATAAATTTTTTGACTTTAATAATCCTTGAATTAAACTTGATTTTCCTGTTCCACTTGGAGCTGAAATAATAAAAAGAATACCTTGAGACATAATTTTTTAAAAAAGATTTTCGGCTAAAATTTTAAAAAAAATAAATATGTTTTTTAAAAAACGTTATATTTTTATAATATATAAATAAAAAACAACTTCTATATCACTATCTAATTTCTTATTAAAAAAATGTTTTTAAATCCATATATTCTGAATGAATTATTTACATCTATAGATTTACGTAAAACTACCTGTATATGAATTTCTTGAGATTTAACATAAACTATAGATAATAATACACCAATTTTACACCATTTATTGTTTATCTGTGTTTCAATAAATACACCTATTTCAGGAAAAATATTCCCTGTACTTGTTAAATAACATAAAAAATATTTATTTATTTTTTTAAAAAATATTCGAGCTATTGTTTCTTGTCCATAATAACATCCTTTTTTAAAACTTATAGCATTAAGCTTATCTAAATTAATTGCCTGTGGTGTAAATCTTTTAGAACATATTTTATCAATAATAGGAAATCCTGCTTCCATATCTAATAATAACCACTGTTTGCTGTTGTTAAAAAATATATTTTCATTAATTTTTCTTTTTAAAATTAAAAAATCTGAAAAAGATAAAACTAATAAAAATCGTTCAGACGGTTCTCTATACCATAATATTGTTGTATTATTTTCATGAATTACTGAACAATTTTTATCTGGTATTTTAATAAAAAAATTCAATAAAAATGATCTAGCATTTAATCCTGCAAATCCAACTAAAAACATATTATTTAATTCATTTATTTTTATTTTTGAAAAAATAGAATATTTATGGATTTCTTCAATTTGAATTTTAGAAATACTTTTTCGTTGAATATAACCATAACCTTTTTGATAATGAAATAAATGCATAGTGCTTGATACTTTTCCATTAAAATTACAGTATGCACAAAGTGTATGATGAGTTTTAGACAATAAATTCATATCAATAGTTAATTGACTTTGAAGATATTTTTTACTATCAATACCTTCTACATAAGTTAAAGACCACTCTTCTAGTAATATCATTGTTAATGATAATTCATGTGAAGGATAAACTAGGTTTTGTAACGATATAAATGATGACATTATTTTTATTTCCTAAAATACATTTAATATAAAGCATATAAAATTAAAATAAATGTACCTATTCAATTAAAAAGATATAATAAAAAATATAATTTTTACATATTGTAAAAGAATATATCAATAAAAGTTAAAAATTTTTTAATTTAATTTAATTAAAAGAAGAACTATAAAACTATGCTAGAAAAAAATATGCTAACTAATCAAATTAAAAATATTAAAAAAAGAATACAAGATCTTAAGAGGTATCTTTGACTATAATAAAAAAACAATACGTCTTTCAGAAATTAATTTAGAACTATTATTACCTGAAACATGGGAAAATCAGATATCTATAAAAAAACTTAATAAAGAAAAATATTTGTTAAGTTCTATAATTAAAAATATTGATGAAATAGAAGAAATTATAAAAGAAACGATTATTTTTTTAGAATTAGCAGTAGAAACAGGAGATAATATAGTATTAAAAGACTCTTTTACAGAAATACAAAAAATAGAAAAAAGAATAAAAAAACTTGAATTTTATCGCATGTTTTCTAAAAAAAATGACAGTTGTAATTGTTATATTGATATACAATCTGGTTCAGGAGGAACAGAAGCACAAGATTGGTCTAAAATGTTACTTAGAATGTATTTAAGATGGGCTGAAAAAAAAGGGTTTCAGATAGAAATAATTCACGAATCTATGGGAGAAATAGTTGGTATTAAATCTTCTACTATTAAAGTAATTGGAGAATATGCTTTTGGATGGTTACGAACAGAAACAGGAATACATCGATTAATTAGAAAAAGTCCTTTTGATTCTGGGAATCGACGTCATACTTCTTTTAGTTCGGTTTTTATATATCCAGATATAGATGATAAAATTTGTGTAAATATTAATTCTTCTGATCTAAGAATTGACGTTTATAGAGCATCTGGAGCCGGAGGTCAACATGTAAATAGAACAGAATCAGCTGTTCGTATTACTCATTTGCCTACAAATCTTGTTACTCAATGTCAGAATAATCGTTCTCAACATAAGAATAAGGAACAAGCAATAAAACAAATGAAGTCAAAATTATACGAAATGCAAATCAGAAAAAAACAAAAAGAAAAACAACAACTCGAAAAAAATAAATCAGATATAACCTGGGGAAATCAAATACGCTCATATATATTAGATCATTCAAAAATTAAAGATCTTCGTACTGGAATTGAAAAAAATCATGTTCAATCTGTTTTAGATGGTGATCTAGATGATTTTATTGAACAAAGCTTAATAATTGGATTATAAGGGATCAAAATGTTAGAAATAAAAAAAAAGAATAATGATAATGGTAATATTTCTAATAATGAAATGACAAGTAGAGAAAAAAAACTTATTAATATGAAAAAAAAAGGATTTTCTTTTCCAAATAATTTCAGAAGAAATACAACTTCAAAAAAAATTTATAAAAAACATCAAAAAAAAGATAGAAACGAACTTAAAATATCAAATATTGAAGTTTCTATTGCTGGTCGTATGATACAAAGACGTATTATGGGAAAAGCTTCTTTTTTTACACTACAAGATATGGAAGGGAAAATACAAATTTATATAAATGAAAAAAACATATCATCTGAATTTTATAATACTCATTTCAAAAAATGGGACATTGGAGATATTTTAGGTGTAATTGGAATATTATTTAAAACTAAAACAGGAGAATTATCTGTTCATTGTCAAAATATTAAAATACTCAATAAGTCTTTAAAATCTTTACCAGATAAATTTCATGGTTTATCTAATCAAGAAATACGTTATCGACAAAGATATCTCGATTTAATTAGTAATAATAAATTACATGATATTTTTAAAAAACGTTCTAATATTATTATGGCAATTCGTAATTTCATGATAAAAAATGATTTTTTAGAAGTAGAAACTCCAATGTTACAAAGTATTCCTGGAGGAGCAAATGCTCGTCCTTTTATTACTTATCATAATGAAATAAATGCTAAAATGTATTTAAGAATAGCTCCTGAATTATATTTAAAAAAATTAATTATTGGTGGTTTTGAACGTATTTTTGAACTTAATAGAAATTTTCGAAATGAGGGAGTATCAGCTCGTCACAATCCAGAATTTACTATGATGGAAGCATACATTGCATATTCTAACTATGAAGACATGATGATATTAATCGAAAATCTTTTTAAAAGTATTACTAAATTTCTTTTTAACGATAATAAAATTATATTTAATAAAAATAATTTTGATTTTAGTCAACCATTTCATAGATTAACTATGAAAAATGCTATTCTTCAATTTAATCCCAAAATTACCTTATCTGATTTAAATGATTTTAAAAAGATAAAAAAAATTGCAAAATCTATAGGTATAAAAGTAAAAAAACAATGGGGAAACGGTCAAATAGAAAATGAAATTTTTGAAAAAACAGTAGAAAAAAAATTAATACAACCAACTTTTATTACTCAGTATCCAGTAGAAGTTTCTCCATTAGCAAGACGTAATGACATTAATCCAGACACAACTGATAGATTTGAACTTTTTATTGCTGGATATGAAATAGGAAATGGATTTTCAGAACTAAATGATGTAGAAGATCAAAAAACACGATTTTTAAATCAAATTAAAAAAGCAAATAAGGAAGAAAATAAAAATATGTTTTATGATGAAGATTATATAGAAGCATTAAAATATGGTTTACCACCAACATCAGGATTAGGAATTGGAATAGATCGTTTAATTATGATATTAACTGATCAAATTAGTATTCGTGATGTAATTTTATTTCCAACACTTCGTTCTTTTAAAAAATAATTTTCATATATTAAAAGTTTATCTTTTTAAATATGAAAAATTTCATAAATTCAATGAGATATAACATCATGCCACAACTTCTAAACAATACTGAAAGTAATCTCAATATAAAAAACGTTAAAAAACTAATAAAAAAATATCAACCTCCATTTTGGGTTTATGACTCTAATATTATCTATAAAAAAATTAAATTGTTAAAACAATTTGATGTTATTAGATTTGCTCAAAAATCTTGTTCAAACATTAATATATTAAAGTTAATAAAAAATAAAAATGTAAAAATAGACGCTGTTTCATTAGGTGAAATTGAAAGAGCTTTATCATCTGGATTTAAACCAAATACAAATGAAATTATCTTTACTGCAGATATTTTAGATGCAGAAACGTTATTTAAAGTAGTGGATTGTAAAATACCAGTAAATGCTGGTTCTTTAGATATGTTAACACAATTAGGAAAAGTTTCACCAGGTCATCATGTCTGGCTTAGAATTAATCCCAGATTTGGATATGGACATAGTAAAAAAACTAACACTGGAGGGGAAAATAGTAAACATGGAATTTGGGAACCTAAACTAGCAATTCCAATTATAAAAGAATATAAATTAAAATTAATAGGCTTGCATATGCATATAGGTTCAGGAGTAAATTATTTACATTTAAAAAAAGTTTGTCAATCTATGATTAAATATGCTTTTGAATTAAATCAAAAAATATCATATATTTCTGTTGGCGGAGGATTACCCATACCTTATAAATTCGATGATAAAACTATTGATATAAAAAAATATTTTATGTTATGGGATATAGCAAGAAAAAAAATATCTAAATTTTTAGGAAAAAAAATTCAATTAGAAATTGAACCTGGAAGATTTTTAGTTGCAGAATCAGGTATTTTAATTTCTAGAGTATGGGCTATAAAAAAAATGGGTAATAAAAATTTTGTTTTAGTAGATGTAGGATTTAATGATTTAATGAGACCAACTCTGTATGGTAGTTACCATCATATATCTGTTGTTTCTGGAGATAATAGATATATTAACGAAAAAGAAACAATTGATACTGTTGTCGCAGGTCCTTTATGTGAATCAGGAGATATTTTTACACAAAAGGAAGGAGGAACAGTCCAAACTAGAAAATTACCTATTATAAAATTAGGTGACTATTTAATTTTTCATGATACAGGAGCTTATGGAGCTACAATGTCATCTAATTATAATACAAGACCACTTATTCCAGAAATATTATTAAAAAATAATGATTCGATTATTATTCGAAGACGTCAGACAATCGAAGAAATATTAAGTTTAGAAAAATAATGCTTTTAAAAATAATTTGAAAATATAAAAATATTTTTTTATGAAGAGGTATTTCCAAAAAAAATGTACATTTTTTTTCCTGACTTAAATCCTGTAATTTTTACTATTGGTCCTATATCTGCTCGTTGGTATGGTTTGATGTATATAATTAGTTTTTTATTTGCAATGTGGTATGGAAAAAAACTCAATATTAAAAATAAAAAAAAATGGCATGAAAAAAAAGTCGAGACACTAGTATATGCTATTTTTTTAGGATCCTGTATTGGAGGGAGAATAGGATATATTATTTTTTATAATTTTACATATTTTTCTAAAAATATATTTCACATTTTTTATATATGGGAAGGAGGAATGTCATTTCATGGAGGATTAATAGGTGCCATATTTATAATAGTATATTTTTCATTTAAATATAAAAAAAAAATACTAGAAATATCTGATTTTATAACTCCATTGATACCTTTTGGTTTAGGTGCTGGAAGATTAGGAAATTTTATTAACAGTGAACTATGGGGTCGTGTATCAACAAATTTTTCATATGCAATGATTTTTCCTAATTCTCAATATCAAGATACAGAAATAATAAAAAAATATCCTCAATTAACACCATTATTAGAAAAATATGGTGCATTACCACGTCATCCTTCACAATTATATGAATTTTTTTTAGAAGGAATTCTATTGTTTTTTATAATTTATTTTTTTTCAAAAAAAAATAGACCAACAGGTAGTATTAGCGGTTTATTTTTAATTTGTTATGGAGTATTTAGAATATTTATAGAATTTTTTAGAGAACCAGATCCTCAAATAGGACTATTTAAAAATATGATTACTATGGGACAAATATTATCATTACCAATGATTATTTCTGGATTAATTATCATGTATAAATCTTTCTATAAAAATCAATCATGAGGAATTATGAAACAATATATTAAATTAATTAAAAAAATAATAAAAGTTGGAAATCAAAAGAAAGATCGTACAGGTACAGGTACTTTATCTATTTTTGGTTATAACATGAAATTTAATTTAAAGAAAGGTTTCCCACTTCTTACAACAAAAAAATGTCATATTCCATCTATTATTTATGAACTTTTATGGTTTTTAAAAGGAGATACTAATGTAAACTATCTTAATAAAAACAAAATATCAATTTGGAATAATTGGGCAAATAAATTTGGAGATGTTGGTCCAATATATGGAAAACAATGGAGAAGTTGGAGTACATTAGAAGGAAGTAACATCGATCAAATAAAGAATATATTAATAGAATTAAAACAAAATCCTGATTCCCGTAGAATGATAGTTTCTAGTTGGAATGTAGGAGATATAAATAAAATGCGATTGCCTCCTTGCCATGTTCTTTTTCAATTTTATGTTTTTAAAAATATATTAAGTTGTCAACTATATCAACGTTCTTGTGATGTATTTCTCGGACTACCTTTTAATATAGCTAGTTATGCAATACTTATACATATGGTAGCACAACAGTGTAATTTTAAAGTTGGAGAATTTTTATGGACAGGAGGCGATGTTCACTTATATAATAATCATATTGAATTAGCAAAAAAACAAATACTTAGAACACCTCGTAAACTTCCAGAATTAATAATTCTTAAAAAACCTAAATCATTATTCCAATATTCTTTTGAAGATTTTAAAATTGTTGGATACCATCCTTATCCTTCTATTAAAGGGAAAATATCTATATAAAAAATTTATATTCAAAAGAATATCTTTATAAATTCACTTGGATTAATTTTTATACATATGAAATATATATACATAAAAACTTGGGGTTGTCAAATGAATGAATATGATTCATCTATGATAATCACCTTATTACAAAAAAAAAACAAATATTTAATTACTGAATCAGTAGAAAACGCTGATATATTAATATTAAATACTTGTTCTATAAGAGAAAAAGCTCAAGAAAAAGTTTTTCATCAACTTGGAAGATGGAAAAAAATAAAAAATAAAAATCCAAAAGTTATTATTGCTGTAGGAGGTTGTGTAGCAACTCAAGAAGGTAAAGAAATTTTTAAAAGAGCAAATTACGTAGATATTATATTTGGAACTCAAACTTTACATAAATTACCTAAAATGATTTCTGAAGTAGAAAAAACAAAAAAATTATCTATTGATATTAGTTTTCCTAAATTAGAAAAATTTAAACATGTTTTAGAATCTAAAATAACAGGATATACAGCAAATGTTTCTATTATGGAAGGATGTAATAAATACTGTTCATTTTGTATAGTACCGTATACTAGAGGAAATGAAATTAGTCGTCCATGTGATGATATTTTATTTGAAATATCAATTTTAGCAAAACAAGGAGTAAGAGAAATAAATTTATTAGGACAAAATGTTAATGCATATCAAGGTCCGACTTTTAACGGAAAAATTTGTTATTTTTCAGAATTAATCAGATTAGTTGCAGAAATAGATGGTATTGATAGAATTCGTTTTATTACTAGCAATCCACTCGAATTTACTGATGATATTATCGAAGTATATGAAGATACACCAAAACTAGTTAGCTTTTTACATCTTCCTGTTCAAAGTGGTTCTAATAAAATTCTAAATTTAATGAAACGTTCATATACAATAGAAGATTATGAGTCTATTGTTAAAAAACTCATTATTGCTAGACCTAATATTCAAATTAGTTCTGATTTTATTGTAGGTTTTCCTGGGGAATCTGAAATAGACTTTCAACAAACTATGATATTTATAAAAAATATAAATTTTGATATGAGCTTTAGTTTTATATACTCTAACCGACCTGGAACACCTGCTTCTAAAATGGAAGATAATATTGATATCAAGGAGAAAAAAAGACGTTTGTATATTTTACAAGATCGTATAAATAAACAAACTATGTCATGGAGCAGAAAAATGTTTGGAAGCATACAATCTATTTTAGTAGAAGGTGTGTCTAATGAAAATATTATGTATTTATATGGACGAACAGAAAACAATAGAATTGTTACTTTTAAAGGTTCATCTAAAATGATTGGACAATTTGTTAATATAAAAATTAAAAAAGTACATACACATTCATTAAAAGGTGAATTATTTGAAAATTAATTCAATTAAAATATATGAAAAATATTATTATAAATCTTCAACTTTGTTGTAAAAAAAACAAAAATATACCAAAAAAAATACATTTTAAAAAATGGATCCAAAAAATTTTATATAAAAAAAAAATATTAATATAATAACAATAAGAATTGTAGACGAATTAGAAATTAAAAAGTTAAATTTTACTTATAGAAAAAAAAACAAACCAACAAATATTTTATCATTTCCTTTTAATAATTTTATCAAAGTTAATCATAAATTATTAGGAGATCTAGTATTATGTAAAAACATAATAGAAAAAGAATCTCTAAAATATAATAAATCACTGGAATCACATTGGGCTCATATAACAATACATGGAATATTACATTTATTAGGATATGATCATCAAAACGATAAAGAAACAGATATTATGGAAAAAATGGAAAATAAAATAATGGTATCTTTAAATTATAAAAAACCACATATTTTAAAAAATTATTAATCTTTTATAAAAAATATTTTAACTCAAGCATTTCTACAATAGAATAGTAAAATATATTTTAAAATAGATAATCTAATACCATGAGTGATAAGTATTCTCAAAACTGTGATAAAATTAATAGAAAAGGTTTTTTTTCCATTTTATTAAATCATATTTTTCATGATGAGCCTAAAAATAGAGAAGAATTATTAGTATTAATTCGTGATTCAGAACAAAATGAACTAATTGATCAAGATACTTGCGATATGTTAGAAGGAGTTATGCATATTGTCAAAAAAAGAATAAAAGAAATTATGATCCCAAGAACACAAATGATAACATTGAAATTAAACTATAATTTAAATGAATGTCTTGATATTATCATCGAATCTGCTCATTCGCGTTTTCCAGTAATGAGTAGTGATAATAATTATGTTGAAGGATTTTTAATTGCTAAAGATTTATTACCATTTATGAAGAATTCAAATAACGTTTTTTTTATAAAAAATATATTGCGACCAGCCGTTGTAGTTCCAGAAAGTAAATATGTAGATAGAATGTTAAAAGAATTTCGTTCACAAAGAAACCATATGGCTATAGTAATAGACGAATTTGGAGCTGTTTCAGGTTTAGTAACTATAGAAGATATACTTGAATTAATCGTTGGAGAAATTGAAGATGAATATGATGACGAAGAAACATTAAATATTAGAAAAATTCAAAAATGCACATTTTCTATTAGAGCACTTACAGAAATAAAAGAATTCAATGAAACTTTCAATACTAATTTTAGTGATAAAGAAGTAGATACTATAGGAGGATTAGTTATGAAAGAATTTGGTCATTTGCCAAGTCGTGGTGAAAGTATTAATATTGATGGTTATTCTTTTAAAATTTCTATAGCAGACAGTACAAAAGTTATACAACTACATGTAACTATTCCAGACAACAAAGTACCAGTACTAATAGAATCAGAACAAAAATAATGTTTTGTATTTAAACAAATAAAGAAATAAAATTATTTTTTAATTGATATTAAAAAGTATTATATTTATTAAATATTTCTTTCAGAGAAAAATATGGAAAAAGAATATTCACCAAAAAAAATAGAACTTTACGTACAGGAATATTGGAAAAAAAATAAAACTTTTAAAGTAAAAGAAGATTTTAAAAAAGAAAAATATTATTGTCTTCCTATGCTCCCATACCCTTCTGGAAAACTACATATGGGTCATGTTAGAAATTATACTATTAGCGATGTTATTGCTCGATATCAAAGAATGCTAGGGAAAAATGTCTTACAACCAATGGGTTGGGATGCTTTTGGTTTACCTGCCGAAGAAGCTGCAATAAAAAACAATACAACTCCTTTTTCCTGGACTGAAAAAAATATAAAATATATGAAAAAACAACTTCAATCATTAGGTTTTAGTTATGATTGGAGTCGTGAAATAACTACATGTAATCCAGAATATTACCGTTGGGAACAATGGTTTTTTACTAAATTATATGAGAAAAAACTTGTCTATAAAAAAAATAGTTTAGTTAACTGGTGTTCCCACGATAACACAGTTTTAGCAAACGAACAAGTTATTGATGGCTGCTGTTGGAGATGTAATAATAAAATAATAATAAAAAAAATTCCACAGTGGTTTATAAAGATAAGAAATTATGCTGAATCTTTATATCAAGATTTAAAAAAATTAACTGACTGGCCTGAAAATGTAAAAAATATGCAAAGGAATTGGATTGGACGGATAAAGGGATTTCAAATCACCTTAAATATTTTTAATACTCCTAAAAAATTAAAAGCGTTTACTAATAGATTAGATCTTATAATGGGTATTACATATGTTTCAATATCTATTTGTCATGAATTATCTGTAAATTTATCTAAAAAAAATAAAATAATTAAAAAATTTATAAAGAAATATAAATATATCTCACCAGAAGAATTTAAAAAAGTCAAATATATAGGAATCAATACAAATCTATTTATTGTTCATCCGATTACAGAAGAAAAAATACCAATTTGGATTTCAAATTTTACTATAAAAGAATATGGTACAAATGCAATATTATGTACTCCTGGACATAATGAAAACGATTGGAATTTCGCAGTCAAAAATAATTTAAAAATTAAATATGTTGTTTTTAATCCTAAAAATAAAAAATTAAATTCAGATAGTTCTTTTATAAATATAAAAGGAATATTATTTAATTCTCAAGAATTTGATGGGTTAAACTTTCAAGATAGTAGTGAAAAAATAAAAATAATATTATATCAAAAAAAAATATTAGAAGAAAAAATTAATTATAGATTACAAGACTGGTGCGTATCAAGACAACGTTATTGGGGAACTCCTATTCCAATGGCAAAATTTAAAAACGGGAAAATAATACCAATACCAGAAAATAAATTACCTGTAATCTTACCAAAAATTAAAAAAAATATTAATTTATTACAAAATCCGATTGACCGTAATTCTAATTGGGCTAAAATTTGTATAAATAATAAAAAAGCTATTAGAGAGACAGATACTTTTGATACGTTTATGGAGTCATCTTGGTACTATGCAAGATATACCTGTCCAAATTTTAATATAGGTATGATTGATTCAATAGCATCAAAATATTGGCTGCCTGTCGATCAATATGTTGGTGGAATAGAACATGCAATTATGCATTTAATGTATTTTAGATTTTATCATAAATTATTACGTGATTTTAAATTAGTAGATTCTGATGAACCAGTTAAAAGTTTATTATGTCAAGGTATGGTTCTTGCTGAAGCTTTTTATGAAATTGATAAAAAATCGCAACGAAATTGGTTGCATTCCTCATCAGTATTGATAAAACGTAATTTAAAAGGAGAAATTATTAAATCATATAATAAAGAAGGAAAAGAATTAATCTATGCAGGCATGATTAAAATGTCTAAATCAAAAAATAATGGCATCGAACCAGAACTAATGATTCAACGCTATGGAGCTGATACAATCCGTTTATTTATAATGTTTTCTGCCCCTGTAGAATCTTCATTAGAATGGAAAGAATCTGGTGTCAAAGGAGTATATCGTTTTTTAAATAAACTTTGGAAACTAATATTAAATTATATTGAAATACAAAACACACATCAAAAAATGAATTTTAATTCTTTAAACTATCAACAGAGTGAATTACGTTACCAATTACATAAAACTATTTCTAAAGTTTCTGATGATATAAGTCGTCGAAAAACATTTAATACTGCTATTTCGGCAATTATGGAATTAGTAAACAAACTAGTAAAAGCTCCCATACAAGAAGAACAAGATAAATCTATTATGAGGGAATCTTTGATTTGTATTATCAAAATGCTATATCCATTTACACCTCATTTTTGTTTTTTTGTTTGGAATTACTTTTATGAAAAAACACCTATTGATAATGAAAAATGGCCTATGGTTAAAGAAGATATACTTCTTAAAAAATATGATATAATTATCGTTCAAATTAATGGAAAAACACGACATACTATAAAAATATCTAATAATTTAAATAAAGAAGAAATTTTTTTACATATAAAAAATGAACCTACAATAAAAAAATATTTAGACAATGTTAATATAAAAAACATAATATACATTCCTAAAAAAATAATAAATTTTGTACTATACACTAAATAATACTTATAAAAATAGCACAATTTCTTATATGAAAAGTATAAATCCAGATGAATTAAAAAAAAAATAATGCATAAATTAAACTCCTTTTATATTTTTTTAGGAGAAGATCTTTTCTTATTAGAAAGAAATCAAGATTTAATATTAAATTTTGCATATAAAAAGGGATTTTCAGAAAAAGTGATAATTGATATAGAAAAGGATAAAGATTGGGAAAAAGTGATTTTATTTTATAAAAATAAAAATTTATTTTTTAAAAAAACTACTTTAGTCGTTAATTTTCTTATAAAAAAATTAAATATTGTTTTAGTTAAACATATTCATGAAATATTTTCTGTTTTAAATCTAGATATATTAATCATATTAAAATTTAATCATTTATCTCGTTTTATTGAAAAGAATAAATTTTTAAACAAATTTAAAAAATTTAATATAGTTTCTTGTTTTACACCGTATAATTTACATTTTATTAATTGGATCAAATATGAAATTCAAGAAAAAAATATAAATATAGAAGAAAAAGCATTTCTTTTATTATGTAAATACTATGAAGGTAATACTTTATTTATATATAAAATTTTAGATATACTATTAATAACATGGCCCAATAGTTGCATCACAGTAGAAAAAATAAAAAAAATTATTATTGATTTTTTTGATTTGTCTCCATTACATTGGATTAACTCTATATTTCAAGGTCAAATAGAAAAAGCTATTTATATACTAAATCATTTTTGTAAAAAAAAATACAACCCGCTTATTCTAGTACGTTCTTTACAAAAGGATTTATTTAAATTAATTTATATTAGACGTGAAAAAACAATAATTACTAATTCACTATTAGATAAAAATAATATTTGGCATACTAGATATAAATTTTTTAAAAATGCTTGTAAAAAAATTAATAATAATAGTTTGTTAAAAGCTATTAAAATACTTGTAAAAATAGAAATAAACATTAAAAAAAAATATAATACTAACGTTTGGAATCAACTACAAGAATTAACTTTAACATTATGTAACTAAGACCCTATATATTAATAAAAAATGGAAAAATTACATGCAATATTTGGTGGAAATTTCGATCCTATTCATTATGGACATATTTATTCTGCTGAAAAATTAGCCAAAGAAATATCTATAGAAAAAATAATATTTTTACCAAATAACTGCCCCCCTCATAGAGATAAGACTAAAACATCGATAATAGATAAAATAAAAATGATTAAACTTGCTATTCAGAATAATCCTTTATTCCAAATAAGTTATTTAGAAACAAAAAAAAATAATTTTTTTTATACTATAGATACATTAAAAAAAATTAGAAAAACAATAAGTTATTCAAGACCTTTGTGCTTTATAATAGGAGAAGATAACTTAAAAAAATTCTATCTCTGGAAAGATTGGAAAAAAATATTATTATATTGTCACCTGTTAATTTGTCCTAGAAAACATAAAAAAAATGATATTATTAAAAATAATAATGAATTTAAAAATTGGATCTATTCTAATACAGTATACGATTTTAACTTACTACATCAGAAATCATTTGGTTTAATTTTTTTTTCAAAAACATCTCTTATTAATATTTCTTCAAGTAAAATAAGAAAAAATTATTCTACGGGCGTAAGTTCTTGTGCACTCTTGCCATCTATTGTAAATAATTATATTTTATCAAAAAAATTATACTGTTATAATTAATAATATTTTTACTTCTTTATTGGATGTTTTTATAAAACTTAAACAAATAATGTGAAATATATTTAATAAAAAAATGAAAAAAAAAAAAATATTATATTGAATCTAATTGGACTACGATGTCCAGAACCGATTATGGTCATAAGAAAAACAATTCGTAATATAAAAAAAAATGAAAAAATATTAGTTTTATCAGATGATCCGGCAACTAAAAGAGATATTCCAAACTTTTGTTATTTTATGGAACATCAATTATTAAAACATGAAATAACAATCAAACCTTATCGTTTTTTGTTAAAAAAAGGATTGTAAATTTTGAAAAACATTTCTAATAATAATTAAATATTTAATATATACACTTTAAAATTTAATATATAATTATTATATATTAAATATAGTGTATATATTTTAAAAAATCTATTTTCTAATAATATAAAATATATTAAAGATTAATTAATATATTTAACATTCTTCTTAAAGGTTCTGCAGCACCCCATAAAAGTTGGTCTCCGACAGTAAAAGCAGATAAATATTTTTTACCCATGTTTAATTTTCTTAAACGACCTATTGGGATATCTAATGTATTAGTTACAGCAGATGGAGTTAATTTTAATAATGTATCTCTTATATTATTTGGAACAACATTAACCCACTGATTATGATTTTCAATAATTTCTTCAATATTTTCTAAAGAAAGATCTTTTTTTAATTTAACAACAAATGATTGACTATGACAACGAAGCGAAGCTATTCGTACACATATACCGTCAATTAAAATATTATTTTTAGTTCCTAAAATTTTATTAGTTTCAGCTTGACCTTTCCATTCTTCTCGACTTTGACCATTACTCATTTCTATATCGATCCAGGGTATTAAGCTACCAGCTAATGGAACAGAAAAATTTTCGACAGGAAAATTCAAACTTCGAGACATTTGAGTTACTTTATGTTCAATATTTAAAATTGAAAGAGAATCTTCTAATAAATCTTTTGATACAATGTTATATAGCATTCCCATTTGATTTAATAACTCTATCATATGACGTGCACCTGCACCAGATGCCGCTTGATAAGTAGATATAGAAATCCATTCAATTAGTTCTTTTTCAAATAAACCTCCTAAAGACATAAGCATTAAACTAATAGTACAGTTACCTCCTATAAAAGTTTTAATCCCTTTTTTTATAGAACTTTGTATAAAATGATAATTAATAGGATCTAAAATAATCACAGAATCACTGTTCATTCGTAAATTAGAGGCAGCATCTATCCAATAACCCTTCCAAGCATTTTTTCGCAATTTTGGATAAATTTCTTTAGTATAAATACCTCCTTGACATGTAATTATAATATCCATGTCTTTTAAAGCATCAATGTTATAAGCATCTTCTAGAATATTAGAAGCTGAATTATTTATAATAGGACTATTTTGACCAGATTGAGATGTTGAAAAAAAAACAGGTTTGATTTTTAAAAAATCATTTTCTTCTTGCATTCTTTTTAATAAAACTGATCCAACCATTCCACGCCAACCAACTAAACCTACAATTTTCATAATCAATAAATACACGGATAATTTACATTAATAATAATATTTATTAAAACTATTAATAAACATATTTAAAGTAAACTTTTTTCCGGCTCCTAAGAATAATCAGTAAAAGAACATTAATTAATAATTAAAAATTTTATATAAGAAAAATATATACTCTCTAAAGATATAAGAGATTTTTAATAAAAATATTAAAATATAAAATTCTATTTTAATTTTAAATATACTATAAAATCATAATTTTATATTAGAAAAAATATTTTATATAAGAAAGAGCATAACTTTAAAAGGATAGAAAGAATTAAAATGACTGAAATAATCTCTACAACTATATTATTAGTTCTAATTATGGATCCTTTAGGAAATCTTCCAATATTCATGACAATATTAAAACACCTAGAAGCAAAAAGACGAAGAATTGTAGTTATACGTGAAATGATTATAGCATTAATTGTTATGCTATTATTCTTATTTGTTGGAGAAAAGATACTTATTATTCTAAATTTAAAAACTGAAACCGTTTCAATATCTGGAGGTATTATTTTATTTTTAATTGCTATTAAAATGATTTTCCCTTCTGAAGAAAACAATAGTAATGATGTTTCTTCATATGAAGAACCTTTTTTAGTTCCTTTAGCTATTCCATTAGTTGCTGGACCATCTTTATTAGCAACATTAATGCTTCTATCGCATCAATATTTATATCATATGTTTTATTTAGTTGGATCATTACTAATTGCATGGTGCTTTACTGTTATAATATTATTATTATCTGGTTTATTTTTAAAATTATTTGGTGCAAAAGGTGTTAATGCTTTAGAACGTCTTATGGGTTTAGTTTTAATTATGCTTTCTACTCAAATGTTTTTAGATGGAATTAGAGCATGGTTTAAAAATTAGAATATATTATTTCTTTAAGAACCTGTTATCAGTAGAATAACAGGTTAAAATAAATTTTTTTTAAAAATATAAAAAAATTAAGAAAAATTACATACAAATTACTGTAAAAAGGTATGATTATGACTATAAAAAAAATAACTGAAATAAATATAACTGGAAAAAGAGTTTTAATAAGAAGTGATTTAAATGTTCCTATAGAAAAAGGAGTTATTCAATCTGATGCAAGAATTTTAGCTTCTCTTCCTACTATTGAATTTGCCATTAAAAAAAACGCGAAAGTAATTATTATGTCTCATTTAGGACGACCAAAAGAAGAATGTTATACAAAAGAATATTCTTTATTCCCTATATTTGAATATTTTAAAAAAAAATTTAATTATACAAAAATATATTTTTCCGATAATTTTTTAGAAGATGTTCAACTTAATTCAGGAGAAATTGCAATTTTAGAAAATACTCGTTTTAATAAAGGAGAATTAGATAACCATGACAAACTATCTAAAAAATATTCTAATATTTGCGATATATTTGTAATGGATGCATTTGGAAGTGCACACAGAATGCAATCATCTACTTACGGCGTAGGAAAATTTGTTAAAGTTGCATGTGCTGGACTTCTTCTAATAAATGAAATAAATGCTTTAAAAAAAGCGTTAAAAAAACCAAAACGTCCAATGGTAGCTATAATTGGAGGCTCAAAAGTATCAACTAAATTTAATGTATTAAACAAATTAGCTACAATTGCAGATACAATAATAGTTGGAGGAGGAATAGCAAATACTTTTTTAGCTATTGATTATAAAATAGGAAAATCACTACATGAACCAGATTTTATATTTGAAGCTAAAAAATTACGTGATAAGTACAATATTATTGTACCAATCGATTCACGTGTGGGGGAAAATTTTTGTAAAAATGAAAAATCTATAATTAAATTACCTAATAATATTACAGAAAATGAAGAAATTATGGATTTTGGTGATAAAAGTATTGAAAAAATTATTCATATTCTTAAACAATCTCAAACAATTATTTGGAATGGACCAGTTGGAGTATTTGAATTTCCAAATTTTAGAAAAGGCACTGAAATGATTGCAAAAACAATTGCAGATAGCCATGCTTTTTCAATAGCAGGAGGAGGAGATACATTATCTGTGATTGATATGTTTAATATAAAAAATAATATCTCTTATATTTCAACTGGAGGAGGAGCTTTTTTAGAATTTATAGAAGGGAAAAAACTACCTGCAATACACATGTTAGAAGAACATTTTAAAAAACAAATAAATAATTAATAGGAAAAAAATTGAATATTTTAAATATTATTAAACCAGGTGTTATGAATGGTAATGAAGCTCGCAAAATATTTGAATTAGCCAAAAAAAAACAATTTGCAATACCAGCTATAAATTGTATAGGAACTGATTCTATTAATAGTGTTTTAGAAACTGCAGCTAGAGTAAAATCCCCAGTTATCATACAATTTTCTTATGGAGGAGCTGCTTTTATTGCAGGTTATAAAAATAGGTTATCAATAAATCATGAACAAGCAATAAAAGGATCTATATCTGGTGCTCAACATGTACATTTAATGGCAAAATATTATAAAATCCCGGTAATACTTCATACTGATCATTGTCCGAAAGAAACGCTGTCATGGATTGACGGACTACTAGAAGTAGGCGAAAAATATTATTATAATAATAACAGACCTCTTTTTACTTCTCATATGATTGATTTATCAAAAGAAATTTTACAAGAAAATATTTCTATTTGTAAAAAATATTTTAAAAAAATGAAAAATATTAATATGATGTTAGAAATAGAATTAGGATGTACAGGAGGAGAAGAAGATGGTATTGATAATACTACAATAGATAAAAAATTACTTTATACACAACCTCAAGATGTAAATTATGCTTATGAAGAATTAAGTAAAATTAGTAAAAATTTTAGCATTGCTGCTTCATTTGGTAATATACATGGTGTTTATCAACCGGGAAATATTGATCTTAGACCTATTATTTTAAAAAATTCACAAGAATTAGTAAGTACTAAACATAATTTGAAAAAAAATCCATTAAATTTAGTATTTCATGGAGGTTCAGGTTCAAATTTAAAAGAAATTAAGGAATCAATTAAATATGGCATTGTTAAAATGAATATTGATACTGATATACAATGGGCAGCATGGAAAGGTGTATTAAACTTTTATAAAAAAAATAAAGAATTTTTACAAAATCAATTAGGAAATAAAATTGATAAAAATAAACCTAATAAAAAATACTACGACCCAAGATCATGGATAAGAAAATCACAAGAATCAATGTCAGTTAGATTAGAGAAATCATTTAAAGAATTAAATTCTTGTAATATTTTATAAAAATTTTTATCAAAAATTTTAACTATATTCCGGGGAATAAATAAAATATTCTCCGAAAAATCACTTTATTGAAATATATACTATGTATTAAAATAAATAACTATAATTTTTTTTAATTAATAAAAAAATATACAGAGATCATAATGGACGAATTAAATGTAGTAAATGATATCAATCATGCAGGAAATTGGTTGATACGTAATCAAGAATTATTACTTGGATACATAGTGAATCTGACATCTGCTATTATTATTTTAGTTTCTGGAATGTTTATATCTAAAATCATATCAAATGGAGTTAACCAAGTATTAATTACTCGTAATATTGATGCTACTATTGCTGGTTTTCTTTCTGCATTAATGCGATATATTGTTATTACTTTTACACTCATTGCTGCATTAGGTCGAATTGGAGTACAAACAACATCAGTAATTGCTATATTAGGAGCAGCTGGTATGGCAATAGGTTTAGCTTTACAAGGATCTTTATCTAATTTTGCAGCCGGTGTGTTATTAGTAACACTTAGACCATTAAAAACTGGAGAATATGTCAATTTAGGAAATGTTTCAGGAACTGTATTAAATATTCACATTTTTTATACGACACTTCGTACTTTAGATGGGAAAATTGTAGTAGTTCCTAATAATAAAATTATTTCTGGTAATATAATTAATTATTCAAGAGAACCAGCACGTCGTAATGAATTTATTATAAGTGTCTCTTATAATAGTGATATTGACTTGGTCATAAAAATTTTACGAACAGTAATAGAAAAAGAAGATCGAGTTATTAAAGATAGAGATATTATTGTCGGTCTTAGTGAATTAGCTCCATCTTCTTTAAATTTTATAGTTCGTTGTTGGAGTAAAAATAACGATTTAAATTCAGTATATTGGGATTTAATGGCTAAATTTAAAAAAGAATTAGATAAAAATAATATTAATATTCCTTATCCTCAACTAGATATACATGTTTATAAAAAAAAATAAGATAATATAAAAAAATAAATAAAATTTTAAAAAATTACTAATTTATTTAAATAATAGGTAGTTATGTTTACGGTTTATAAATCAAATTCACTAAATATACTATTATTAAAAGCATATAATATTATTCAAAAAAAACCTCTTTCTAATATTTTAGAAAAAGATATTTTTATTTATGATAATAAAATACTATTTCAATACTTAAATGTATTTTTTGCTGAAAAAATAGGAATTTCTGCTAATTTTAAATTATATCATCCTAATGATTTTATATGGAAATTATTTCAAATCATTTTATCTAAAAAAGATCTAAAAAATACATTCACGCATTCTATGATGATATGGAAAATCATGAAAGTTTTAGATAATGAGGATTTTTTAAAAAATTCTAATAAAAAAGACGATAAAATTCAAAAATTTAAATTTTCATTTTTAATGGCGAATATATTTGAGCAATATATTTTTTATCGTCCTAATTGGATTAACGAATGGGAAATAGGAAAAAATATATCAATAATTGATCAAAATAAAAAATGGCAAATAAAATTATGGATGAAAATAATATATAATATAAAAAAAACAAATCAATCTATTCATCATTTTTCAAATTTGTTTTATAATTTTAAACAATTAATTAAAGAAAAAAAAATAAAAAAAAAATATTTACCTGATCGTTTTTTTATTATTTCTTCTTTTTCATTACATCCTTCTTATATAAAAATATTTAAAAAAATAAGCGCATATATTAATATTTACTTTTTATGTATTACACCATATAAAAACAATATATTTCATTTGATTGAAAATAACAAAATTTGTTTAAATAAAAAAATCCAAGAAAAAGATGTATTTAGTGATTCACTCATAACATTATGGGGGCAATACGAAAAAATTTATGCTTTATATATTATTAAATCTAGAAAAACTAAAATAATTAATTGTTTTCAAAAAAATAAAAATAACAATTTACTAAATATTATTAAAAATGATTTTTTTCACGGTAATAAATTAATAAAAAAAAAAGATTTTTAAAATTAACAGATAATTCAATTTCTATTAATATTTGTTTTAATAAAAAAAATGAAATAGAAGTACTATATGAGAAATTATTAATATTTTTAAATGAAAATCCATCTATAAATCCTGGTGATATCGTTGTTACTTCTTTTTCCATTGATGAATATACTTCATATATTCAATCAATATTTACATCAGCAGATGATAAAAAACAAATTCCTTTTTTTATATCTAAAAATTTTTCAAAAAAAACTGAAATAATACTATCTTGTTTTAAAAAAATATTAAATTTATCAAATAGTCGTTTCGAAAACGAAGAAATATTAGAATTACTCGATATTCCTGAAATAGCAAAAAAATTTAATTTTTTAGAAGAAGAGATAAAAGTTTTATATAATTGGATAGAAGAAACAAATATTCGATGGGCTATTGATGATAAACATAAAGATTATTTATCTTTTCCTAGAAATAAACAAAATACATGGTTTTATGGTATAGAAAAATTACTTCTTAGCTATGCAATGAATGATACGAAAGTAATTTGGAATGATATTTTATCATGTAGTTTAATTAATGGTTCTAGAGCAGAGCTTATATCAAAATTAATTATATTTATAAAAATTCTAAAAAAATGGCAAAGAAAATTATCAAAATCACAACATCTTAAAGATTGGCATTCATTATCTGGAAAATTAATTAGTGACTTTTTTTACCCTAGTAAAAAAATAGAAAAATCCATTCGGATAATTCAAAAAAATTGGATAGAAATGATAAACGAGAGTTTATTATCAAATTATTCAAAAAAAATTTCAATTAACATACTGAGAAAAATTTTTTTTTATAAATGTTTTAATACTAATAAAAAAAAATTTTTACCTGGTGTAATAAATTTTTGTCATCCTACAGCTGTATGTTATCTTCCATTTAAAGTAATATGTATTATTGGAGCCGATCATTTAAGTATTCCAAAAACAAATTATTTAGATAATTTAAATTTATTAAAAAATTATCCATTAATTGGAGATATTGATATTTATCAAAAATATTGTTACTTATTTGCCCAAAGTATATCCTGTGCTGAAAAATATTTTTATATCAGTTATATTGGATATTCTATTAAAGATGAAAGTAAAAGATACCCGTCAGTTTTAATTGACCAATTGTTAAATTATATAGCATTTAATTTCTGTTTTATAGGAGATAAAAATTTAAGTTTAGAAGATAATACTAAAAAAATAATTAAACATCTATGCAAAAAATATAAAAAAGAACATTTTTATAAAAAACAAAATATAGATTTCTTTAAAAAAAGAAATTTACAAAATTTTTTTCAACATCCAGATGAAAAAATACATTATAAAAATTTATTAGAAGAAAAGAGTTGTAATAAAATCAATTTAAAAGATTTAATAAATTTTTGGAAAAATCCGATATGCTATTTTTTTAATTTTAATTTAAAAATAAAATTTAATAAAAAAAAACAACAAATTCATACAACAGAACCTTTTCTAGTAAATCAATTAGATTCTTTTAAAATAAAAACTATTATATTAAATAAAATAATAAATAATCAAGATACAATGGAATTATTTCAACATTATCTTCTTTCTGGAAATTTACCTTATAATTTTTTTGGCAAGATATTTTGGAATAAGAATATTCAAGAAATGACCCTTATAGCAAAAGAAGTTATGAAATATAGAGTTTTAACAGAAGAAAAAAAAATTAATTTAAAAATAGAAAAATACCAAATAAATGGTATTTTATCTGAAATACAAAATACAGGTTTACTACGTTGGAAACCAAATACTATTAATTATAGTGATCGTGTTAGCTTATGGTTAGAACATTTAATTTACTCTGTATTAGACGGTCGTGGAGAAAGTAAAATAATAGGCTATAAAAATCAAATCTGGTCTTTTTCTTCTTTAAATTCTATTACAGCATATACTTATCTTTTACGATATATAAAAGGATATATAAAAGGTATAAAAAAACCTTTATTATTAACAAAATCAGGTGCATCTTGGCTTGATCAAGTTTATGATTTAAAAAATAATTTTATTAAAAACGACTGTTATACACAAAGAAAAGGATATAAAAAATTATTAGAAACTTGGATAGGAAATGATTATATTGAAGGAGAAAAAAAAGATTTTTATATTCAAAAAACAATTACACAATTGAACCAAAAAAATATAAAAAAAATTTGTGAAATAGCTCAAAAATGGCTAATTCCAATATTAAAAAATAAAAAAAAATAAAAATATAATAAGATGAATATTACTAATATAAAAAAAAAACTCGATATATTTAAAATATTTCTTAATGGAGTAAATTTAATAGAAGCTTCAGCAGGAACGGGAAAAACTTTTACAATTGTATTGTTATATTTACGTTTATTATTAGGTATAGGAAAAAAAAATATATATAAAAAAAAGCTTTTAGTGCATGAAATACTAGTAGTTACCTTTACTAATACAGCAAAAGAAGAATTATATATACGTATTAAAGATGGTATTCAAAATCTATATTTAACTTGTATAAATAAAAAGAATAAAAATCCTCCTTTTGATTTTTTTTTAAAAGAAATTAATAATATAGATGAAGCTATTTATATTTTAAAAAAAGCAAAAAATAACATAAACGAATCTTGCATCTATACAATACATGGTTTTTGTCAACATATATTAGAATTGCATACTTTTCATTTAAATTCTATTTTTGAAGATAAAATAATTGATGATGAAGATAATTTATATTTACAAGCTACACAAGATTTTTGGAGACGTTCTTTTTATAATTTACCAGAAGATATTATTAATATTATTCATCAAGATTATAAAAATCCAAACGATCTTTTAAAAAAGATAAAACCATTTTTTCATGTACAGTTAGTTAATTTTCCTGAAAAAATTTTAAACAATAAAAAAATAATTATTTCTCATAAAAAAAACATAAAAAAAATAAATTTTTTTAAAAAAATATGGTTAATTTATTATCAATTTATACCCAAAGAAATTGATAATCTAAAAATAAATAAAAAAATATATAGTAATTTTAATCTTTCTAGATGGATTAATGATATTACAATATGGGCAAAATCTGAAACTAAAGATTATGCAATTCCACTTTCATTAAAATATTTTACAAAAGAAAATATAAAAAAAAATACAACTAATAATATCTGCTCAAAATATATTATTTTTGAAGAAACTGAAAAAATATTAACAAAGAAATTTTCGTTAAAAAATATTATTATTATATACGCTATAAAAAAAATTAATGAATTTTTACTAAAAGAAAAGAAAAAAAAATCATTAATAGGATTTAATGATTTATTAAATATACTCTTAAAATCTGTAAAAAAAGAAAAATATCTTAGAAATTTAATAAGAAGAAAATACCCTGCAGTATTTATTGATGAGTTTCAAGATACTGATATTAAACAATATAAAATATTTGATCGTTTATATAAAAAAAACAAAAAAACAGTATTATTTCTTATTGGAGATCCCAAACAAGCAATATATAGTTTTAGAGGTGCGGATATTTTTTCATATTTATATGCCAAATCTAAAATTAAAACATACTATTATCTTGATACTAATTGGCGTTCTTCAATAAATATGTGTAAAAGTATTAATTTTTTATTTTCTCAACATAAAAATCCATTTATTTTTAATAATATTTCATTTACACCTATATTGCCTTCTCATAAAAACTCAAGTATGAACTTTACGATCAATGAAATTATTCAAGTTCCAATGAGATTTTTTTTACAAGAAAAGGAAGAAGTGCATATTGATGATTATCAAGTTTGGATTTCAAAACAGTGTGCAAATGAAATTAGTTTTTGGTTAACTTCCGCAAAAAAAGGAAAAGCTAAGATTACAACTAAAAATGGAGAAAGAATTCTCAAGGCTAACGATATTGCTATATTAGTAAGAAATAAAAAAGAATCTAATCTAATTCAAAACGAGCTAAAAAAACTTAATATCATTTCAATATACTCATCTGAAAAAACGAGCATTTTCCAAACTTTTGATGCTCAAGAATTACTATGGATATTAGAATCTATTTTAGAACCTGAAAATGAAACATTATTAAGACAATCAAATTCCACACATATTTTCAAAAAATTATCATCTATAATGAAAAAAAAATCAATAAATGAAAATTCATATTTTTTAATAGAAAAATTATACGAATACCAAGACATATGGGAAAAAATAGGAATTTTCTATATGATTAAAACTATAATATTAGAATATCAAATAAACTCTAATTCTATAGAAATAAATGAACATTATATAAAAAATTTAAATTTTTTACATATAGCAGAATTATTACAAGAACAATTTCAATATTTTCAGAAAAAAACATCTCTAATTAGTTGGTTTCAAAAAAAGATATTACAAAAAACAAAACCATTACATAATGAATATATTAGATCTTTTAATCAAAATATATCTGTTAAAATTGTTACTATACATAAATCGAAGGGATTGGAATATCCTATTGTTTGGATACCTTTTAGCATAGATTTTAAAAAATCACTATTACCTATTTATCATGATAAAAAAAATTTTAAAACATATTTTGATATAAAACAAACTAATGAAAGTTTATCTATAGCAGATGAAGAAAGATTAGCAGAAGATATAAGATTTTTATATGTTGCACTTACAAGAGCAATTGTGCATTGTAGTATTGGGATAGCATGTGTAATAAAAAAACATAAAAAAAATAGAAATAATAGTGATATTCACAAAAGTGGTTTAGGATACACTATACAAGATGGTAAATCTATGAATTACAAAAACTTATTTAATCAATTAAAAAAAATAAGCATGAATAATTTTATAGAAATAAGACATAATACAGAAAATTTTGAATTACCTATAGAAAAAAAAATAATTTATTTAATACGAAAAACAAATTTTTTAAATGAAAAAATCAGAAATCTTTGGAAAATAACAAGTTTTACACAATTAAATAAAGAAAATAAATTATTAACAATCAACAAAAAAGAAACTATTTCAGAAAAATCTTTAATACAAAATAAGAAAAAAAATAATAAATTTCCAACAATACATAACTTTCCAAAGGGAGAAAATACTGGATTGATGATTCATGAAATATTAAAAAATTTACCTTTTTTAAATGAAAAAAATTATAATTGGTTTTCTGATATTTTAAACAAATATAATATTTCTTTAAAATGGACTGAAATATTAATATCTTGGATAAAAAATATTATTAATACACCTATCGGTAATAAAAAAATTATTTTATCAAAAATAGAAAAAAAATCATGTATAAGAGAATTAGAATTTTTTTTACCTATAAAAAATAAATTATACAGTACAGAATTAAATAAAATTATACAATGTATTGATCCTATATCTATTCTTTCTCCAAAATTATTTTTTAATCCAGTTAAGGGAATATTAAAAGGATTTATTGATTTAGTTTTTTTTTGGAAGAAAAAATATTATATATTAGATTATAAGTCTAATTGGTTAGGAAAAAATAATAGTTTTTATTCTAATGTGCATATAAAAAAAGAAATGATTAAAAAAAGATATGATTTACAATATCAAATATACACCATAGCAATACATAAATACTTGCAAAAAAAAATAAAAAACTATAATTATAAAGATGATTTTGGTGGTGTTTTTTATATTTTTTTGCGAGCAGTAGAACCTGAACAAAAAAATAATGGAATTTTTTATTCTATTCCAGATTATTCACTAATAGAAAAAATAACTACTTTAATTTCATAAAAATATGATTATATTATTAAAAAAAGCTGTAAAATTAAAAATTATACGTCCAATTGATTTTTATTTTTCTCAATTTATCGCAGAAAAAAATATTGTTGTAATGTTAGTTGCAGCTTGCATAAGTTATGAAAATAGTCAAGGACATATCTTTCTACCTATTAAATATTTTGAAAAAAATTATTTTTTTTCTAGTTCAAATAAGAAATTAATAAAAAAAATATTAATAATTTTAGAAAAAAAAATAAATTGGTCCTTAGAGTTATTAAACCATCCATCTGTGGGTAATGGTTATATTCCTACACCTTTAGTGTTATATAAAAAAAAAATATATCTTTATAAAATGTGGAAATCTGAAAATAATATTTTAAACTATTTATATACAAAAAAAAATCAAAATAAAATTAATCAGAAAAAATGTTCCAAAATATTAGACAATTTATTTCCTGGTAAAAGAAAAAATTTTCAAAAAATAGCAGTAGCACTAACTTTAATAAATCAGATAACATTTATTGTAGGTGGTCCTGGAACTGGAAAAACTACTACTATATTAAAAATCATAATTGCATTAATTAAAAATGCAAAAAAAACAATTAAAATTCAGTTATCTGCACCAACAGGAAAAGCAACAACACGTTTAACAGAAATAATAAAAAATAATATCTTTAATCTATATTTCTCCGAAAAAGAAAAATGTTCTCTTCCATCTAGAGCTAAAACTATACATCAATTATTAGGAATCCAAAAAATATCGCAAAATAGTTTTTTTAATAAAAATAATTTATTAGATTTAGATGTTTTAATTATTGATGAAATTTCAATGGTAGACATTTTAATGATGGAAAAAATATTATTTTCAGTTTCAAGCAATACTAAGTTGATTTTTATAGGAGATCATAATCAATTATGTCCAGTTGAATCATGTTCTATTTTAAGAAAAATTTGTTGTTATGCTGATAATGGATACAGTTTTAAAACTATAATCAACATCGAAAAACTTACACAATATAAATTGTCAAAAATAATAAATAAAACAACAACAGCGTTTATCAGTAATAGTATATGTCTCTTGAAAAAAAACTATAGATTTGATAAAAGTTCAGGAATTTATACATTATCAAATGCAATTTGTAATAAAAAAATAAAAATTATTAAAAATTTATTTAAGAATTCAATAAAAAATGTTTTTTTTTATGAAACTAATTCCACTCAAAAATATATAAAAATGATTGAAAATATTGCTTTAAACTATCAAAATTTTTGGGAAAAAATATACAAAAATGAAAATATGAAAGAAATAATAAAATCTTTTCAAGATTATCAGGTATTATGTGTATTACATGATGGTTTGTTTGGTGTAAATACCATAAATAAAAAATTAGAAGAAAATATGTATCAAAGAAATATAATAAAATATTTTTATATCAATGGACAAGAGTGGTATATAGGAAAACCTATTATTATTAATAATAACAATAAATTTTTAGATATATTTAATGGAAATATAGGTATTACTAATATTAATAAAAATGGTACTTTACAAGTATCCTTTTTAAAAGAAAATAATAAAATTACTAATATTCCTGTAAAAATTTTAAGAAATTACAAAACTGCTTGGGCTATCACAGTACATAAAGCACAAGGTTCAGAATTTATGAATACAGCTTTAATATTACCAAATTTTAATTCAAATATTTTAAATAAAGATATTTTGTATACTGGTATAACAAGATCTCGAAAAATATTAAGTATTTTTTCAGAAAAAGAAATTTTTATAAAAACTGCTCTTAAAAATACAGAAAAAATAATATTTAAATAATAATATTTTTTTAAGATATCTACGAATATTTTAAATTAAGTCAATCGTAAAATTTTTGCAATACGCTAATAATTATACGTTTTCTTCTTACTTTCCAGAAAAACTTCAATATCAACTAAAATCAAATCTCTTTCTTAAAACTAATAAATACTTTTAGTTATTAATACAAAAAAATCTTTTCTAGACACATTGTCTTATACTGAATTTTGATTTTTTTTAATAATTAATTTTCATAAAAAGAATTTTTACAATCAGATAAACAACTAAGTAAACCATTTTCCCTACTTTTTCTTTTAAAAAAGGATATAATGCTGTATAAACAATAGTGAAATTATCATATTCAATAATAGTAAATTTATCTACTTTTATTTCTAATTGTTTTCGTGATCTACAAAGTAAAATTTCTTTTTTTCTAAAGGATGAATCATTTCTAATATTTCTCTAATATCATTGATACTAGCTCATCTTATTTTTTTCTGCTAATTTCAAAACCATCTGAGTACTAATTCCATGATAAGAAAATAATTTTTGCAATAGTGCTCTACTTTTATAAGCTTTTATCGTATTCCTTAAAAAACAAAAAATTGGAGAAATATAATGACCTATTTTCCAATTTTTTAATTGTATTATTTATATTAGTAGGTAGTAATTCAGAAATAATTTTGTCTTTATCATTTATAAATACTTGATTACTAAAAAACCTATCATTTTTTCTGCTTTTAATTCAATACTAATTTTAGTTGCTATCTCTTCAGAAATTAAATTAAAACTTTCTCCTGTTATAGAAATACAAACTGGACTAATTGAAACTATAAATCCATTTTTTAATTGATAATTAATTGCATTTTCATTAATTCTTCTAATTCGACAACTATGATAATAATCTATACCATCATCAATTTCTAGTGGTTGCACAATAATAAAATTGCGACTGACTACATTAATATTTTCTGCTTATAGTGAAGTATTAGTTAACGTTATAGATAAACAAGCTGTAATATCAAATTTCAATCTTCCTGCTTCTTTCTTAATTTATTCTAAAGAGTCTGAATCAGTGATTCGTATATATTTATGATAATTAATTTCAATATTTTTTCTTTTAAACTAGAATTAATTTAAAGACAAGCGCTTTAGACTAATATTAAACAAATACTTAAACGATGTAATAATCCTATATCATTAATGATACGAGAATAATTTTCATGCTTAATGGTTTCGTCAAATAACAATATTATTATAAATATTTTACCGCAATGAGCATTAATATAAGGAACGCTGTGACGAAAATCTTGAACTAATTCAGTATCACGTTATTTCATAACAATCCCCTTGCATTTTTACTGCAATCTATATATTATTTTTTATTAATATAATTTTAATTATCTAAAAAAGATTAAAATATTGGAAGGTTTTTTTTAAAAAGGTGGGATTAAATTAAATATTTTAAATATAAATATTTTTTAACTGGTTGCGGGGGCTGGATTTGAACCAACGACCTTCGGGTTATGAGCCCGACGAGCTACCAAACTGCTCCACCCCGCGTCTTTATTGAATTGTATATTACACTGTTATAAAAAAAATTGCAATAATTTTTATCAATTAAATATTTAGTTAAAAATATTTTATAACTTAACACTGTTAATTTAACAAAAATGAAGAAAATAATAATTATAATAATATTTTTCAGTTTAATTCTTTCATTTGTACAATCATACGCACATATAGCTATCAATCAAGGACAACAATATAAAAAAAAACTAATACAAGATTTTACAAAAATAAAAAAAATAAATATTGAAAAAAAAATAGTTAATTCAAAATCATTTCTCATTCAAATAGAAAAAATCAAAAAATATTCTCCATCTTTATACTCAAAAAATGAATCACTTTATAAAGCAATTTTAAATTGGTTGAAAAATAACTCAAATATTAATAAATTCAACCAATTCGGAATTAATTTATTTCAAATGAAAGGAATAGATAACTATGGTAATGTTAAAATAACTGGATATTATACACCAATAGTACAAGCGAGAAAAATTCAAAAAGATGAATTTAAATACCCGATATATTCAATGCCTTATCATTTAAAAAAAAATGCACTTTTACCAAATAGAAAAGACATATATAATGGAGCTTTAGATAAAAAATATATTTTAGCTTATAGTAATTCGTTAATAGATAACTTCATTATGGAGATTCAAGGAAGTGCGTTTATAGATTATGGAAATAATAAAAAATTAACTTTTTTTAGCTATGCTGGTAAAAACGGTTGGCCCTATAAAGCAATTGGACAAATTTTAATTAATCGAGGTGATATACAAAAAAAAAATATGTCTATGCAATCTATTAAAAATTGGTTTAAAAAACATACAAAAAAAGAAATACAAAATTTACTTGAAGAAAATCCATCTTTTGTGTTTTTTAAAAAAACAAAAAAAAAACAAGTATATGGTGCAAGTGCTGTTCCATTAATAAATCAAACATCAGTAGCATCAGATACTTCTATAATAAAAAAAGGTAGTGTAATATTATTACAAACACCACTACTTGATAAAAATGGAATATTTATTAAGAAATATGAAATGCGTTTAGTAATTGCATTAGATGTGGGAGGTGCAATAAAAGGTCAACATTTTGATATGTATGAAGGAATTGGTAAAAAAGCTGCTGTATCAGCAGGTTTTTATAATCATTATGGATATGCTTGGATATTAAATAATCAGTAATTAATAATCTTAATTCTTAAAATAAATAAGTATAAAAAATATGAATAAAGTTCAATCAGGAATCACAGCTAAAAATGCATCTATTGCTATAATAATTTCGAGATTTAATGAATTTATTAATCATAACTTATTATCAGGAGCATTAGATACTTTAAAAAGAATAGGACAAGTGAATGAAGAGAATATTTTAATAGTATATGTTCCTGGAACATATGAAATACCAACTGTGGCAAGTTATATCGCAAGTTCTGGTAAATATGATGCTATTATTGCTATAGGAACAATTATAAAAGGAGATACTGATCATTTTAAACATATTGCTAATGATACTAGTAACAGTCTTTCAAGAATTAGTACTCAAAATTTTTTACCTATTACATTAGGAATATTAACAACAAAAAATATTGAACAATCAATTGAAAGATCTGGAACAAAAATGGGTAATAAAGGTTCTGAAGCTGCTCTAGCTGCATTGGAAATGATTAATATTATGAAAAAATTAAAAAAAATACTATAATATTAAATATGTTATATTAAATATATATTTTAAAATTTAACGATAAAAATGAAATGTAATGAATTTGAAATTATCTTACGATATTTTCAACGAAATCAAAAAAAAGATTTTAATGAAATAAAAGGAATTGGAGACGATAGTGCTTTAATTAAAATACCAAAACACAATATTCTTGCAATTAGTACTGATACACTAGTCGAAAACACTCATTTTTTCAAGAATATATCTCCTAAAGATTTAGCATATAAAACAGTAGCAGTGAATCTTAGCGATCTTGCTGCAATGGGTGCTGATCCAAAATGGACAACCCTATCTATTACAATGCCCAACTCTGATATTATATGGTTAGAAAAATTTAGCAATAGTTTTTTTAATATATTAAACAAATATAATGTACGATTAATTGGTGGTGATACAAACCGTGGTCCATTAAGTATTACCTTGAGTATTTATGGATTACTAGAAGAAAATACAGCATTGCTAAGAAGTAATGCTAATACAGGAGATTTAATTTATGTAACTGGAAATCTTGGAGAAAGTGCTGCTGGTTTATTTTTAATTAAAAATAAATTTTTTATAAAAAATTTAAACATACAAAATTATCTAATTAAAAAACATCTAAATCCTACACCTAGAGTTTTTGAAGGAATAGCTCTTAGAAAAATTGCTAGTGCAGCTATTGATATATCAGATGGATTACTTTCAGATTTAGGTCATATATTGAGTAGTAGTCAATGTGGAGCAAATATCAATTTAAATAAAATTCCTATTTCAAAAATTTTAATTGATAATTTCACACATCAAAATTATTTAGATTGGGCATTAAATATAGGAGAAGATTATGAGTTATGTTTTACTATAGCAAAAAAAAATATTGAAAAACTCAACTTAATCAAAAAAAATTTTTCAGTTAATTTTACATGTATTGGACGTATTACACCTATAGAACAAGGTTTTAATTTATTTTACAATAAAAAGAAAATTTTCTTTAAAAAAAAAGGCTTTGATCATTTTAATTAAAAAAAATTTTTTATAAAACATACAAAAAAATATGCTGGTTAAAAATGAATGATACATTTTACATGAAAAGAGCAATAGAACTAAGTAAGTTAGGCCAATTTACTACAGCACCTAATCCTAATGTAGGATGTGTAATCGTAAAAAATAATATTATTGTTGGAGAAGGATGGCATAAAAAGACAGGAACTAATCATGCGGAAATTAATGCATTAATTATGGCTGGAGAACAAGCACAAGGAGGAACAGCTTATATAACATTAGAACCATGTAATTATTTTGGAAAAACTCCTCCTTGCTGTGATGCTCTTATTAAAGCGGGTATTAATCGTGTTATAATTTCTAATATAGATCCTAATCCTAAAGTTTCTGGTAATGGAATTTTATATTTAAAACAACATGGTCTTTCTGTAAAAATAGGTTTATTATCAAAAGAGTCAAAAAAATATAATAAAGGGTTTTTTAAAAGAATGCAAACCGGTTTACCATGAACACAACTTAAATTAGCTATTTCAGTAGATGGAAGAATTGCTATGAAAAATGGTGATAGCCAATGGATTACTTCAAAATATGCACGTCAAGATGTGCAAAAATTTCGAGCAAAAAGCTCAGCAATTCTAAGCAGCAGTGCTACTATTTTAAGTGACAATCCTTTACTAAACGTTCGTTATCAGGAATTTGATAAGGAAACGCTATCTATTTTTCCTCATAAAATATTTCAACATCCAATAAGAGTAATTATAGACAGTAAAAATCGTGTTCAACCATCACATAAAATTATTAAAACAAAAGGAAAAGTTTGGTTGATAAGATTAAAATATGATAAAAAAATATGGCCTGAAAATACCAAACAAATTATAGAACAAGCATATAATAAAAAAATTGATATCTTTTCTCTTTTGAAATTTCTAGGAAAATCAGAAATCAATAATGTCTGGATAGAAGCAGGAAGTAGTTTATCAGGATTTTTATTAAATTCATGTTTAATCGATGAATTAATTTTATATATGGCACCTAAAATATTAGGACATGAAGCTAAACCATTATGTATGATTTATGAAAAATTAAAAATATCGAATGCTCTTCAATTCAAATTTCAAGATATATGTAATATAGGTCCTGATATAAGATTAATATTATCTCCTAAAAAATATAATAATAATATATAAAAAAAGAGAAATTTTATTTATGAAGCCATCTTCTCGAAGAGAAGCACGAGTATGTGCCTTACAAATGTTATATTCTTGGGAAATATCTCATAATAACATTAAAGAAAGTGCTATCCAATTTTTAAAAGAAAAAAATAAAAAAAATATTGATATTGTGTACTTTTATGAGTTAATTACTGGAATTACATACGATTGTAAAAATATAGATAATTTAATAAAACCTTTTTTATTTAGATCTTTAAAAGAATTAGGACATATTGAAAAAGCAATTCTTAGAATTTCATTCTATGAATTACATAAAAGAAATGATATACCTTATAAAGTATCTATTAATGAAGGTATTGAATTAGCTAAATTATTTGGTTCTGAAGACAGTCATAAATTTATAAATGGTGTTTTAGATAAAGCTGTATTTAAAATGGGATATAATAAAAAAATTATTTTTACATAATAGTTTTATCTATATTATTTTTTTAACCAATGAAATATTTGTTTATAAATTCCTTCTGCATCTAATTGATAATCATGTCTAATTTCTTCTTGAGTACCTTGTGGTACAAATATATCTGGTAAGCCAATATTTAACACTGGCAGGAAAATCTTATTTATCATAATCAATTCATTTACAGCACTGCCTGCACCACCAGAAATTACGCCTTCTTCAAGAGTAATAAAAAATTTGTGTTTAGAAGATAATTTTAAAATCATTTTTTTGTCTAAAGGTTTAACAAAACGCATATCTACTAATGTTGCATCTAAATTATCTGCTGCAAAAAAAGCATTTTGTAATAAAGTACCAAAGCTTAAAATAGCTATTTTTTTACCTTTTCTTTTTATTAAAGATTTTCCTAATTGAATAGTATTCATAGGCATTAATAATGCTCCAATACCATATCCTTTAGGATATCTTACTACACTAGGACCTTTATTATACATGTAACCAGTATAAAGCATTTGACGACATTCATTTTCATCACTAGGCGTCATAATAACTATCCCAGGAATACATCTTAAATAAGCTAGATCAAAAATTCCTTGATGAGTCTGCCCATCATTCCCAACAATACCTCCTCTATCAACAGCAAATAAAACAGATAGTTTTTGTAATGCTATATCATGTATAAGTTGATCATAAGCTCTTTGCAAAAAAGTAGAATAAATAGAAACAACTGGCTTATAACCACTGATGGCGAGACCTGCAGCAAAAGTAACTGCATGTTGTTCAGCAATAGCAACATCGAAATATTGATTTGGGAAAAGACGAGAAAATTTCAACATTCCAGAACCTTCACACATTGCAGGTGTAATCGCTATTAATTTTTTATCAAATTCAGCTATTTCACATAACCAAGAACCAAAAACATCTGAATAACTAAGGAATTTTGAAGTTGATGAATTGTTAGAAGATATTGCATGCCATTTAATAGGATCTAACTCAGCAGGAAGATAACCTTTTCCCTTTTTAGTTACAAGATGTAATAAATAAGTACCTTTTTTATTTTTTATTTCTTTTAATATGTTAATAATAGAAAAAATATTATGACCATCGAATGGTCCTAAATATTTAAATCCTAAATTAGAAAATATTGAGTTAAAAGTGATACAATTATTTTTAATTTTTTTATTTTTATTAAAAAGTTGTTGATAAAGTAAATGTGTTTTTTTTCTATTTTTTTTAGTATTTTTAATACTTCTTAACATCTTTAAATGATTATTCAAAAATCCTACATTTTTTGAAATAGACATTTTATTATCATTTAATATAACTAATAAATCGGATTGTATTTCTCCGGCATGATTCATAGCTTCAAATGCTAAACCTCCAGTAATTGCTCCATCACCAATAATACAAATAGTTTGTCTATTTTTACCTTCTTTCCCAGCTGCAATAGACATTCCTAAACCTGCAGAAATTGAAGTAGAAGAATGACCAACACTTAAAGCATCATATTTACTCTCTTCTCGACAAGGAAATGAATGTAATCCATTTTTTTTCCTAATAGTACTAATTTTGCTACTTCTTCCAGTTAGTATTTTATGAGGATATGTTTGATGTCCTGTATCCCACAATAAATTATCAAAAGGAGTATTATAAACATAATGAAGTGCTACAGTAATTTCTACTACACCTAATCCAGAAGCAAAGTGTCCTTTAGAAATAGTAACCATATCTAATAAATATTCACGCAACTCAAAGCACAGTTTTGGTAACTGTTCAACCGTTAAAAGTCGTAAATTTTCTACTGAATTAGCAAAAGATAACATTGGATATTTTTTAGAATTAGAATTCATTAGGTGCCCATCATTAAATTTATTTAATACGTTTAATTATAAATTTTGTTAATTTTTTTAACATATTAGTATTAAAATTTTTTTTTTTAAACTCTCTAATGCTAAAAATGATTTTTCATATAGATTTTTTATTTTCTTCCTAGATTTATCTAAACCTATTATTAATGGATAGGTGTTTTTTTTAATTATTTTATTATCCTGTACTTTTATACTATCTTTTTTAAAATCTAAAATATCATCTTGAATTTGAAATGCTAAACCAATAGAACTGGAAAATAAATCTAATATTGATAATACAGATTGAGAAAAATTGCTAGAAGATAAGTATACTAAACGTACAGAAGCACGCATTAAAAAAGCAGTTTTATAAAAATTAATACTTTGTAATTCAGATAGACTTAATTCTTTTTTTTCTGATTCTAAATCTAAGTTTTGACCTATACACATTCCAGAAGAACCAATAGAACTAGATAATTCAGAAATCATTTTTATACGTTTGAAATTAGATACATTTGGCATAAAACTTTTTGATAAAATATTAAATGCAAGACTCTGTAAAGCATCACCAGCAAGCAAAGAAGTGCTTTCACCATATTTTATATGACAAGAAATTTTACCTCTTCTAAAATTATCATTATCCATACAAGGTAAATCATCATGTATTAAAGAATATGAGTGAATACATTCAATAGCAGTAGATATAACATCTAACGTAACTATGTTTATTTGAAAAACTTCTCCAGTTAAATATACTAAAGATGAACGTAATCTTTTACTTTCTGAACAAACACTATATTTCATAGCTTTTAAAAGATTTGATTTTTGAAAAGGTAACTGATTTAATGTATAAAATAACTTTTTATTTATACGATTTTTATACATCTTGTATAAATTTAAAAAATGCATAGTTAAACACCTAAAAAAAGCGAATATTTAATTATTTATAAAAAAACATAATATATATATTGTTTATTAAATTTAATTATACTATAAATTAAATCTACTTCTTACAAAAAAAACTAAAATTCAACCATAATAATATAATAAATATTTCAAATAAAAAAATTTGAGAAATATTTAAAAAACTATACAACCATCCACTAAAAATACCTCCAAAAAAAATACCTAAAAATTGACTAGTAGAATAAATGCTCATTATTCTACCTTTATAGTTATTTAATGAATGTTTACTCAGATTTGAAGGGAGGAAAACTTCGAGAAAATTAAAGGATATAAAAAAAATCTGTAAAGAAATAATTAAAAATAATAAATTATTTTGTGCTGTTAGAAAAATAACTTCTGAAGATAAAATAAATAAAATACAAATTTCAATAATATTTTCTAAAATATATTTATATTTACAATAAAATATAAAAAAAAATAAAATTATAAAAGAAATTGATATAGTACCTAAATATATTTTCCAATGATTATTCAAAGAAAATCCAGATATTTCAAGTTGATTAGGAATAATCATAAAATTAATCATTAATAAAAAATGTAAAAAAAATATACCTAAATAAGATCTAAAAAAAACTTTATTTAAAATAAATGTTAATCCTTCATTACATGAATAACATACATTTTTTTTTTGTGATATATTTTTTTTTGAATAAGGAATAAAAAAATAAACAATTAACATACAAATAATAGATAGTAATACCGAAATCCAAAAAATTGAAAAAAATCCAAAAAATTGAACAATTAAAGGTCCAGAAATTATAGATATTAAAAAAGAAATAGCAAAACTTGCACCTATAGCAGCAATAGATTTAACACGATGTTCTTCTCGAATTAAATCAGATAAAAAAGCCATGCATACACCAGATATAGCCCCTGAACCTTGTAAAAATCTACCAATTATGAATCCCCAAATCGAATGAATATTAGCTGATATAATATTTCCAATAAAAAAAACAAAAAGACCTAGCAAAATTATTTTTTTTCGACCAAATTTATCAGATAATATTCCAAATGGTATTTGAAATATTACTTGAGCAATACCATATATTCCTATTGCTAAACCAATTAAAAATTTATTTGCTCCATCTAAAAGCATTCCATATTTACTCAAAATAGGAAGAATCATAAACATTCCCAACATACGTAACAAAAAAACTGAACAAAAACTTAATGTAACTTGTAATTCTAAAAAGTTCATTTTATAATCCTCCATACTTTATTTAATATTTTTTAAAATTCATATAAGTTAAACTATATTGATCAAAAAAAATGAACACTAATAATAGAACATTACATACATATGACAAAATTGAAAAAGATTCAGAAGGATATTTAAAGAAAACTAAAGATTGGAATATAATACTAGCAGTAGAAATTGCAAAAAAAGAAAATATTAAGCTAAATTCTGATCATTGGATAGTAATCATGTTTGTACGGAAATTTTATTTCCAATTCAATATAACACCATCAATGAGAATGTTAATTAAAAGTATTAAAAACGAAATAGGAATATCGAAAAGCAACAGTATTTATTTATTTAAACTGTTTCCGAAAGGACCAGCTAAACAAGCTAGTAAAATTGCTGGAATACCTAAACCAGTAAAATGCTTATAAAAACTATGGATTAAAATTTTTTTAAAATAAAACATCTATTGATATTAAGAAATTAAATACAATAATCACTATTATCGAATAATAAAATAATTGTCTTGCATTTTCTGTATTATTATTGTTTTTAATATTAGAATAAGATAAAAATAACCAGTAAAAATTTACAATAGAAGATAAAAATAAAAAAATATAACTTAAATAACCTAAAAAAGTTAATAAAGAACTAAAAAAAATAAAACTAAAAATATAAAAGAAAATATGTTTTTTTGTTTTAGAAACACCTTTTATTACAGAAAAAATAGGAATTTTAGCTTTTTTATAGTCTTTTAATCTTACTATAGAAATAGCATAAAAATGAGACATTTGCCAAAATATTAAAATTATAAATAATAAAATAGAACATATATCAATAGAATTGGAAACTGCTGTATAACCAATAATAGATGGTGTCGAACCTGAAAAACTACCAATCAATGTTGAATAAATAGAACTTCTTTTATACAATAAAGAATATAAAATCACATAAATAAAAAAACCAAAAATTGATAAAATCATTGATAAAAAATTTACTAAAAAAAATAATGTAGATATACCTAAAACGCCTAAAAAAATAGCAAAAATTAATGCAGATCGGAAAGAAAGTAATTTTTTTGATAAAACTCTACTACTAGTACGTTGCATTTTTGAATCTATATCAAAATCAATTAAATTATTAAAAACACAAGCGGAAGCAATTACTAAAGATGCACCTAAAATAGTATATATCAATAAAAAAAAATCAAAACTAACATGCCTAGATGCAAATAAAAAACCACCTAAAATTAAGGTAATGTTTCCAATAATAATACCAGGTTTAATTATTTCTAAATAATTTTTAAACATATAAATAACACATTTTAATTAAAATTTTACATTATATGATGATTCAAATTATACATAATCCAGATAGAACCAAAGACAACAATAAATATTATTACAACTACAAATAATAAAGTTATAAGATTCCATCTTTTTTCTACAGAAAAATTTAAATGTAAGAAATATATAAAATGAATAATAATTTGACTAATAGCACATGATAAAAAAATAATATAATTAATTTCATTACAAAAAATTTTTTGTATCGCTAATATAAATGGAACTACAGTTAATACTATAGAAAATAAAAAACCTAAAAAATAAGATTGCATTTCTTTATTTATATTTAATTTAATAAAATTTTGCATTAAATAGCTCCATTTAAATAAATAAAAGTAAAAACACAAATCCAAATAATATCTAAAAAATGCCAAAAAACACTAAGACATAAAATTCTAGTACAAATAGAATTAGTTAAACCTAACCTTTTAATTTGATAAATAATTGATAATATTAAAATCAAACCGAAAAAAATATGAATTCCATGAGCTGCAACAAGAGTAAAAAAAATAGAAAAAAACGCATTTTTATCAGGACCTAAATTTTTTATTATAAGTTCATGAAACTCATTTATTTCCATAAATAAAAAAGCACAACCTAAACAGAAAGTTATAATTAAATATGAATAAATCATTTTTATATTTTTTTGATTCATTGCAATAATAATACAACCACAAGATAAAGAGCTTAATAATAATAAAAGTGTTTCTAATAAAATAGAAGGTAAATTAAAAATTTCTTTACTAATTAAACTAATTGATATATTTGAAGAAACTATTGCATAAACAGCAAAAAAAACTGCAAACATTATACAATCACTCATTAAATATATCCATAAACCAAATAATTTCCTATCTTCTAATTTCGTATCATAGACTTTTTCATTAATATTTAATGTCATATTATTTATTTTATTTTCTATCATTTTGAACCTGCTTTTCGAATATTTTTCCAATATTGATTTTCAATTTTATTTATATCTTCTGCTAATATAATATATTCATTATCTTCATTAAGACTTTTTATAACTAAACTGATAATAATCGCAAAAAAAGAAAAAATACACAACCAAGTAATATGCCAGACTGCTGCAAAACCAAAAAATAATGAAAACATGCTAATTAAAAAACCTAATCCTGTATTTTTAGGCATATGAATGTCATTGTAGTTGTTAATATGATTCAATTTTTTTCTATAGTCTTCTTTATTTTTATTTTCCCAAAAATCATCTCTATCTTTAACTATAGGAATAATAGCAAAATTATATATTGGAGCAGGTGAAGAAGTAGACCATTCTAAAGTTCTACCATCCCAAGGATCACCGGTTAAATCTAAATTATATCGACGATCTCTCACTGAAACAAGAAATTGAATTATTTGACATATGATTCCAATTCCAATAAAAAATGCTCCAATAGCAGCAATACATAATAGTACATGAAATTCAGAATCAATATTTTGACTTAAACGACGAGTCATACCCATTAATCCCAAGAAATACAATGGTATAAAAGCAAGAAAAAAACCTATAATCCAAAACCAAAAAGCACGTTTTCCCCATTTTTCATTTAAGATAAATCCAAATAATTTAGGAAACCAATAATTAATTCCAGCAAAACAACCAAAAACTACTCCACCAATAATTACATTGTGAAAATGTGCAACTAGAAACAAACTATTATGTAAAATAAAATCAGCTGGAGGAACTGATAATAATACACCAGTCATGCCACCAATAGAAAATGTTACTAAAAAACCTAAAGTCCATAACATGGAAGAATGCATACGCACACGACCTTGATACATTGTAAATAACCAATTAAAAATTTTTACACCAGTAGGAATTGCTATAATCATAGTAGTAATTCCAAAAAAAGCATTTATATTTGCTCCTGCCCCCATAGTAAAAAAATGATGTAACCACACAATAAAAGATAAAATTGTAATAGATAATGTAGCCCATACTAAAGATACGTATCCAAATAAACGTTTTTTAGAAAAAGTAGCTACTATTTCTGAAAAAATACCAAATACTGGAAGCACTAAAATATAAACTTCTGGATGACCCCAAATCCATATTAAATTAACATACATCATTGCATTTCCACCTAAATCATTAGTAAAAAAATGAAAATTACAATAACGATCTAAAGTAAGTAATACAAGAGTAACAGTTAAAACTGGAAAAGAAATAACTATAAGAATATTAGTACATAAAGAAGCCCACGTGAAAACTGGCATTTTAAAAAAAGACATGCCTGGCGCTCTCATTTTTAGAATTGTAACTAAAAAATTAACTCCAGTTAACGTGGTTCCAACACCAGCAATTTGTAAACTCCAGATCCAATAGTCTACTCCTACACCTGAACTATATTTTATTCCAGATAATGGAGGATAAGCCAACCAACCTGTTTGAGCAAATTCTCCTATTCCTAAAGATAAAGTAAGTAATACAGCACTGCTGACATTTAACCAAAAACTTAAATTATTAAGAAACGGAAAAGCTACATCACGAGCTCCAATTTGTAATGGTATTACTAAATTCATTAAACCAATAACAAGAGGCATCGCTACAAAAAAAATCATTATTACACCATGAGCTGTAAATATTTGATCATAATGATGTGGAGGTAAAAATCCTTTCAAACCTGCTGATGAAATAACTTGTTGAGTACGCATCAATATAGCATCAACAAAACCACGAAATAACATGATAAATGCAAGTATTCCATACATAATAGATATTTTTTTATGATCAACTGTAGTAAACCATTCAGACCATAGATATTGCCATTTTTTATAATAAGTAATAGCTGATGTAACACACAATCCAATTAAAATAATAGCAGTATAAGTAAACATTATAATTGGTTCATGATATGGTATAGCATCAAATGTCAATTTTCCAAACATTATTCTATTTCTCCATATAAGTATTTTTGTTTTTAATTTCATGAACAATATTTTTATTTAATATTTTAAAATCTTTCATAGAATATTGATTTATAATTTCATTAAATAATTTTTTTTTCACATCAGAGAAATATTCTATAGAATAATTCTCATTTGGAATAGATATTCTATTGAAAATTTTCATTGTATTTAATTTTATTGATGAGTCTTTTATTTTTTTTACCCAATTTATAAAAGTGGAATTTTTTGAAACAGATATAGCAGTAAATTTCATATTAGAAAAACCTTTGCCACTATAATTAGATGATATGCCTTTATATTTACCTGGATTATTAGCAATTAAATTTAATTTTGTTGTCATTCCAGGCATAGCATATATTTGACTTCCCAATGACGGAATAAAAAAAGCATTCATAACAGAATTTGAAGTAATTCTAAAAACTACAGGTCTATTTACAGGAAACATTATTTCATTAATAGTCGCAATATCATAATCTGGATAAATAAATAACCATTTCCAATCTAATGCAACTACATCTATTTTAATAGGATCATTAAAAGAAACTATAGGTTTTTTAGGTTCTAATTTATGACTATAATTCCAAGATAAAAATGCTAAAAAAGAAACTATCAAAATTGGAATAGTCCATACTATTATTTCTATTTTTTTTGAATCAGACCAATTAGGCTTATATATCTGATTTATATGAGTTGAACGATACTTAAAAGAAAAATATACAGTCATAAAAATCACAGGAATAATAATAAACAACATCATTATAAAAGATATTAATATTAATGAACATTCTTCTATAGCAACTAATCCATGAGGATTTAAAAATAAACTATTACACCCATTCAGAAAAAAAAATATTAACAATAATGATAATATTTTTAAAAAATTATTATAATTTAAAAATGTCATTCAAAACCTCAAAAATAATATGATTATTTATTAAAAATATTTTTAAAAGTACTATTTTATTTGAAAATTTTTATTTTATAAAAAAAGTAATATTTTGTGAAATAATTGAATTATTTTTTAAAAATTGATAAAATTTAAAATTAAAAATAATTTTTAAAATTTATTTTTTAAAAAATACAATATAATACTGTTTACGCAGTATAAAAATATTTTTATGATTTTTTTATTATTAATAATTAGGACATCATATCAATTAATGACTCTAGAAAAAATAAAAAAATGTTTAACATCTAAAATAAATATAAGTTTTATTAAAATTTATGATGACAGCCTATTTCATAATCACCCAGAAAAAGGTTTTACACATTTAAGAATACTTATTATTAGCAATAATTTTATTAATAAAAAATTAATCGATAGGCACCGTTTAATTTTTTCAGTATTATCAAAAACACTAAAAAAAAATATATATTCATTAACATTAAATACTTATACTTTAAATGAATGGGAAAGTAAAAAATTTAAAAAAAATAATAATATTAAATGTTTAAAAAGAAAATAATATTTATCAGTTCATTAAAAAAATTTGATTAAAATCATCATGTAATTTTAAAAAATAAATTTTTATAAAAAACAAGAATCATTCTTCCTTAATAAGAAAATTATTACGATATAAATAAAATTTTTAAAATTAGTAGAAAATATAAAATACGCTGATAAAAGTAATCGTTTGAGGTAATAAGATGAAATTTTTTATGGAAAAAAATAAAGATGCAGGTCATCGTGTTACAATTAAAATTCCAAAAACAACCGTTAATAGTTCTATTATTAAAGAATGTATAAGAATTGGTAAAACAACTAAAATTAATGGATTTAGAAAAGGGAAAACTCCTATTAAAGTTATACAAGAAAAATATGGTTATTCCATTTATTATGATACATTCAAAAAATTAATGCAAAATTTTTTTTACGAATTTATAAATAAAGAAAAAATAAAAATTATTGGTTCTCCAAAATTTTATATGCATCAGAATAAAGAAAAAGAAAAAGAATATTTTGAGTATCATGTAATTTACGAACTATATCCAAAATTTAAAATAGAAGATATAAAAAAAATAAAAGTTAATAAAATAAATGTTAAAATAACAGATCAAGATATTAATAAAAATATAGAAAAATATAAAATAAAAAAAAATGTTTGGAATACAGTTAATCAAGCTATCAAATCTCATGATCGTGTAACAATTAATTATTATGTTTATGAAAAAAATATAAACATAAAAAAATTTAATACAGAAAATATTAGTTTTATTGTATCTGAAAATACATTGATACCTCAATTAAATTATAAAATCATTAATCATTTTATTAATGATATATTTTTTTTTAAAATTAAATTTCATCAGTTTTATCCAGAAAAAGAACTTCAAAATAAAGATATAACATTTAAAATAAAAATTCTTAAAATTGAGAAAAAAGAAGAAATAGAAGAAAATAAAAAAGATAATAAAAAAGATAAATTAACTCAATTAAACTATCAAAATATAAAAAATAATCTTTGTTCTCAAATTAATGTCATAACTGAACAGTATTTAGAAGATCAATTTATAAAAAAAATAATCGAAAAAAATATTATATTAATACCTCCACTTTTATTTCAACAAGAAATAAAAAATTTATACAGAAATAACAAGAAAAAATATAAAGAAGAAAATTCTAGTATTTTAGAAAAAAAATATCATTTTGATCTTAATTCACAAGTTAAAAAGAAACTATATATTCAAATAATAATACAAAAAATTATTTCTGATAACCAATTATGTTCAGATAAAAATAATATACAAAAAATAATTGAAAAGATATCTTTGAATTATAAAAATCCAAAAGAAATTATTAATTTATATAATAAAAATAACAATTTTAAAAACACGATAAAAAATATAGACTTAGAAAATCAAGCAATGTTGTTATTAAAAAAAAGTATTCAAATTAAAAAAAAATATTGGACTTTTGATCAATTTATAAATTATAACTGGAAAAACCATGAAGAAATAATTTTATAATCTATAATTATATTTTATTGCAATACAAAAAAATTTTTTTAAAGTATTAAACTTTAATATAATTATTAATATTGTATAATTTCAAAATTAAATCATAAAAAATATAATATTCATTATTTAAAATAATATTGAATATTTTTAGGAATAAAATATGTTATACAATAATAAAAAAAACTTATATGCAACATTAATTCCGATGGTTATAGAGCAACATTCGAGAGGCGAACGTTCATATGATATATATTCAAGATTATTAAAAGAACGAATAATTTTTATGATAGGAACTATTGAAGATAATATGGCTAATAATATTGTAGCTCAAATATTATTTTTAGAAGCTGAAAATCCAGAAAAAGATATATTTTTATATATTAATTCTCCAGGAGGTATTATTACATCAGGCATGTCTATTTATGACACTATGCAATTCGTTAAACCAGAAATCAGTACTATTTGTATGGGTCAAGCTTGTTCTATGGCTGCTTTATTACTTACATCTGGAACTAAAGGAAAAAGATTTTGTTTACCTAATTCAAAAGTTATGATTCATCAACCATTAGGCGGATATCAAGGACAAGCTTCAGATATTGCTATTCATGCTCGAGAAATAATGGAAATGAAAAAAAGATTAAACAAATTAATGTCATATCATACTGGTCAATCTATTAAAAAAATAAACAAAGATACAGAACGTGATTGTTTTTTATCAGCAGAAGAATCTATTAAATATGGACTAATTGATTTTATTTTAACTCAGCGTCAATAAAAAAACAAATTAATAACTTTTCTGTAAAATATTCGATAAAAATATATAGAATCTATTTACTCAGAATATAAAATATGTAAAAAAAGAGGTTAAGCATGACAGATAAGAGTAAAGACAATTCTAAAAAGCTACTTTGTTGTTCTTTTTGTGGAAAAAACCAAAAAGAAGTACAAAAGTTAATAGCTGGTCCAACAGTATATATATGTGATGAATGTGTAAGATTATGTAATGATATTATTACTGAAGAAACAGTTAAAAAAAAAATAAATAACACTGAAAATACAATAAATTATTTACCTACACCAAATGAAATAAAAAAACATCTTGATAATTATGTGATTGGACAAGATCATACAAAAAAAGTTCTATCTGTTGCAGTTTATAATCATTACAAACGTCTTTATAATTTTAATAAAGAAACAGATTCAGTTGAATTAGGTAAAAGTAACATTTTATTAATAGGACCAACAGGTAGTGGAAAAACACTATTAGCACAAACATTAGCTAAACTATTAGATGTACCATTTACTATTGCAGATGCGACTACTCTCACTGAAGCTGGATATGTAGGAGAAGATGTTGAAAATGTAATACAAAAATTATTACAAAAATGCAAATATAATGTAAAAAAAGCAGAATTAGGCATTGTTTATATAGATGAAATAGATAAAATAGCAAGAAAATCTGATAATCCTTCTATTACTAGAGATGTATCTGGAGAGGGAGTACAACAAGCACTATTGAAGTTAATTGAAGGAACATTAGCTTCTATTCCTCCTCAAGGAGGACGAAAACATCCACAACAAGAATTTTTACAAGTAAATACTTCAAATATTTTATTTATATGTGCTGGTGCATTTTCAGAATTATCTAGAATTATTTCTAAAAGACTTGATACAGGAACAGAAATAGGTTTTAACGCTAATATTAAGAAAAAAAAACAAAAAATATCAGAAGATTTTCTACTAAAACAAGTAGAACCCGAAGATTTGATAAAATTTGGTTTAATTCCAGAATTCATTGGTCGTTTACCAATAATAACTATATTAAATCAATTAACTGAAGAAGCATTAATTGATATATTATGCAAACCTAAAAATGCTTTAATTAAACAATATAAAAAATTATTTGAATTAGAAAAAGTACATTTAGAATTTAATACAGAATCTATTATCGCTATTGCAAGAAAAGCAATGAACAAAAAAACAGGGGCTAGAGGATTACGATCTATTATTGAAGGTATACTACTTAGTACAATGTACGAATTACCATCTATGATAAACATAGAAAAGGTTTTAATTAACGAGTCTGTTGTAAATGATAATTCGTCACCAAAAATAATATATGGAAAAAACAAATCAAAAAAAGCATCAGGTGAATAAAAAAAAAAGACATCCGATGATCTAAAAAATAAGAGTAATTACTTTTATTTTGTCAAACGCTTAGCATTAAACGTCAAGCGACAATTCCGATATACTTGGCTGATATATAGGTGTAACTGCATTTTTTAATATATTGCAGTTTTTAAATATTATAAATATCGGGAAATTCAACTAAGAGAGAGCTCTATGAATTCTGAGCGTTCTGAACGCATTACAATCCCTGTCTTACCATTAAGAGATGTAGTTATATATCCTCATATGGTAATTCCATTATTTGTAGGGCGTCAAAAATCAATTAAATGCATTGAAACATCTATGAATAATGATAAAAAAATTATGTTGATTGCACAAAAAGAAGCATCTAAAGATGAACCTACTAAAAATGATTTATTTAATATAGGAACTATTAGTTCAATTTTGCAAATGTTAAAATTACCTGATGGAACTGTAAAGGTTTTAATAGAAGGTTTACAACGTGCTTGTATTAAAAATTTAACAAATAATGGACAACATTTTATTGCAGAAATAGAGTTAATTGTTTCTCCTACAATTTTAGATAAAGATCAAGAAGTATTAATTCGTACGACAATTAATCAATTTGAGTCTTATATTAAACTTAATAAAAAAATTCCATCAGAAATATTAAATACTCTTAATAATATTAAAAGTTCAGAAAAATTAGCAGATACTATTGCTGCACATATGCCATTAAAATTAAACGATAAACAATCAGTTTTAGAAATACATAATATAAATGAAAGATTAGAGTTTTTAATGGCTATAATGGAATCTGAAATAGATTTGCTACAAGTTGAAAAAAGAATTAGAAATCGTGTTAAAAAACAAATGGAAAAAAGTCAAAGAGAATATTATTTAAATGAACAAATAAAAGCTATTCAAAAAGAACTTGGCGATATGGATGAAATTCCAGATGAAAATAAAATATTAACACGAAAAATTAAAGCATCAAAAATGCCAAAAGAAGCAAGAGAAAAAACAGAATCAGAACTTCAGAAGTTAAAAATGATGTCACCTATGTCAGCAGAAGCAACTGTAGTACGTAGTTATATTGATTGGATGATACAAGTTCCTTGGTATATTAGAACAAAAATAAAAAAAGATATTCAACAGGCTAAAAAAATTCTTGATATTGACCATTTTGGTCTTGAAAAAGTAAAAGATAGAATATTAGAATATTTAGCAGTACAAAGCCGAAAAAATAAGATAAAAGGTCCTATTTTATGTTTAATTGGACCTCCTGGTGTAGGAAAAACATCATTAGGAAAATCTATTGCGAGATCGACAGGTAGAAAATATGTAAGAATGGCTTTAGGAGGAATAAGAGATGAAGCAGAAATCAGAGGCCATAGACGTACATATATAGGTTCTATGCCTGGAAAATTAATTCAAAAAATGGCAAAAGCAAAAGTCAAAAATCCTCTATTTTTATTAGATGAAATCGATAAAATGTCTCGTGATATACGAGTAGATCCAGCATCGGCTTTATTAGAAGTATTAGATCCAGAACAAAATGTAACTTTTAATGACCATTATCTAGAAGTAGACTATGATCTTTCAGATGTTATGTTTGTTGCTACATCAAATTCTATGAATATACCTGCACCATTACTTGATCGTATGGAAATTATTCGTCTTTCTGGTTATACTGAGGATGAAAAATTAAATATAGCAAAACGATATCTATACCCAAAACAAATAGAAAGAAATGCGTTAAAAGAAGATGAAATCACAATTACTGATTGCGCTATAATTAGTATTATTCATTATTATACTCGCGAAGCAGGTGTACGTAGTTTAGAACGTGAAATTTCTAAAATATGTCGAAAAGTAGTAAAAAATTTACTATTAGATAAATCTTTAAAACATATAGAAATAAATAAAAGAAATATAAAAAAATTTTTAGGAATTAAACGTTTTGATTATGGAAGAGTCAACAGTAAAAATAAGATTGGTCAGGTAATTGGATTAGCATGGACTGAAGTTGGTGGAGAGTTACTTACAATTGAAACAGCATGTGTATCAGGAAAAGGGAAACTAACATATACAGGTTCTCTAGGCGAAGTCATGCAAGAATCTATTCAGGCAGCATTAACTGTCGTTCGATCTCAAGCTAATAAATTAGGAATTAAAAAAGATTTTCATGAAAAACATGATATCCACGTTCATGTTCCTGAAGGAGCAACACCAAAAGACGGACCAAGTGCTGGTATAGCAATGTGTACAGCTATAGTTTCATCGTTAACAAAAAATCCTGTTAAATCTAATATTGCAATGACAGGCGAAATAACTCTACGTGGACAAGTACTACCTATTGGAGGATTAAAGGAAAAACTATTAGCAGCACATCGTGGAGGAATTAAAACAGTATTAATACCATATGAAAATAAACGTGATTTAGAAGAAATACCGAAAAATATTATTGAAGGATTAAAAATACATCCAGTAAAAAATATTGAAGAAGTTTTAAACTTAGCATTAGAAAACATACCTTATATTTTAATGCAGAAAAATAATTTTATATAGATAAAATGAAATTTGGCTGACAAAAAATCGTCAGCCTTTATATTTAAATATAAATATAAAAATATTTTTTTATTTTACGTAATATTAAAAATATCTAGGATCGTCATATTATGACAAAATATTTACAATCACGATCAAATCGTATTATTGTTAAGTGCATTTTAGGAATAATTATTCTATCATTAATATTCACTAGTATAAATAGCTATATTAATAAAGATTTTGAAAAATATATAGCAACCGTAAATGGTGAAAAAATTAGCTTGAATACTTTTCAAAAAATGTATTTTATTGAAAGAGAAAAACAAAAAAAAATACTAGGAAAAAATTTTTTTAAATTTAGTCATAATAAAAAATTTATAAAAGAAACTTATAATTATGTTTTATCTCAATTAGTTAATAACCTTCTTTTAGAACAATATACAAAAAAAATACAATTGCAAGCAGATGATCGTGAAATAAAAGAAATAATATTAAATTCTCCTATGTTTCAGAAAAATTCGAAATTCAATAAAGAAAAATATTTCAATTATCTTACATCTGTAAATTTAACTAATGATGAATATATAAATATCATTAAAAGAAAAATAAATACAAAAAATTTAATACATGCTATTGCTAATAGTAATTTTATTTTAGAAAATGAAGCAAAAAATATTATAAAATTATTATCTCAAAAACGAGTAATTAAAAAATCAATTCTTAAAACAAATTCTGTACTGGAAAAACAAAATGTAACTATTTCAGAAGCACAAAATTATTTTTATAAAAATAAAAATCATTTTTATGTTCCAGAAAAATTTAAAATTAATTTTGTTAAGTTAAAACCAGATCAGTTTAAATCAACTTGTAAAAACAAAGAAGTTTATGAATGGTATTTTAAAAATATTGAAAAATATTCAACAAAAGAACAAAGAAAATATAGTATTATACAAACTAAAACTAAAAATGAAGCATTAAAAATATTATCTAGATTACATAATACACCAGAAGATTTTTCAAAAATAGCTAAAGAAAAATCAATAGATCCGATTTCATCAAAAAAAGGTGGAGATATTGGATGGATAGGAATTGATATCATCCCAAATGAAATTAAAAATGCAAATTTAAATAAAAAAAATCAAATATCTAATGTTATTCCATTTCATAATGAATTTTTAATTATTAAATTAAATGACATTTTAATTGGAAAACAAAAAAAAATGTACGAAGTATTCGATATAATTAAAAAAGAAATAAAAAAACAAAAATCATTATATTTATATAATATATTAAAAAATAAAATATCTAATAGTATTAAAAAAAATCCAGATCAAATTAAATTAATTTTAAAAGAAAACAATATAACTACGCAAGAAACTGATTGGTTTGATAAAAATTCGATTCCTAAAGTACTAAATATTCCTATTTTAAAAAAAATAATTTTTGATAAAAAATCATTTAAAAAAGATCAAAAAATAGAGCCACATTTACATTTTATTAATTTTAAAAAAAATCAATCTTTTTTAATTGAGATCAAAGATTTTAGAAGCAAAAAAATACAAGAATTTGAAAACGTTAAAAAAAACATTATAAAAAAATTAAAATTTAAAAAAGCAATTAAAGAAACAAAACAAAAAGCAGAAAAAATTATTTATGAATTAAAAAAAGGAAAAACAAATTTATTTAAAGAATTAAATCTTGATTTTTCTAATTCTGAAATTATATCTCGTTATGATCAAAATTCTATCGCACCAATAGTATTTTCTTTACCGCATCCAAAAAAACAAAAGAAAATATATACTTTATATCAAGATACAAATAAAGATTTTATAATTATATCACTTGAAAAAATTTATAATACAAACTTTTCTAAAAAAGAAAGAAATTTTGTTATTGAATATTTAGAAAAAAATAATACTGAAATAATTTTTAATTCTATTCTTAAAGATCTTCATGAAAAATCAATAATTACATATGAAAAAATAGAAAAAATATAACTTAGACTTAATAAAAATTATTCAAAAAATCTATGTATGAAAAAATTATAACTTAATTGAAAAAATTTTTAAAATTAATTATAATATTTTTCATTTTTTAATGTTATTTACACATTAGAATAATAATTTAATTATTATTCATCAAATCTTTCTTTCGAAAAAATACAGTTTAATGTTAAAAGTAATGTTTTTTGTTAAATTCTAACATAAAAAATAGCTGTGTTATTTTAAAAAATATCAATATTATATTCTATTAGTCTGATACAATCCATTTTTCTGACTTATTTAAATTAACTAAAAGTATTTTAAAATTAATATTACTATTAATATCGCATTTGATAATATTTTTTATTATTTTTAAAATTTATTTCTATAATTCGGATAATGAAAAAATCAATTTTAATTTATATCAAAATAACTGAATTTATTTTTTCTATAATTAAATATAGAAAATAAAGTTAAAAAAATACAATATTATAAATAAGAAATATGATTAGAAAAGAAGTATTTAAAAAAAATAAATACTATCAAATAAAAAATTACTTTTTATTGAAATCAAAATAAACATAAATTATGAAAAGTTAATTTATAAAGCTATAAATTATTTAATTTCATTTTTTTAGATAAAAAATAAGAATTTATTTTAAATTTATATAATTAATATGATACAAATTTATATAAAAAAAAATTTTTTTATATCTCTAAGTACATAATCAAATAAAAAAATTTCTTAAATCTTATTCAGCATTTAAATATAATAAGTATTTTTATTTTTTATAAGTTACAATTTTTAAAAATTTTATTATTTAATAGAATAAATAAAATATAATATTTACTATACGTCAATAAAATATTTTCATATTTTAACTGATAACAAATACTTTAATGTTAAAAAACCTTTATAATATTCAAAATTAGGATTTTTTGTGAAATTGTTTAATCAATTAAGATGGTTTTTCGTACGAGAATGGAAGAGATATTTAGGAGCAATTTTATTATTAATAATTATTGCCACATTACAATTATTACCCCCTAAAATAGTTGGTGTTTTAATAGATTTGATTATAAAAAAAAATATGCATGGCTTACAAATATTACCATGGATTTCAATTATTTTATTAATAGCTATAATTGTATATATATTACGTTATTTATGGAGAATATTACTATTTGGTGCTTCTTATCAATTGGCTACAGAACTTCGAGTAAAATTTTATTCCTATCTCAGTCAACAAAGTCAAATATTTTTTTTAAAAAATAGAACTGGAGATTTAATAGCTAGAGCGACAAATGATGTCGATCGTATAGTTTTTGCTGCAGGAGAAGGTGTTTTAACACTCGTAGATTCTTTAGTTATGGGTTTTTCTGTCCTAATAGTAATGAGTACTCAAATTAGTTTTTTATTAACTATCATTTCTTTAATACCTATGCCAATTATGGCTATATTAATTAAAAAATACGGAAAAGAATTACATGAAACTTTTCGTCATGCTCAAATTGCTTTTTCCTTATTAAATAATCAAACACAAGAAATACTAACAAGTATTCGAATGATTAGAGCTTTTGGATTAGAAAAAAATCAATCACATAAATTTGATATTATTGTAAATAATACAGGAAAAAAAAATATGGAAGTAGCTAAAATAGATGCTCGTTTTGATCCAGTAATTTATTTGTCAGTAGCTTTTTCTAATTTATTAGCTATTATCGGTGGAGGATGGCTAGTATGGAATAATCAGATTACTATAGGACAATTAACTAGCTTTATAATGTATCTTGGATTAATGATTTGGCCTATGTTAGCTCTTGCATGGATGTTTAATATAGTTGAAAGAGGAAGTGCAGCTTGGGATAGAATTCATTCAATTATAAATAAAAAATTATATATTAAAGACGGAAATAGAACCATCCCATTATCGCCTGGTGTATTAAGCATTAATATCAATAAATTCTATTATCCAAATAATCATATTCCAACTTTAAAAAATATAAATATTCTTCTTAAACCAGGAAAAACTCTAGGTATTTGTGGCCCTACAGGATCTGGTAAAAGTACTCTGCTAAAACTTATTCAACGACAATTTAATTTTAATAAAGAAGAAATAACTTATCATTCTTTATCATTATTAGAATTAAAAATTGATGATTGGAGAAGTCGAATTGCAGTTGTAAATCAAAATTCTTTTTTGTTTTCAGAAAGTATAGCTAACAATATATCTTTAGGCAAAAATAATGCATCTCAACAAGAAATTGAACAAGTAGCAAAATTAGCTGATGTACATAAAGATATTCTCTATTTACCAGAAAAATATGAAACTCAAGTAGGAGAACGCGGTGTAATGTTGTCTGGTGGTCAAAAACAGCGTATTTGTATAGCGCGTGCGTTATTATTAAATGCAGAAATATTAATATTAGACGATGCACTATCTGCTGTTGATGCTCAAACTGAAAACAATATCTTAAAAAATATTAATAAATGGAAAGAAAAAGGACACTCATTAATTATTACAGCACATCGTTTATCTGCATTAATTAATTCAGACGAAATTATAGTAATAAAAAATGGTTCAATTATACAAAGAGGAAATCATTTAAAACTAATCCAAGAAGAAAATTGGTATAAATCTATGTCTTGTTATCAAAAATTAGAAGTAGAACTTGAGGATCATTAAAAAACAGGTGAAAAATTTATAATATGGATCATTTAATTGAGTTTTGGCCAATTTTAAAACGTTTGCTAATTTATGTGAAACCTTATAAAAAGCAATTAATTTTAGCATTTATTTTACTTTTAAGCGGATCAATATCAGAAGTTTTAGGACCAATTTTAATAAGTTATTTTATTAATAATATTTTATCTAAACATGAGTTAAATTTATCAGTAATATTAACTATAATTATATCGTTTATAGTACTACAAATATTGTCAGTTTTTTTAAATTATTTTCAAAGTATTTTATTTAATAAGATAGCAGTAAAAAGCATTAATAAATTACGTCAAGATGTCATGTATGCTGCATTACGACAACCTATTAGTGAATTTGATTCTCAACCTATTGGACAAATGATTTCAAAAGTAACTAATGATACCGAAGCAGTAAAAGAACTATATGATACAGTTGGACCTACATTATTTCGTAGTATAATATTAATTTTTATTATATTATTTGCAATGTTTACTCTTGAATGGCATATGGCAATTATAGCTTTATTTATTTTGCCATTAGTTATTATTCTTATGTTAGTTTATCAATATTATAGTACTCCACTTTTAAGAAAAGTAAGACACTACTTAGCTGACATTAATAACAATTTTAATGAAACTATTAATGGAATGAATGTAATTCAACAATTCCGTCAACAATATAGATTTGAAAAAAAAATAAAAAGAAGTAGTCATTTACATTATATGTCACGCATGAAAATATTAAGATTAGATGGTTTTTTATTAAGACCACTACTTAGTTTATTATCAGCTATAATATTATGTAATTTTATGTTCTTATTTAGTTTTTTCCCAATTGGAGCATTTGAGGTAGGTATACTATATGCTTTTATTACTTATCTTGGAAGACTTAATGAACCTTTGATTGCTATCACTATTCAACAATCAGTATTACAACAATCTATTGTTGCAGGAGAAAGAATATTTTTACTTATAGATTCACCACGACAAAAATATGGAAAAAATAAAGATCTATTAAAAAGTGGAAAAATAAATATTGACAACGTTAGTTTTAACTATAAAAACTGTAAAAAAAATATATTAGAAAATATTAATATTAAAATTTCTTCTAAAAGTTTTATTGCATTTGTAGGACATACTGGTAGTGGAAAAAGTACTTTAGCAAATTTACTTATGGGATATTATCCGATAAAAAATGGAAGAATATTTTTAGATAATAAGTCTATTGATTCAATAAGTCATTGTGTTTTAAGAAAAAATGTATTGATGGTACAACAGGATCCAATAATCCTCTCAGATACTGTTTTTTATAATATTACACTAGGAAGAAAAATATCTGAAGAAAAAGTTTGGAACATATTAGACACAGTTCATCTTTCATATTTAGTGAAATCTATGCCAAAGGGTATTTATTCCGTCTTAGGAGAAGAAGGTAATAATTTATCTGTTGGTCAAAAACAATTACTAGCTATTGCTAGAATACTAGTTTCATACCCTAAAGTACTTATATTAGACGAAGCTACAGCTAACATTGATTCTGGTACAGAACAATTAATTCAAAAAACATTATTATCAATACGAAAAAACTGTACGTTAATAGTAATTGCGCATAGACTTTCAACAATTGTTGAAGCAGATTTAATTGTAGTTTTAAAACAAGGAAAAGTTATTGAGATTGGTACACATCAACAATTATTAAATAAAAAAAATTGTTATTGGAAAATGTATAAATTTCAATTATCTAAATATTAGGAGTTTCTGTTAGCTTTATCAAACACCTGTATTAACTGATATGGCTGCTTCCTTCCGAATCTGACCAGGTATTCAATATTACAGTGTTTGGAGCTAACAGAAAACTCTATTATATATTTCTTATAATAAAATAAAATTATATTTTATATTGTATAGATCAAATTTAAAATTTACAACTAATATTTATAGTTAATTGTCTATTATAAAATATATTTATAAAATAAAGAAGAATACTTTCATAATACAATAAATATTGATAGCATAATAGTCTTTTAATAAAATATTATAAAATTTATATGAGCTATCAAATATTAGCACGAAAGTGGCGTCCACAATCTTTCAAAGATGTAATTGGTCAAAAAAATATTGTAACTGCTATATCTAATGGATTATCGCTTGGACGCATTCATCATGCATGGTTATTATCTGGTACTAGAGGAATTGGAAAAACAACAATTGCTCGATTACTTGCTAAAAGTTTAAATTGTCAAAATGGTATTACATCTAACCCTTGTAGAAAATGTGTTATTTGTCAAGAAATAGAAAAAGGATTGTCTTTAGATGTACTTGAAATAGATGCAGCTTCTCGTACTAAAATAGAAGACATGAGAGAAATCTTAGATAATATATATTATGCTCCTACTAAAAGTCGTTTTAAAATATATTTAATTGATGAAGTTCATATGCTTTCTCGTCATAGTTTTAATGCACTGCTTAAAACACTTGAGGAACCTCCTACACATGTTAAATTTATTTTGGCAACTACAGATATAGACCGAATTCCTAGAACTATCATCTCTCGTTGTATGTATTTTAAATTACAGATAATACCTGACGAAAAAATATTTAGCTTTTTGAAATATATTTTAATTAAAGAATCTATTAATACTGATGAATATTCTTTAAAAAAAATCTCTCATTATGCTAAAGGAAGTATACGAGATGCACTGAATTTATTAGAACATGCTATTAATCTTGGTAACGGTCATATTTATAAAAAAAATATAATAGAAATGTTAGGTATTCTACCTGAAAAATATTCTTTTTTATTAACTGATTCCGTTTTAAAAAAAGATTCAAAAAAAACAATGTTATTGTTACATAAAATAAGTAGTATAGGAGTAGAATGGGATGAAGTTTTAACAGAAATATTACGTTTTTTATATCATGTTTCCATATCACAAACTTTTCCATTGGTATGGGAGAAATTTTTTACTGAAACATATAAACATAAAATTCAAAAAATAGCTTTAAATATTAATAAAAAAAATGTTCAATTATGTTATCAAGTATTATTAAATGGAAGAAAAGAACTAAAATTTGCTCCAAGTCAAAAAATAGGAGTGGAAATGACTTTATTACGTGCAATTAATACAATATAAAAAATAAAAATAAATTTTAACAAATTATTCTAGTATCAATAAAAAATGAATCATATAACAAATTTAGTTTTAAAAAATAGAAATGAGTTATTTGAAAATAAAAAAAAAATAATATCTCTTAACAACAAGATAAATAAAAAAAATCATTATATAAAAAAAATAAATTTATTATCTAATAAAAATAATTATCAATTACAATTTTTAAAAAATAACAAAATAATAATCAGATTAAAAGAAAAAATCAAAAAAATAGATCCTTGGTATGCAGAAATATGTAAATTAAAAAAACTACCAATACATGTAAAACAATTAGCAATGCATACTTCATACAAAAATACCTTAAACTATTGGTATATATATTTAACTGATAAAAAAAAACATCTAATGCAGTACAATACATGGATATTTTTAAAAAAAGAACTTCATACAATAACTACAAAAAAAATCCAATTAATTGTAGAAGAAAAAAAAGAACATATATTAACTCCTTATGAATGGTTTCATAAAATATATAAAGAAAAAATATCAGAAGAGTATTCATCATTAAAAAAGGATACTAATATTAAAATATTAAAGAAATTTTTTAATTTAACATTTCAAAAAAACAATATTAATTTATTTGCAATAGACTAAAAATAAAAAATATTATTTTCATATTATCAAAAGAGAGATTAATACATATGTTTAGTAAAGGTGGTTTAGGTAATTTAATGAAACAAGCACAACAAATGCAAGAAAAAATGGCGAAAATACAGGAAGAAATAGCTCAAATGGAAGTTACTGGAGAGGCAGGAGCTGGATTAGTAAAAGTAACGATTAATGGAGCACATAATTGCAGACGTGTCGAAGTAGATCCTAGTTTACTTCAAGATGACAAAGATATGCTAGAAGATTTAGCAGCTGCTGCATTTAATGATGCAACTAGAAGAATATCTGAAGTACAAAAAAAGAAAATGTCTGCTATATCGACAGGAATGCAGTTACCGACAGGATTTAATCTACCTGTTTAAAATTAATATAAAAAATAGAAAAAAACTATACCAGTAAATCTTTGTAAGTTTATATAAAATACTTATTTTTCTATAAAAGTAATTCTATTACAAACTACTTTTTATTCTTTAAAAAATCACTTTTATTATTAATTTAAAAAGAGATATTTGTATGAAAACACAAAAAAAAGAAGTCTATAATTTTCAATCAGAAGTTAAACAATTATTACATTTAATGATCCACTCACTATATTCCAATAAAGAAATTTTCTTGAGAGAATTAATATCTAATTCATCAGATGCAATAGATAAATTACGATTTCAATCTATATCATCACCAGAATTATATGAAAATAATAGTGATGTTAAAATTCAAATATCTATTAATAAAGCACAAAGAACAGTGACCATTAATGATAATGGTATTGGAATGACTAAAAAAGATACTATTGAAAATCTTGGTACTATTGCTAAATCAGGAACAAAATCATTTCTTGAATCTCTAGAAAATAAACAAAATAAAAAAAATGAATTAATTGGAGAATTTGGAGTTGGTTTTTATTCTTCTTTTATTGTATCGGAAAAAGTATCAGTTAGAACTAGATTTGCTGGTTTACAATCTAATGAAGGAATATTGTGGGAATCTTCAGGAGAGGGGGAATACAATATTACACAAATTACAAAAAAAAGTAGAGGAACTGAAATCACTTTATTTTTAAAAAAAGAAGAAGAAGAATTTTTAGAAATATGGCGTATTAAGAGTATAATTAGTAAATACTCTGATCATATTACAATTCCAATATATATACAAAATTATGACGAAAAAAATAAAACATATTTTTGGGAACAAATTAATAAAGCTAAAGCATTATGGACATTAAATAAATCTTCTATTACTGATGATGATTATAAAGATTTTTATAAACATCTTACTAACGATCAAAATAATCCACTGATTTGGAGTCATAATCATGTAGAGGGAAATCAAGAATATATTAGTTTGTTATATGTTCCTGAAAAAGCAGCTTGGGATATATGGAATAGAGATAACAAACATGGTTTAAAACTATATGTAAAACGTGTTTATATTATGGATAATTCTCAAGCTTTTCTTCCTAATTACTTGCGTTTTATAAGAGGTTTAATAGATTCAAGTGATTTACCATTAAATATTTCCCGTGAAATATTACAAGATAATTCTATTACTGAAAAATTAAGAAAAGCGCTAATTAAAAGATCTTTAAATATGTTAAATAAATTAGCAGAAGATTTTAATGAAAAATATCAAATTTTTTGGAATCAATTTGGACTTGTCTTAAAAGAAGGGCCTGCAGAAGATCATGAGAATTTAGATAAAATTGCTAATTTATTACGTTTTTCATCTATAAAAAGCAATAATTCTGAACAAAACATATCTTTAAAAGAATATGTATCTAATATGAATGAAAAACAAGAAAAAATATATTATATTACTGCAGATAGTTATTCAGCAGCAAAAAATAGTCCTCATTTAGAATTATTTAAAAAAAATAATATTGATGTTTTATTATTATCAGATCGAATTGATGAATGGATGATGAATTATCTTACTGAATTTCAAGGAAAAAAATTTCAATCTATTAGTAAAGAAGATTCATCACTTAATAAAATAACAAACGAAAAAAAAATAAAAAATAACGAAGTTTCAATGGAGATGATTGAATTTTTAAAAAAAGTAAAAAAAATACTTGGCAATAAAGTGAAAGATGTAAGATTAACACACCGATTAACAGAAACTCCTTGTGTTTTACTTAGTGATTCTGCTGAAATGACTACACAAATGGCTAAACTTTTTTCTGCAGCAGGTCAATCTGTGCCAGAATTAAAATATATTTTTGAAATTAATCCAGAGCATATTCTAATAAAAAAAATATCTTTAATTAAAGATGAAAATGAATTTAATCAGTGGATTAAATTATTATTAGATCAAGCATTATTAGCTGAAAAAGGTAATCTAGAAAATCCACATAAATTTATTACTAGAATGAATACACTGCTTCTTAAATAATAAAAAAATATGATTACTACTATATATGATAGTAGTAATCTTCAGATTAACTTATATTATGAGTAAGAAATTAATTATGCGTATTATTTTACTAGGTGCACCTGGTACAGGTAAAGGAACACAGGGAAAATTTATTACAGAAAAATACAATATTCCTCAAATATCTACAGGTGATATGCTAAGAAAAAGTATTAATTCAAACAATCAAATAGGAATAATTATTAAAAATATTATAGAAGAAGGCAAACTAGTTTCTGATAAAATTGTATGTAATTTAATTAAAAAAAGAATTAAAAAAAAAGACTGTATCAATGGTTTTTTATTAGACGGTTTTCCAAGAACTATTGAACAAGCTTTTTACTTAACGAAAAATAAAATAAAAATAGATTATGTATTAGAATTTATGATGCCACATAAAACTATATTAGAACGTATTTCAGGTAGACGAATACATGCTCAATCAGGTCGTATCTATCATATAAAGTTCAATCCTCCAAAAAATAAAAATAAAGATGATTTAACTGGAGAACCACTAATTATAAGAGAAGATGATAAGAAAAAGAGTGTTGAAAAGAGATTAGAAGAATACAAAAAAACACATTATCCATTAGTTAATTATTATATTAATCAAAATAAAATAGGTAATATAAAATTTTTTCAAATTAATGCTATGCACGAATTATTATTGATCAAAAAAAAAGTAGAATTAATTTTAAAAACATAATTTTGCGTTCTACAGGATTCGAACCTGTGACCTACGGCTTAGAAGGCCGTTGCTCTATCCAACTGAGCTAAGAACGCATAAAATAATTAAATTAAAATCTAACATTAATATAATATATATGCAACTAAATTAATATTAATATTATTAAATTTTAATAATTCTAACATATATTATAGTAATATTTTTGTATACAATAAAAAATAATTGAGTTACTTACTAATGCCAGCAATAATTATAGACGGTAATAAAATAGCAAAAAAATTACAATTAAATATTTTAAAAAAAGTTAATAAAAGAAAAAAAACTGGAAAAAAAATACCGGGATTAGCTATGATTTTAGTGGGAAATCATATTCCTTCAAAAATTTATGTAAATAAAAAAAAAATAGCATGCAAAAATGTTGGTTTTTTTTCAGAATGTTGGAATTTTCCTGATAATGTTAGTGAAATAGAGATATTAAATCTTATTTCAAAATTAAATAAAAATAACAATATAGATGGAATTTTAATACAATTACCACTTCCTCAACAAATAAATCATATAAAAATTTTAAGTAGTATTATACCTGATAAAGATGTAGATGGATTTCATCCATATAATACTGGATCTTTATGTCAAAGAACACCAAAATTAAGAGCATGTACACCTAAGGGTATTATTACGATGTTGAAATATAATAAAATTAAGACTCATGGATTACATGCAGTAATGGTTGGGGCATCTAATATAGTTGGAAGACCTATGAGTTTAGAACTGTTATTAGCAGGATGCACAACTACTGTTACACATCGATTTACTAAAAATTTAAAAGATCATGTAAAAAATGCTGATTTATTAATCGTTGCAGTTGGAAAAGCAAATTTTTTAAAAGGACATTGGATTAAAGATGGATCTATCGTTATAGATGTTGGAATTAATAGATTAAAAAATGGAACAATAGTAGGTGATGTAGATTTTAAAAATGCATATTTAAGAGCATCTTATATCACTCCTGTACCAGGAGGAGTTGGTCCTATGACTGTTGCAACATTATTACAAAACACATTAGAAGCTTGTGAGAATTATCACGATATTTAAAATTTTTTATTTTTACGCCATATTGTTTTATTAGGTAAATCTTCTAAAATAATATTTAGAGATATTAATTTTTCGCGTATTTTATCCGCTTCTTTCCATAATTTTGACTGTCTTGCAATATTTCTTTTTTCTATTAAAAACTGAATCTTTTTTAATGTATATGAATTTAATGTAGTTTTTTTTTGTAAAAAATCTTCTGGATTTTGTAATAAAAATCCTAAATTATTAGCTAAATATTTTAATCGAAAAGCAAAATTATTAGTTTTTAATACATCTTTATTTTTAAAAAAATTAATTTTGCGTGCTATTTTAAAAAAAATAGAAAATACCTTAGGAGTATTAAAATCGTCATTCATTGCATCATAAAATTCAAGTTCAAAATTAACACCTTCTTCATTATTTAAAAAAGGATGAGTATTATATAATGCCGTATATAAATATTTTAATGAAATGTATGCTTGATTTAAATTTTTTTCACAATAATGAATAGGATGACGGTAATGCGTTGAAAGAAAAAAATAACGTAAAACTTCAGGATTGCACTCTTTTAAAACATTTCTTAAAAAATGAGCATTGCCTAAAGACTTAGACATTTTTTTATTATTTATAATCACCATACCAGTATGCATCCAAAAATTTATTTTCGATTTATTATTAAAGCATACAGATTGAGATCTTTCATTTTCATGATGGGGAAAAAGCAGATCGGAGCCACCTCCATGAATATCTACAGAATTATTAAAAAAAACATTAGTTATAGCACTACATTCAATATGCCAACCAGGACGTCCTCTCCCCCATGGCGAATTCCAAGAAAAATCTTTTTTTTTAGAAACTTTCCAAAGTGTAAAATCTAACGGATTTTCTTTCATTTTATTTTCAGGAATACGAGATCCGGATTTTAATAACTTTAAAGATTGACGAGATAAAACTCCATAATTAGGATCACTATTTATAGAAAAAATAACATCACCATTTTTATTTATATATGCATGTCCTTTTTGTATTAACTTTATAATCATTTCAATAATTTTATTAATATAATCTGTTACACAAGGTTCTTCATCAGGAGGAGATATTCCTAATAAATTAAAATCTTTATGCATTTCTTTTATCATAGAATTGGTAAAATCATTAATTTTAGTTTTTTCTTTTATTGATTTTAAAATAATTTTATCATCAACATCAGTAATATTTCTAATATATTTTACTTGAAAACCAGAAAAACGCAAATAACGTACTATCATGTCAAAAGCTACAAAAGTACGTCCATGTCCAATATGACAAAAATCATATACAGTAACACCACATACATATAAATTAATTTTATCTTTTTTAATAGGTTTAAAAATTTCTTTCTTTTTAGTTAGTGTATTAAAAATTTTTAACATAATTTATATCCTATAAAAATATATTAAGGAAAATAATATAAAATATGTTATTTTCCATATTATCAATGTGCTAAACTGATTAGATTATTTATTTACTAAAAACATTTATAAAATAATATTTAAAAATCAATTCTAAAGTCATTTAGAATATTTTAAAAATTAATTTGTAATAAATAATAAAAAATTAATATTTTAGAAACGTTATATATATTAAAAAATAAAATATTTTATTGAAAAAATAGGGGATTAATAATGAAAACAAAGTTACGAGAAATGTTAAAATTCCCTTGTTTTTTTACTTACAAGATTATTGGTTTAGCGCAGCCTGAACTTATTGACCAAATAATAAAAGTCATTCAAATTCAGATTCCGGGAGATTATACGCCTCAAGTAAAATCGAGTAACAGAGGAAATTATCTTTCTGTTTCAATTACAATATGTGCTAAAAATTTTGAACAAATTGAAATTTTATATCATGAAATTAGTAAAATTAATATAGTTAGAATGGTTTTATAAAAAATAAAATACATGTAAAAATGTCTATAATAATATAGTACAGCCCTATTAAAAGAGCCGTACTATAAAAAACAATTTGTATTTATGTCAAAAAAAACAAATCATTTTACAAACTAACAACATTAGCAGCAGATGGTCCTTTTGCTCCTTCAGTGATTTCGAATTCAACACTTTGACCTTCTGCTAAAGTTTTAAATCCATTACTTTGTATAGCTGAAAAATGTACAAAAACATCTTTACTTCCATCTTCTGGAGTAATAAAACCAAAACCTTTTGATTCATTAAACCACTTCACATTACCTTTGATCTTGGACATCTATATTACCTTACATGAAAAAATATACTAAATTGAAAAAAAGATTAATCAAAAATTGTTTACTATATTATGATTTTTTTAAATCATAATATAAAAAATTTAAATTCTCAATAGATTAACATGTAAATCTATTGTTAGCTAGAAAGTAATTTAATTTTAAAAAAATTTATATAAAATTTAATAAAAATATTTTTTATATTTTATGGATACTATACTATTGATAAAATAAAATAGTAATATTTTTTAGAATAATTTATTTTAAATATAAAAAAACCCGAAAAAATTTCGGGTTTTTTTTGCCTGGATTTGACCTACTCTCGCACGGGGAGACCCCGTACTACCATTGGCGTTATAGCATTTCACTTCTGAGTTCGGAATGGATTCAGGTGGTACCACTACACTATTTTTACCAGGCATTTTTATAAATTTTATTTTTTTTAAAGCAAATTAATAGAGTAATAAATTCAGTAAAACAAGCTTTTTATTAAATTTATTTTAAAAACACCTCTGGTGTTGTAAGGTTAAGCCTCTCGGGTCATTAGTACTAGTTAGCTTAACATATCACTATGCTTACACACCTAGCCTATCAACGTCGTAGTCTTCAACGTCCCTTCAGTAAACATTTCTGTTTCAGGGAAGATTAATCTTGGGGTAAGTTTCGTGCTTATATGCGTTCAGCGCTTATCTTTTCCGCATTTAGCTACCGGGCAATGCCATTGGCATGACAACCCGAACACCAGTGATGCGTCCACTTCGGTCCTCTCGTACTAGAAGCAGATCCCCTCAATCTTCCAACGCCCACGGCAGATAGGGACCGAACTGTCTCACGACGTTCTAAACCCAGCTCGCGTACCACTTTAAATGGCGAACAGCCATACCCTTGGGACCTGCTTCAGCCCCAGGATGTGATGAGCCGACATCGAGGTGCCAAACACCGCCGTCGATATGAACTCTTGGGCGGTATCAGCCTGTTATCCCCGGAGTACCTTTTATCCGTTGAGCGATGGCCCTTCCATTCAGAACCACCGGATCACTAAGACCTGCTTTCGCACCTGCTCGCGTTATCACGCTCACAGTTAAACTGGCTTATGCCTTTGCACTAACCTCACGATGTCCGACCGTGATTAGCCAATCTTCGTACTCCTCCGTTACTCTTTAGGAGGAGACCGCCCCAGTCAAACTACCCACCAGACACTGTCTCTGTGCCGGATTACGGCACTAGGTTAGAACACCGCATTTTAAAGGGTGGTATTTCAAGTTTGGCTCCATTAAAACTGGCGTTTTAACTTCACAGCCTCCCACCTATCCTACACATTAAAATTCAGAATTCAGTGTCAAGCTATAGTAAAGGTTCACGGGGTCTTTCCGTCTTGCCGCGGATATACTGCATCTTCACAGCAAATTCAATTTCACTGAGTCCCAGGTGGAGACAGCCTGGCCATCATTACGCCATTCGTGCAGGTCGGAACTTACCCGACAAGGAATTTCGCTACCTTAGGACCGTTATAGTTACGGCCGCCGTTTACCGGGGCTTCAGTCCAGAGCTTTAAGTTTCCTTTGACCCCTTCGATTAACCTTCCGGCACCGGGCAGGCGTCACACCGTATACTTCCACTTTCGTGTTTGCACAGTGCTGTGTTTTTAATAAACAGTTGCAGCCAGCTGGTATCTTCGACTAGATTCAGCTATAGGAGTAAATCCTTTCACTTAATTCTAGCGTGCCTTCTCCCGAAGTTACGGCACTATTTTGCCTAGTTCCTTCACCTGGGTTCTCTCAAGCGCCTTAGTATTCTCTACCTAACCACCTGTGTCGGTTTAGGGTACGATTTAATTTTACCTGATGCTTAGAGGCTTTTCTTGGAAGCGTGGTATCAGTTACTTCATCACCTTAGTGATTCGTCATCATGCCTCAGATTAAAGATAACCGGATTTGCCTAATTATCATACCTACACATTTAAACCAGGATAACCGTCACCTGGATAACTTAACCTTCTTCGTCCCCACTTCGCAGTAATATTAAGCACAGGAATATTAACCTGTTGTCCATCGACTACGCTTTTCAGCCTCGCCTTAGGTGTCGGCTTACCCTGCCCCGATTAACGTTGGACAGGAAACCTTGGTTTTTCGGCGAGCAGGTTTTTCACCTGCTTTATCGTTACTCATGTCAGCATTCGCACTTCTGATACCTCCAACATATTTTACAATATATCTTCTATGGCTTACAGAACGCTCCCCTACCCAGTAAAAAAATATATTTTTACTGCCGCAGCTTCGGTGCATAGTTTGAGCCCCGTTATATCTTCCGCGCAGGCCGACTTGACCAGTGAGCTATTACGCTTTCTTTAAATGATGGCTGCTTCTAAGCCAACATCCTGGCTGTTTATGCCTTCCCACATCGTTTCCCACTTAACTATGACTTTGGGACCTTAGCTGGCGGTCTGGGTTGTTTCCCTTTCCACAACGAACGTTAGCACCCGCTGTGTGTCTCCCGTGATAACATTCTACGGTATTCGGAGTTTGCATTGGTTTGGTAAGCCGGGATGGCCCCCTAGCCGAAACAGTGCTCTACCCCCGTAGATGAGTTCACGAGGCGCTACCTAAATAGCTTTCGGGGAGAACCAGCTATCTCCCGGTTTGATTGGCCTTTCACCCCTAGCCATAGGTCATCCGCTGATTTTTCAACATCAGTCGGTTCGGTCCTCCAGTTGGTTTTACCCAACCTTCAACCTGCCCGTGGCTAGATCACCGGGTTTCGGGTCTGTACCCTGAAACTTAACGCCTATTTAGGACTCGGTTTCCCTTCGGCTCCCCTATTCGGTTAACCTTGCTACAGAGTACAAGTCGCTGACCCATTATACAAAAGGTACGCAGTCATACATTTTAAAAATATACTTCCACTGCTTGTACGTACACGGTTTCAGGTTCTATTTCACTCCCCTCGCCGGGGTTCTTTTCGCCTTTCCCTTACGGTACTAGTTCACTATCGGTCAGTCAGGAGTATTTAGCCTTGGAGGATGGTCCCCCCATATTCAAACAGGATTTCTCGTGTCCCGTTCTACTTTTCGAACTCACAATATAAATTATTTCGTATACAGGGCTATCACCTTGTTTCGCTGAAATTTCCAAATCATTCTACTATAATTTATATTGATTATAGTTCTGGGCTGTTCCCTTTTCGCTCGCCACTACTAGGGGAATCTCGGTTGATTTCTTTTCCTCAAGGTACTTAGATGTTTCAGTTCCCTTGGTTTGCTTTATTAACTTATTTAATTCAGTTAATAATGATGCATAAAATTGCATCGGGTTTCCCCATTCGGATATCGACGGTTATTGCGCTTCATATCAGCTTACCGACGCTTTTCGCAGATTAGCACGTCCTTCTTCGCCTCTGACTGCCAAGGCATTCACCATGTACGCTTATTTGCTTAACCTTACAACCCACAGGTGTTTTAAAAAATAAGTTATATGCTTGTTTTCCGAATTTTTAAAGAGCTTGTTTTTTAAAATTTTAACTTTAATTTAAAAGTTATTTTGAGAATAACATAATAATTTGAATTAGTATATAATATTTTAAAAATATTTTTATTTATCGTCCCCTAGGGGATTTGAACCCCTGTTGCCGCCGTGAAAGGGCGGTGTCCTAGACCTCTAGACGAAGGGGACTTTAATATAGAAAATAACTTTTTATTTATTAATATAATAAATAACAGATCAAAAAAAAAGAGTCAAGTAATTTCTTTATTATTAGATAAAATATATAAAAAAAAATTTATAAATAAAATTTTATATTATATATTTTTTAAAAAGATTATTTTTTTAAAATATCAATAATATAATCTGTTTTTGGAAGAATATTGTGCCATAAAAAAAAAGAATGAGCCGCTTGAAAAACTAACATTCCTATCCCATTAGAAAAAAAATTTGTTCCTATTTTAAGACACCAATCAATAAAAAATGTATTATCTTTTCGATAATTCATATCATAAAAACATGTTTTTGAAGAAACTACAGATAAAGGAATAAAGTCATCTTTTTCTCCAATTAATGTTGATGTTGCATTAATAATCAAATCAAAAAATTTTATTTTTAATGAACGTTTATTAAAGATCTCTATATTTCCATATTTATTAAATTGTGAAACTAATTTTTTAGCATTTAAAAAAGTTCTATTTAAAATAAATATTGAACATCCAAATGATAGAAGAGGGAAAAGAACCCCTTTAACTGCACCACCTGCACCAATTATTAATATTGAATAATTCTTTTTGATGAAATTTAGTCTTATTAAATCAGACAACAAGCCAATTCCATCTGTATTGTCTCCTAGAATATACTTATTATCTACTTTTTTAAATGTGTTAACAGATTTAGAAATTTTAGCTCTTTCAGTTAATTTATCACAAAAAAAATATGCTTCTTGTTTAAATGGTGCAGTAATATTTGCACCTTGACCATATTTATTAAAAAAATCATGTAAAATAGTATCAAAACTATCTAATGGAACATTCACAGATTTGTAAATATGCAAAATACCTGTCTGTTTTGAAAATAAATCATGAATTTCAGGAGATTTACTATGATTAACAGGATTTCCAAACACAGCATAATTAAATTTTTGATTTTTAAACATAGCGAATTAACTTTCCATTAATAATATCAATGATCTTAGAGGGATTTTTTTCATTACCTATATTTCCATTTAATAATGGAAAATCTTTACCAAAACATTTAAAAACTTCTTCAGAAGTAAAACATGGAGTCATATTTGAAACGTTAGCGCTGGTAGATATTAAAGCTTTTCCAAAAGCATTACATAGTTTTATTATTTCAATATGAGCACTTACACGTACAGCTACAGTGTTAAATTTACCAGTTAACCAATAAGGTGCTTTAGGATGAGCTGGAAGTAAAAAAGTAAATGGTCCAGGCCAATAAAAAAAAAGTTTCTTTTTTTGTCTTTTTGATAAATATTTCTCATTAATATACATTTTTATCTGATTAAAATCTGCAGCAACTAATATAAATCCTTTTTCTACACTTCTTTTTTTTAAATTTAATAATTTTTTCACAGCTTTTTTACTAGTAGGATCACATCCTAGTCCAAACATTGATTCTGTAGGATATGCAATAACATTATCATTATGTAACATTTTTATACAATAAAGTAATGAGTTTGAAAAACAATGTTTATCCATTAACATTTTCTCATATAAAATTACTATTTTTTTGATTTAAAATGATATTATTTAATGAATAACTTCTTCTTTAAAATTAAATAATAAATTTTCAAGTTTACGATATACTAGTTCACATCCAGGTACATTAAACAATACAATTAATATAATCCATTTCAAATCTTCAAGATTTAATTCATTAATATCTAATTCCATAATTCTTTCAATAATCATTTCTCGTGTATCTAATGTTAATATCTCTAATTGTTCTAAAAACAGTATAAACCCACGACAATCAACATTTAATTTAAGAGACTCTTCTGGAGTATAAATGCGAGTAGAAATCTGATTTGATAATACATTAATAGATGAAATAATATTTTTCTTATAACAAGAAAGATTTTTTAACCAACGTAAAGCATTATAAATATCTCGTTTTTGAAAACCTATATCAAATAAATCATTAGTCAAACTATCGTAATCAATAGAAATTCTTGATTCACTATTTACATAATTTTCAAACAAATATATTAATATATCAAACATTACGTCCTCAATCACATATTAAAAAATTTAAATATTTAGTAATACATTCTATATAAGTTATTATTAATATTATTAATATTAATATAAATAAAATTCTTACTAAAAAAATATCAAAAATAAGAATAGTAAACTTTTAATTATAATAAAAAAGTTTATACTAATATATAAAATTCAACTATTTCGCATCTAAAATATATATGTCTTTGTTAAAAATACTCTATTACCCTGATACACGTTTAAGACTTATTGCTAAACCGGTAAATATAATTAATAAAAAAATACAAAAAATTGCAAATAATATGATAGATACAATGTATCAAGAAGAAGGAATTGGATTAGCAGCAACTCAAGTCAATATTCAGTTACAAATCATAGTCATTAATACAATGGAAAAAGAAAAAAATAATTTAATACTTATTAATCCTAAAATTATTCAACAAGAAGGTGATATTAGTATTGAAGAAGGATGTTTATCTATACCAGAATACCGAGCTTCTATACCAAGATATAATTATATAAAAGTTCAAGCAATTAATATTTATGGAAAAAAAATAGAAATAGAAGCAGAATCTATATTATCGATTTGCATACAGCATGAAATAGATCATCTTAAAGGTAAATTATTTATTGATTATTTATCAAAATTCAAAAGAGAAAGAATTCATAAAAAAATGAAAAAATTTAAAAAAATAATAAAAAAAAATGCTTAATCAAGGAATAAAATAAATTTGAAAAAATTAAAAATTATTTTCGCTGGGACAGAATATTTTTCTGCTGAACATTTAAATGCACTAATTAGTTCTTCACATGATGTAATTTCAGTAATTACTCAGCCAGATAGTTCTTCTGGAAGAGGACAAAAAATCACTTTTTCTCCTGTAAAAAAACTATCTATAAATAATAAAATTTCTATTTTACAACCTTTAAACCTAAACGATAAGAACTTTCAAGATAAATTATTAAAACTTAATGCAGATATAATGATAGTTGTATCTTATGGGAAAATAATACCAAAAAAAATTCTTACCATGTTTCCAAAAGGTTGTATTAATGTTCACCCTTCACTATTACCTAGATGGCGAGGAGCCACTCCAATTCAGTCATCAATTTTACATGGTGATAAAAAAACAGGTATCAGTATTATTAACATGAATGATAAAATTGATTCTGGTACTATAATACATTCAATAATATGTAATATATCTTCAAACGATACTACTCAAAGCTTATCTTTAAAACTAATAAAAATTGGAATACAAGCACTGTTAGAAGTCCTGGAAAAAATCATATCAAATACAATTATTAAAAAAAAACAAAATGAAAAAAATGTAATTTTATCAAAAAAAATATGTAAAAAAGATGGTTTATTAAACTGGAATTTAGCAGCTGAAAGATTAGAACGTTTAATACGAGCATTTAATCCATGGCCCGTATGTTATTTTTTATTAGAAAATAAGACTATAAAGGTATGGCAATCAAAAGTGATTCCTATTGTACGATCACATTTCTCTGCAGGAGAGATTATATCCTCTAATAAAGATGGAATTCAAATAAATACATCTTATCAAATATTAAATATCGAGAAACTACAATTACCTGGAAAAAAAATTATGGATGTTAAAAATATAATTATTTCTAAAAAAAATCTATTTAAAATTGGTACAATCATATAAAAAAATATTTATATATTTTAAAAATATTGTTTCTTAAAAAAATCTATATTATAAAAAATAAGCAAACGGTATATTTCCGTTTGCTTTAAAATTATTTTTAATAATTTTTTATAAAAACAACATACATTTTATTCTTCTATAATTTCTTCTTTTTTATTTTTTTTAACACGATCAACTAATTCAATATAGGCCATTGGAGCTTTATCTCCAGATCGAAATCCACATTTTAAAATACGAGTATAACCTCCTAATCTACTAAAAAAAAAAGGCCCTAAATTTTTAAATAATTTTGCTACAATTGTATTGTCACGAATACGAGAAAATACTAATCGTCTGTGTGCAACAGTGTCTGTTTTAGATAAAGTAATAATAGGCTCGACAATACGACGCAGTTCTTTTGCTTTTGCTAAAGTAGTTTTTATAACTTCATGCGTAAATAACGAACATGCCATATTTTTTAACATAGAATTAAGATGAGCACTATTACGATTTAATTTACGACCACTTTTCCGATGACGCATAAATTTATTCCTTCTATTAAGATATTAATATAAAATAAAATATAAATTATTCATCTAAAATACTTGATGGTGGCCAATTTTCTAATCTCATACCAAGAGATAAACTTCGAGAAGCTAATATATCTTTAATTTCAGTTAAAGATTTTTTTCCCAAATTAGGAGTTTTTAAAAGTTCTACTTCAGTTCTTTGTACCAAATCACCAATATAATGTATAGATTCTGCTTTAAGACAATTTGCAGAACGTACTGTCAGTTCTAAATCATCTACTGGACGTAATAAAATAGGTTCAAATTCAGGTTTTTCTTCTTTAATTTCAGGTTCACGAACATCTCTTAAATCAACAAAAGCTTCTAATTGTTCTGCTAAAATAGTAGCTGCTCGTCGAATTGCTTCTTCTGGATCAATCGTTCCATTTGTTTCCATTTCAATTACTAATTTATCTAAATCAGTTCTTTGTTCTACACGTGCAGCTTCTACATTATAAGAAATTCTGTCTATGGGACTATAACAAGCATCAACTAATAAACAACCTATTGGTCGAGAATCTTCTTCTAAATGAATTCTCGAAGAAGCAGGAATATAACCTCTTCCACGTTGCACTTTTATTCTCATCTTAATAGAAGCATTTTCATAAGTTAAGTGACAAATAACGTGTTCTGGTTTAATAATTTCAACATCGCCATCATGTATGATGTCTGCAGCAGTAACTGAACCAATACCAGATTTATTCAATGTAAGAAAAGCTTCATCTTTACCATATAATTTTACAGCTAATTCTTTTAAATTTAATAATATTTCTAGAATATCTTCTTGTATACCTTCTTTAGTGCTGTACTCATGAAGTACTCCATCAATTTCAACTTCAGTTACAGCACATCCTGGCATGGAAGAAAGGAGAATTCTACGAAGTGCATTTCCAAGCGTATGACCAAATCCTCTTTCTAATGGTTCTAAAGTCACTTTAGTATGAGTTGCACTAATTTGTTCAATATCCACTAAACGGGGTTTTAAAAAATTCATGATAGAATTCTGCATGTTGTCCTCTTATTAATAACTAAATTTATTATTTAGAATAAAGTTCAACAATTAAGTATTCATTAATTTCTGCAGATAAATCAGAACGTTCAGGAAATCTTTTAAAAATACCTGTCATTTTAATTGGATTAACTTCTAACCAGATTGGTTTTTCTCTTTGTTCAACAAGTTCTAAAGCAGCTTTTATTCGTGATTGATTTTGAGATTTATTTCTAATAGAAATTAGATCATTAGGAACAATTTGATATGAAGCAATATTAACAATTTTATTATTAACCATGATACATTTATGATTAATTAATTGTCTTGATTCAGCACGCGTACAACCAAAACCCATACGATAAACCACATTATCTAATCTAGATTCTAATAACTGTAATAAATTTGCTCCGGTATTACCTTTTAAACTAGCAGCTATTTTATAATATATTTTAAATTGTCGTTCTAAAACACCGTATAAACGACGTACTTTTTGCTTTTCACGTAATTGGACAGCATAATCAGATAATCTAGGTTTACGAATACCATGTTGTCCAGGAGGCTGTTCTAATTTACATTTTGATTCTATTGGACGAAGACCTGATTTAAGAAATAGATCAGTACCTTCACGTCGACTTAATTTTAATTTTGGGCCTAAATATTTTGCCATTTTATTCTCCAAAAAAAATTCCTAAAAATTATACACGACGTTTTTTAGGAGGACGACAACCATTATGAGGAATTGGAGTCACATCAGTAATATTTGTAATACGAAATCCAGCTGCATTTAAAGCTCGAATTGTAGATTCTCTACCGGGACCGGGCCCTTTAACCATAACTTCTAAATTTTTTATACCATAATCTTTTACGATTTCTGCACAACGTTCAGCAGCAACTTGTGCTGCAAAAGGAGTAGATTTTCTAGAACCCCGAAAACCAGAACCTCCTGAAGTTGCCCAACCTAAAGCATTCCCTTGTCTATCAGTAATAGTGACAATAGTATTATTAAAAGAAGCATGAATATGAGCTATACCATCTAAAATTTGTTTTTTTGCACGTCTACGTGTACGAACAGATGCTGAATTCTTTACCATAATTAATCTTACCTAAATTATTTTTTTATTGGTTTTCGAGGACCTTTACAAGTTCTTGCATTAGTTTTAGTTCTTTGTCCATGTACTGGAAGACTTCTACGATGACGTAAACCACGATAACAACTTAAATCGATTAAACGTTTAATGTTTAAAGTTTTTTCTCTTCTTAAATCACCTTCAACAACATATTTTGCAACATGTATTCTTAAAAGATCAATTTGCTCTTCATTTAAATCTATAATCTTAGAATATTCAGAAATATTTGCAATAGAACAAATTAATTTAGAACGTTTTTTACCAATTCCATATATTGCAGTTAATGCAATTAAAGTATGTTTATTTTCAGGAATATTAATACCTGCAATACGTGCCATATTATCAAATCCTATAAATGTATTTTAGATAAATCTATAAAACTGAAGATAATAATTAATATTAAAAAAATTTAATTAATAAAAATTATTAACCCTGACGCTGTTTATGTTTTGGATCATTACTACAAATAACTCTTACAACATTATTTCTTCTTATTATTTTGCAGTTTCGACACAGTATTTTTACAGAAGCCTGTACCTTCATTATATTTCCTTTAATTTTAAAATATAAAATATTTAATTCAGATTAGCTTTTTTTAGCATAGACTCATATTGATTAGACATTATCAGTGTTTGGATTTGAGTAATGAAATCCATAATAACTACAACAACAATTAATAAAGACGTTCCACCAAAATAAAAGGGAACATTCATAGCACTTCGCATAAATTCTGGGATTAAACAAATAAATGTAATATATAAAGAACCAAATAGTGTCAATCTTAACATAATTTTATTAATATATTTTGCTGTTTGTTCACCAGGTCTAATTCCTGAAACAAAAGCACCTGATTTTTTTAAATTATCTGCTGTTTCACGAGGATTAAATACTAATCCTGTATAAAAAAAACAAAAAAATATTATTGCAGATATATAAAAAATTAGATATAAAGGTTGATTAGGTTGTAAATAAAAAGATATAGTTTTTAACCATTGATTATTTACTTTACACCAAGATATAATAGTTGCAGGAAATAAAACAATACTGGAAGCAAAAATAGCAGGTATAACACCAGACATATTAATTTTTAAAGGTAAATGAGTACTTTGAGCAGAGTAAATACGACGACCTTGTTGACGTTGTGCATAATGTACAGTAATTCTTCTTTGTCCTCTTTCCATAAAAACAACAAAAAAAATTACTAAAAAAATTAATAGTAAAACAAATAAAAATGATAAAAGATTTAAATCTCCCAGCCTTGTTTTTTCAATAGTATTTCCAATAGCTGATGGTAGACCAGCTATTATTCCAACAAAAATAATAATTGAAATACCATTACCAATACCATATTCTGTAATCATTTCTCCTAACCACATTAAAAACATAGTACCAGTTACTAAACTTATGATAGCAATCAAATAAAAATAAATATCAGTATTTATTATAATTGTACGCATTCCTATTATATTAGGAAGAGTAGTAGCAATTCCAATAGACTGTATGAGAGCTAATATTAAAGTAGCATATCTAGTATACTGATTAATTTTATGTCGTCCAGATTCTCCTTCTTTTTTAATTTCAGATAAAGTTGGATATACTAATGTAAGTAATTGAATAATAATAGAAGCTGATATATAAGGCATAATTCCTAAAGCAAAAATAGAAGCACGACTTAAAGCGCCACCAGAAAACATATTGAACATGTCTACAATAGTGCCTTTTTGTTCATTTAATATTCTAGATAAAATTGTAGTATCGATTCCAGGAATTGGAATGAAGGAACCAATACGAAAAACTATGATAGCTGCTACTAGAAAAATAATTCTCTGTTTCAGCTCACTAACACTTTTTTTAGTATTTTTAAAATTTAATCCTAGTTTCTTAACCATTATTTACCGCTTATCCTTCAACTTTACCACCAGAATTTTCAATTTCAAAACGAGCACCTTTAGTAACAAGCAAACCTCGGATTGTTAAAGATACTTTTAATTTTCCTGTCAGAATGATTTTTGCATATTTAATGTTTTTTTTAATAATATTTTCTTTTTTCAGTATATTAAGATCAATAATATTTGTAGATAAATTTGACAAATCTGATAAACGAACTTCTGTTGTAATATTTTTTTTTCTAGAATTAAAACCAAACTTAGGAAGTCTTCTATATAAAGGCATTTGTCCTCCTTCAAAACCACGACGAATGCTGCTTCCTGATCTAGATTTTTGACCCTTATGACCACGACCTGAAGTTTTACCAAAACCTGAACCGATGCCACGACCTAATCTTTTTCGATTTTGACGTGCTCCATTTGCTGGAGAAAGATCATTTAAATACATGTTTCTATTCCTCTTGTATTTTTAAAATATAAGAAATCTTTTTAATCATACCTTGAATAGATGGTGTATCTTCACGTATTACAGTATGTCCGATATGACGCAATCCAAGTCCAATTAAAGTTTTTTTATGCTTAGGCAATCTTCCTATAGCACTTTTAATTTGAGTAATTTTTATATTTTTCATTAAATATAATTTATCCTAGTATATCTTCAATACGTTTATTTCTTTTAGCAGCTATCATTTCTGGAGATTTCATATTCACTAAACCATTCATAGTAGCTCGTACGACATTGATTGGATTAGTAGAACCATAAGTTTTAGCTAATACATTATGTATTCCTGCTACTTCTAAAACTGCACGCATAGCTCCACCTGCAATAATTCCAGTTCCATCAGAAGCAGGTTTCATAAAAATATTTGATCCAGTATGAGAACCTTTTAATGCATGTTGTAAAGTTTTATTTACTAATGGTATAGTAATCATATTACGTCTAGCTTTTTCCATAGCTTTTTGAATAGCAGCAGGAACTTCACGTGCTTTTCCATAACCAAATCCTACTCGTCCATCTCCATTTCCTACGACAGTTAATGCTGTAAAAGAAAATATACGACCACCTTTTACAGTTTTTGAAACACGATTTACTGTAATTAATTTTTCTTGTAAATCAATATTATTTTTTTTTTCAATATTAGCCATACTATAATTTTCGCCTTAAAACTTCAGTCCAGTTTCACGTGCAGATTCAGCTAAAACTTGTACACGACCGTGATATTTAAAACCTGATCGATCAAAAGAAACATGATCGATTCCTTTTGACAAAGCGCGTTCTGCAATAATTTTACCTATTTTTGCTGCAGCTTCTTTATTTCCTGTATATTTTAAATTACAATTTATTTTTTTTTCTAGTGTCGAAGCAAATACTAATACTTTTGATTCTATAGAAGAAATTATTTGAGCATACATATGACGTGGTGTACGATGAATAACTAGCCGAATAGAACCTAATTTTTTAATTTTACAACGTGTTTTCATAGCACGACGAACACGAGAAATTATTTTATTTTTACTGGAAAAAATCATTTTATTTCTTCTTAGCCTCTTTCATGCGTACAATTTCATCTGCGTATCGTATGCCTTTTCCTTTATACGGTTCCGGTACACGATAAGAACGCAAATTAGCTGCAACTTGTCCAACTAATTGCTTATCTATTCCTTGAATAACAATTTCTGTTGGTGATGGATTTTCTATATTAATACCTTTAGGTAGACGATATGTAATTATATGAGAATAACCTAATGACATATTAATTATGTCGTCTTTTATTATAGAAATACGATAACCAACTCCAGATAATTGTAATTTCTTGCTGAATTTTCTAGAAACACCTATAATCATAGAATTTACAAGAGCTCTTGAAGTTCCTGCTTGTGCCCAACTATCAGAAAAACCAAAACGTGGTGAAAAAATTATTTTATCATTTAAACATTCAATTTTAACTGATTGGTGAATAGTACGTGAAAGATGACCATATTTTCCTTTAATTAATATATCTTGTAAATCTAATTTAATATTAACACCAGAAGGAATAATAATTGGACGTTTAGCTACGCGAGACATTGTTTCTCCATTATTAAGCTATAGAACATATAATTTCACCACCAAGACCTACTTGACGAGCCATACGGTCTGTCATCACTCCTTTAGAAGTAGAAATTACTGCTATTCCTAGACCTGACATAACTTTCGGTAAATTATTCTTTTTTTTATATATACGTAAGCTAGGACGACTAATACGTTGAATCGTTTCTACTACAGGTTTCCCTTTAAAATATTTTAAAACCACTTCTATTTCTAATTTAATTTTACCTATAATTTTATAATCTTTAATATAACCTTCTTGTTTTAATAATTCGATAATTGCTTTTTTTAATCTAGATGAAGGTATTTTAACAGAATATTTATTAGCTGATTGACCATTTCGAATACGAGTCAACATATCTGCTACTGGATCTTGCATACTCATTTTTAAACTCCAAAACCTGAAAAGGTATATTTTACCAACTTGCTTTTTTTAAACCAGGTATTTCACCTTTCATTGCAGCTTCTCTTAATTTAATACGACTTAATCCAAATTTACGTAAAAAAGCATGAGGACGACCTGTTTGACGACACCTGTTTCTTTGACGTGATGGACTAGAATCACGGGGAAAAGATTGCAATTTAAGAACTGCATTCCAACGTTCTTCCTCTGAAAAAGTCATATTAGAAATAATATTTTTTAATTCATTACGTTGTGTGTAAAATTTATTAGCTAATTTTACACGTTTAACTTCACGTGCTTTCATTGATTGTTTAGCCATTGATAACCTTATTTTACTTGCGAAAAGGGAAATTAAAAGCAGATAATAATAGACGAGCTTCATGATCAGATTTAGCAGTAGTGGTTATTGTTACATCTAATCCACGAACTCGATCAATTTTATCATAATCAATTTCAGGGAAAATAATTTGTTCGCGTATTCCTAAACTATAATTTCCTTGACCATCAAAAGAATTACTTGATAATCCACGAAAATCACGAATACGCGGAACAGCAATACTGATTAGACGCTCAAAAAAGTCCCATTTTTTCTGACCACGTAATGTAACTTTACATCCAATAGGATAGCCTTGACGAATTTTAAAACCAGCAACAGATTTACGAGCTTTAGTAATCAGTGGTTTTTGTCCAGATATTGCTGTTAGATCTAAAATAGCATTATCTAAAATTTTTTTATCAGAAGCAGCAGCACCCACGCCCATATTTAAGGTGATTTTATCAATTTTAGGAACCTGCATAACCGAACTATAATTTAGTTTAAGCATAAGCTGTTTAATAACTTTTGATTTATAATAATTATATAATGTTCCCATTATATTACTCCAAACTATTGAATCGTTTTACTATTAGATTTAAAAAAACGAACCTTTTTCCCTTCTTCGAATCTAAAACCAATGCGATCTGATTTATTAGATTCAGGATTCAAAATAGCAATATTTGATATGTGAATAGGTGCTTCTTTTTCTACAATACCACCATTTTTATTTTGAGATGGGATTGGTTTTTGATGTTTTTTAATTAAGTTTAGACCATTAATAATCACTTTTTTTAAAGATAAAAAACTTTTAATAATACCTGTTTTACCTTTATCCTTTCCAGTTATTATAATAACCGAATCATTACGGCGTAACTTTGATGCCATTATTTATTCCTTAAAAATTATATTATTAAAGAACTTCAGGAGCTAATGAAATAATTTTCATAAATTTTTCTGTTCTTAATTCACGAGTAATAGGTCCAAAAATACGAGTTCCAATAGGTTGTTCATTATTATTTAACACAACACAAGCATTAGTGTCAAAACGAATAACAGAACCATCAGATCGTCTAACTCCTTTTTTAGTTCTCACTACCACTGCTTTAAGAACCTCACCTTTTTTTACTTTTCCTCTAGGTATTGCTTCCTTAATTGTGATTTTAATTACATCACCGATGCCTGCATAACGACGACGTGAACCACCTAAAACTTTAATACACATAGCAGATCGTGCACCTGAATTATCAGCTACATGGAGAATAGTTTGTTCTTGAATCATATTTTTAAAACTCCAGTCATTCTAATTAGACTCAATAAAAAAATTATTAATTAAAATAATTTAATTATAACACTACTTGAATTTTATTAATATAAAACATGAGCAGACCTGAGTTTGTTCATGTTTTTTATCTTTTAAAACACTGTTTTTTCGATAATACGAACTAAAACCCACGATTTTTTTTTGGAGATTGGACGAGATTCTTTAATCTCTATTAAATCCCCTATAGTACATTCATTTTTCTCATCATGAATATGAAGTTTTGTAGTACGTTTAATAAATTTTCCATAAATAACATGTTTTACAAAACGTTCGATTGCTACTACTGCAGATTTTTGCATCTTATTACTTATCACACGACCTTGTAATGTTCGAATTTTTTGCATTATTTTATCCTTTCTTTTTCATCTAACAAAGTCTTTACTTGTGCAATATTTCGTCTAACTTTTCTTAATAAATGGGGCTGTTTTAATTTTCCAGAAACAGATTGCATCCGAAGATTAAATTGTTCTCGTAATAATTGTAAAAGTTCTGTATAAAGATCTTTTGTATTTTTTTTTCTAAATTCTACTATTGCTTTCATTACATCACCATCTTAGTTACAAAAGTAGTTTTAATTGGTAACTTTGCTGCTGCTAGTTTAAATGCTTCACGAGATTCTTCTTCAGTAACTCCATCTAATTCATAAAGAATTTTACCAGGTTGTACTAAAGCTACCCAGTATTCAACATTACCTTTACCTTTTCCCATTCGTACTTCTAATGGTTTTTGAGTGATCGGTTTATCAGGAAATATGCGTATCCACATTTTTCCTTGTCTTTTAATACAACGAGTTATAGCTCTTCGCGCAGATTCAATTTGACGAGCAGTTAAGCGTCCTCTATCAATGGCTTGTAAACCAAAAGAACCAAAGTTAATATTAGTACCAGATGCTAAACCACGATTTCGACCTTTATGCATTTTCCGAAATTTAGTGCGTTTGGGTTGTAACATTATTAGATTCTCTCTTACTTTCTATTTTTACGATATTGCTTCTTGGTCTGAACAAAAGGTTTTTCTAATCTTTCAACAGTTTCCATACCACCTAATATTTCACCTTTAAAAATCCACACCTTAACACCAATTACACCATATGTTGTATGTGCTTCTGAAATACTATAATCAATATTTGCACGCAGGGTATGAAGAGGTACTCTTCCTTCTCGATACCATTCTCTACGAGCTATTTCTGCTCCTCCTAAACGTCCACTTACTTCAACTTTAATACCTTTTGCACCTTGTCTCATTGCGTTTTGAACAGATCTTTTCATAGCACGTCGAAACATGACTCTTCGTTCTAACTGAGAAGTTATACTATCAGAAACAAGTTTAGCATCCAATTCAGGTTTACGTACTTCAGAAATATTAATTTGAACTGGTACTCCAGTGATTTTAGCAATAGCAGTTCTTAATTTTTCGACATCTTCACCTTTTTTTCCAATAACAATACCAGGTCTAGCAGTATAAATTGTAACTCGAATACTTTTAGCCGGTCTTTCAATAATAATTCGAGAAATTGATGCTTTTTCTAATTTTTTCATTAAAAATTGACGTACTTTATAGTCACTATCTAAATAATCAGCAAAATCTTTAGTGTTAGCAAACCAAACAGAATTCCATTTTTTTATTATACCCAATCGCATACCATTAGGATGTACTTTCTGACCCATTACTGATTCTCCTCAATGTTAACGATCAGACACAATTACAGTAATATGACTAGTACGTTTTAAAATACGATCTGCACGTCCTTTAGCACGTGGCATCATTCTTTTCATTGTTGAACCTTCATTAACAAATATTTTTTTTATTCTTAATTTATCTATATCAGCACCATCATTATGTTCTGCATTTGCTACAGCTGATTCCAAAACTTTTTTTACTAAAATAGCTGCTTTTTTATTAGTATAAGTTAAAATATTTAATGCTTCTGGAACTTTTTTCCCACGAATTAAATCTACAATTAAACGAACTTTTTGAGCTGAAGAACGTGCTTGACGATGTTGAGCTAAAGTTTCCATTGACTCCTCTTTTATCTTTCTATTTTAATCAACGTTTTTTTACCTTTTTATCAGCACTATGTCCTCTATAAGTACGAGTCAAGGAAAATTCACCTAATTTATGTCCTACCATTTCTTCAGTAATAAAAACAGGAATATGATTACGACCATTATGAATAGATATTGTTAAACCTACCATATTTGGAAAAATTGTTGAACGTCTTGACCAGGTTTTAATAGGTTTTTTATCATTTATTTTTACTGATTTTTCCACTTTTTTTAATAAACTTACATCAATAAAAGGACCTTTCTTAAGAGAACGTGGCATAAAGGTGATTCCCTCACAATAATTATTTTCTACGATGACGTAAAATAAATTTCTCAGTACGTTTATTCTTACGAGTTTTTTTACCTTTTGTTTGAATTCCCCATGGAGTAACTGGATGCTTACCAAAATTTCTTCCTTCACCACCACCATGAGGATGATCAACAGGATTCATAGCTGTACCACGAACAGTAGGACGCACACCTATCCAACGAGATGCTCCTGCTTTTCCTAAAACTTTTAACATATGTTCAGAATTACCTACTTCTCCAATAGTTGCTCTACAATTAGATTGAGTTTTTCTCATTTCACCAGAACGCAATCTTAAAGTTGCATATTCTGCATCAAATGCTACTAATTGTACATAACTTCCTGCAGAACGAGCTATTTGACCACCTTTTCCAGGCTTCATTTCTACATTATGAATAAATGTACCTACTGGAATATTTTTTAGTGGTAAAGAATTTCCTATTTTTATAGGAGAATGTGCTCCAGAGATTATCGTATCTCCTATTTTTAAATCTTTTGGAGCTAAAATATATTTTCTTTGACCATCTTTATATAATATTAGAGCAATATTAGAAGATCGATTAGGATCATATTCAAATCTTTCTACAGTAGCTTCTATACCATCTTTATTTCTTTTAAAATCTATAATACGATATGCTCTTTTGTGTCCACCACCAATATGACGAGTTGTAATCCTGCCATTATTATTACGTCCTCCGCTTTTACTTTTTTTTCTCAACAATAAAGAAAAAGGTTTTCCTTTATATAACTGTGTATTCACAACTTTGATCACGTGGCGACGACCCGGAGATGTCGGTTTGCATTTAACAATTGCCATTGTTTTGTCCTCCGACTACTCTGTATTACCTATGAAATCTAAATTATACCCTTTTTTAACTTTAATATACGCTTTCTTCCAATTACTTTTCTGAATAACACGATTAGATTGACGCTTTTTTTTTCCTTTAATTTTTAATGTATTGATACTATCAACTTCTATATTAAATATTTTTTTTACTGCGCATTTTATTTCATATTTAGTAGCATTATTTAAAACTTTCAAAACAACAGTATTAAATTTCTCTATAGATATAGACGATTTTTCAGATACATGTGGAGAAAGTAATATTTTTAACAAACGTTCTTCAGATATCATGAAAGCATTTCCTCTATTTTTCTGACTGCTTCAACAGTAATAACAACATGCTCAAAAGCAATTAAACTAACAGGATCTATAGAATGAACATCTTTCACATCAACTGAATATAAATTTCTAGATGCAAGAAATAAATTATTATCTATTTTATTAGTAATAATAAGAACATTTTTTAAATTTATATCCTGCAATTTCTGTACTAAAAGTTTTGTTTTAGGTAAATCTAATGAAAAATTTTTAAAAACTATTAATCTTTTTTGACGTATTAATTCAGAAAAAATACTTTTCAACGCACCACGATACATCTTTTTATTAACTTTCTGATTGTATTCTTGTGGTTTTGCAGCAAATGTAACGCCCCCTGATCGCCAAATTGGACTTCTAAAAGATCCTGCTCGTGCACGACCTGTACCTTTTTGACGCCAAGGTTTTCTACCTGAACCAGAAACTTCAGCGCGACTTTTTTGTGCTCTCGTACCTTGACGGGTAGATGCTGAATAAGCAATAACGACTTGATGAATCAGAGCTTCATTAAAATCACGAGAAAAAATAATTTCAGAAACACTAAGAACATCTTGTACGTCTTTAACTACTAATTCCATGCTTTACTCCTCACTGCTCAAACCTTAATAGCTGGTTTAACGATAAGATCACTACCGGTAGCACCGGGAACAGCACCTTTTACTAAAAGAAGATTTCTTTGTTCATCGATATGTACTATATTTAAATTTTGTACAGTCACACGATTATTTCCTAATTGTCCTGCCATTTTTTTGCCTTTAAAGACTCTACCCGGAGTTTGATTTTGACCAATAGAACCGGGTACTCTATGAGATAAAGAGTTTCCGTGTGTTGCATCTTGAGTATGAAAATTCCAACGTTTTACTGTGCCGCAAAAACCTTTTCCTTTAGATATACCTGTAACATCAACTTTTTTTATGTTATTCAAAATATTAATTGTAATACTTTGTCCCACTTGAAAAGTTTCATTATTATCAATTCTAAATTCCCATAAACCACGACCAGGAATTACGCCAGACTTTAAAAAATGTCCTGCTTTTGGTTTAGTTAATCTATTTGTTTTTTTTATACCAGTTGTTACTTGAATAGCACAATAGAGATCAGTTTTTATATTTTTTATTTGCGTAATTCGATTTTCTTGTAATTCAATTACTGTAATAGGAACTGAAGATCCTTCTTTAGTAAAAATACGAGTCATTCCGATTTTTTTGCCAACTAAACCAATCATTTATTTAATACCTTAAACATATCTATCTGATTAACCTAAACTAATTTGTACATCTACACCTGCAGCAAGATCTAATCGCATAAGTGCATCAACAGTTTTTTCAGTAGGCTCTACTATATCAATTAAACGCTTATGTGTACGAATTTCATATTGATCACGTGCATCCTTATTTACATGTGGAGAAACTAAAATAGTAAAACGTTCTTTACGAGTTGGAAGAGGAATTGGTCCACGCACTTGTGCACCAGTTCTTTTTGCTGTTTCAACAATTTCGGTAGTTGATTGATCAATTAATCTATGATCAAAAGCTTTTAAACGAATACGAATTCTTTGGTTCTGCATTAGACCAGAACTCCAATTATTTACAAATTGAAAATTTAATCTGCTCTGAATAGATCTATATTATTTAGAGTAGATATAATTAATTATTACTATATAACTCCTATATCAGGAGTATTTTTTTAAAGTATATAAAGATTTAATTAATATGATTTTCATCATATAAAAAATTAAATTTTAATTCTATGAATCTATTAAAAAAATGACTTATTTATACTTTAATTTAACATATATAAATCAAGAAAAGAGCATTTTATACTCTTTTCTTAATAAATTCAACTAGATATCAGTATAAAAATATTTTAAACATAAAATTATTAAAGCAAAACTTTAGAAACTACACCAGCTCCAACAGTACGACCACCTTCACGTATAGCAAATCGTAATCCATCAGCCATTGCAATAGGATTAATTAAAGTAACAGTCATTTTTATATTATCTCCTGGCATAACCATTTCGACACCTTCCGGTAATTCAATAGAACCTGTTACATCAGTAGTTCTAAAATAAAACTGAGGACGATATCCTTTAAAAAATGGAGTATGACGCCCACCTTCTTCTTTGGATAGAACATAAACTTCAGACTCAAATGTTGTATGTGGATGAATACTACCTGGTTTAGCTAAAACTTGTCCTCTTTCAATTTCATCACGCTTTGTACCACGAAGCAAAACACCTACATTTTCTCCAGCACGACCTTCATCTAATAATTTTCTAAACATTTCTACGCCTGTGCAAGTAGTTTTAGTTGTTTTTTTAATTCCAACAATTTCAACTTCTTCACCTACCTTAATTATACCTTTTTCTACTCGTCCAGTTACTACTGTACCTCTTCCTGAAATAGAAAAAACATCTTCTATTGGTAATAAAAAAGGTTGATCTATTGCTCGTTTCGGTTCAGGAATATAGCTATCTAAAAATTTAGATAAATCAATGATTTTTGATTCCCATTCAGGATCACCTTCTAATGCCTTAAGAGCTGAACCACGAATAATAGGAGTGTCATCTCCAGGAAAATCATATTGTGTTAATAAATCGCGAACTTCCATTTCCACTAATTCTAATAATTCTTCATCATCTACCATATCACACTTATTAAGAAAAACAATAATATACGGAACACCTACTTGTCTTCCAAGTAAAATGTGTTCTCGAGTTTGAGGCATCGGTCCATCAGTGGCTGCAACAACTAATATAGCACCGTCCATTTGAGCTGCACCAGTAATCATATTTTTAATATAATCAGCATGGCCAGGACAATCTACATGAGCATAATGCCTAAACTCAGTATCATATTCTACATGAGAAGTATTAATTGTAATACCTCTTGCTTTTTCTTCTGGTGCATTGTCTATCTGATCAAAAGCACGAGCAGAACCACCAAATTTTTTAGATAAGACAGTTGTAATAGCTGCAGTTAAAGTTGTTTTACCATGGTCTACATGACCAATTGTACCTACATTTATATGAGGTTTTAAACGTTGAAATCTTTCTTTAGACATTTTTTTTTCCTTATATAAAATATCTATGTAAATAAAACATTGTATACATTATAAAAGAAAAATTCTACTTTTCTCTTCTTTCAATAATATCTTTAGAAATATTATATGGAGCTTCTACATATTTTAAGAATTCCATAGAATAAGATGCTCTTCCTTGAGTTTGAGAACGTAAGTCAGTAGCATAACCAAACATTTCAGATAAAGGAACGCATGCATTAATAATTTTACTAACAGATAAATCTTGCATACCTTCAATAATACCTCTTCGACGATTCAAATCGCCTATAACATCTCCCATATAATCATCTGGTGTTTCTACTTCAACTTTCATAATTGGTTCTAATAAAACTGGTTTGGCTTTTTTAAAACCAGTTTTAAAAGCCGCAGAAGCAGCTAACTTAAAAGCTAATTCAGATGAGTCAACATCATGATAAGAACCAAAATAAAGACGAATTCCAATATCAACTACAGGATAACCAGATAAAGGACCACATTTTAATTGTTCTTGAATTCCTTTATCAACTGCTGAAATATATTCATTTGGTATAACGCCTCCTTTAATATCATTAATAAATAAATATCCTTTTCCTCCAGGATCCAATGGAAATAATTCTATAACAACATGACCATATTGACCTCTTCCACCCGATTGTTTGATATGCTTCCCTTCAACATCTTCAACTTTATTAAGAATAGTTTCACGATATGCTACTTGAGGCTTTCCAATATTAGCATCAACGCTAAATTCTCGTTTCATACGATCAACGATAATTTCTAAATGCAATTCACCCATTCCAGAAATTATAGTCTGATTGGATTCTTGATCGGTTTGTACTCGAAATGAAGGATCTTCTTTCGCTAATCGTCCTAATGCTAAACCCATTTTTTCTTGATCAGCTTTAGTTTTAGGTTCTACAGAAATAGATATTACTGGTTCAGGAAATTCCATACGTTCTAATATAATCGGCTGATTTAAATCACACAAAGTATCACCAGTAGTAACATCTTTTAAACCAATAGCAGCAGCTATATCACCTGCATGTACTTCTTTTATCTCTTCTCTTTTATTAGCATGCATTTGAACAATTCTACCAAATCTTTCTCGTTGAGACTTAACAGAATTAAATACAGTATCTCCAGATTTCACTACTCCTGAATAAACACGAAAAAACGTTAAATTTCCTACAAATGGATCGTTAGCAATTTTAAAAGCTAAAGCAGAAAATGGCGCTTTATCATTTGAATTTCTAATGGCTGGAGTGTGTTTACTATCATTTAAGACACCTTTAATATCTTGAACATCATCAGGAGCAGGTAAATATTCAATTATCGCATCTAATAAAGCTTGAACTCCTTTATTTTTAAAAGCTGATCCGCAGGTAATAAGCACAATTTCACTATTTAAAGCACGTTTTCGTAAAGCAGATTTAATTTCATGTTCAGATAATTCAATTCCATTTAAATATTTTTCCAAAAGATCTTCGTTAGACTCTACTGCAGACTCAATTAAATTTTGATTCCATTTTCGTGCTAATTCAACCATTTCTGTAGGAATTTCATGATAAATAAATGTTAAACCTTGATCAGATTCTTTCCAATGAACAGCTTTCATTTTAATTAAATCAATAATACCAACAAAAGTATCTTCTGATCCAATAGCTAACTGCAAAGGAACTGGATTAGCACCTAAACGTGTTTTAATTTGTTTGACTACTTTTAAAAAGTTAGCTCCCATACGATCCATTTTATTTATAAATGCTATACGAGGAACATTATATTTATTTGCTTGACGCCACACAGTTTCTGATTGAGGTTGTACTCCTCCCACTGCACAATAAACCATAACAGCACCATCTAAAACACGCATTGAACGTTCTACTTCAATAGTAAAATCAACATGTCCAGGTGTATCAATAATATTAATTCTATGTGGTTTAAATTGTTTAGCCATTCCACTCCAAAAAGTGGTAGTAGCTGCTGATGTAATAGTAATTCCTCTTTCTTGTTCTTGTTCCATCCAATCCATGGTAGCCGCACCATCATGAACTTCACCAATTTTATGATTAATTCCTGTATAAAACAAAATTCTTTCAGTAGTAGTTGTTTTACCTGCATCTATATGTGCACTAATTCCAATATTACGATATCGAGAAATAGGTGTTGTACGAGACATTATCTTTCTCTCATTTTTTAGGTTTTAAAAAGTTACACCTCATAAGTTGAATTGATATAATTGCCTCAATATACTTTATAAGTAACACAAAAAAATATCACTCTAATAATACTACCAACGATAATGAGCAAAAGCTTTATTAGCTTCTGCCATCCGATGTACTTCTTCTCTTTTTTTAACCGCTGTACCTTTATTTTCTAAAGCGTCATAAAGCTCATTAGATAATCGTAAAGACATAGATTTATCAGGACGTTTACGAGCAGATTCTACAATCCAACGCATAGCTAAAGCATTACGTCTTACTGGACGAACTTCTACAGGTACTTGATATGTTGATCCACCAACTCGACGAGATTTAACCTCGACCGTTGGACGTACATGTTCTAAAGCTATTTCAAATGCTTCTAGTTCTTTTTTATCTGTACGTTTAGATAAATTTTTTAAAGCAGTATATACAATAACTTCCGCAATAGATTTTTTACCATCTATCATAAGAATATTAATAAATTTAGCTAATAATTCTGAAGAAAACTTTGGATCTGGTAAAATTTTTCGAGTACTGATAATACGACGACGTGGCATAAGTGACTCCATTTAATAAAAAATATATAAATCATACCTTTTTTATGTTTTTGATTTTTTAACACCATATTTAGAACGACCCTGTTTTCGTTCTTTAACACCAGCACAATCTAATGAACCTCTAACAACATGATACCGAACTCCAGGCAAGTCTTTAACACGACCACCTCGTATTAAAATAACAGAATGTTCTTGTAAATTATGACCTTCGCCTCCAATATAGGCAGTTACTTCAAAACCATTAGTCAATCTTACACGACATACTTTACGTAATGCTGAATTTGGTTTTTTAGGTGTAGTAGTATAAACTCTAGTACAAACACCTCTTTTTTGAGGACTTTTTCCTAATGCAGGAACATTACTCTTAACAACTTTTCGTACACGAGGTTTACGGACCAATTGATTTACTGTGGCCATAAAAAAACTCCTATCATTTCAATTAATTTTCTGAAAAATATCAACATAATATAAATAAAAAAAATATTTTCTATTATCATGAAGAATTTTAGGATTGGGTATTTAAATTAAATATCACTTAGTATTTTTTACCAAGTCATTTGTTTTTTATGTTTAAGTGTTAATGAAACGAAATGAATATAACTTATCAAAATAAACTTGTTAGAGATATTTTTATGAATCCCTCGTGCATAAACATCTTCTTTTATAAGATATAATTTCACTGAAGACATGATTATTTTTTTTAAAAAAATATTATCTTTTAATGCAATAAGCACACCATCTTGAAGTGCTAAAAAATCATCTGATTTTTTTAACATACTTATAATAAGAGAAATATTAGTCTCAAAAGGAGATTTCATTAAAGTATGTAACATATTTATAAACCTTAAAAATTAATAATTGCATCATAATTATCTAATTTTAAACGCATAATATATGAATCTAATATATCTACATTTAATATAAAATTATTTTTTTTACTATTAAATCCTCGTTCAATTAATGATTTTTTACAACAATAAAAATCTTTTATATTATAAAAAGATAATATAGAAAAAGAAGATATATAATTACGAGCTAAAATATTTTCTGTTTGATGACTTTTAATTAATTGCAAAATACCGTCACCAATAAAAAACAAACTGATTTTTTTAAAAACTGATGAAAGGCTAAAAATAGCATCTAATCCTTCTCTACCAAAACTAGTTCCATGTGGAGAATGAGAAAAAACAAAAGCAACTATCTTCATTATAATAAAAATACCAAATTAAAATTGTATTATACGATCACATATTTTTATAGAATTAGCTAATTCTATTAAACCACTTAATTCAAAAAAAAATGCTAGATTACCTTTTTTTATATTCATATTAAATTCTTTTTCATCTTCTATAATACCTCTTCTTAAAGCCGCACTATTGCAAACATATAATTTAACTTGATATTTTTTATTTAATTCTTGCCATGCTTTAATTAAGTTGAATTCATCAATTGCTGGCGTGGTCATACTATTAGCATTAAGAACACCATCACAATAAAAAAAAACACTGTGTAATATGTGTTTAGTTTTTAATAACGCTTTACAAAATAAAAAAGCAGTACTTGAATTTTGTGTTCCATAAGCTGCTCCAGTTACTAATATCGTATAATTCATTTTTTAAAATTTTGCACCAAATATTATTACAATAATCTTTAATTATATCATATTTTAAAAACTGATGATAAAGATAAGTATATTATGATTTATTAACTACATCTAATAATTCTATATCAAAAATTAAAGTAGAATTCCCTGGAATACCATTAACTTCTTTTTCTCCATATGCTAAATTAGGCGGTATTACTAACTTGATTTTACCACCTTTTTTTATATATTTTAAACCTTCTTGCCAACCTAATATAACATCTTTCAAAATCAATGATACAGGCTTATCTCGTTTGTAAGAATTATCAAATTCTATACCATTAACAAATGTACCTTTATAATGTACAGTAATTTTTGTATCATTGGTTAATGCTTCACCTTCTCCTTCTCTTTCTAGAAGATATAGAAGACCACTAGATGTTTTCTTGACACCATTTACTTTAGAAAAATTTTTCATATATGATTCTCCTTGAATAAAATTTTCTTTTTCTTTTTTTTCAATTTGAATTTTAGTTGCATTTTTTAATTTTTCTTCTAATTCTTCAAGAATTAAAGAAATTTCTTGATGTGAAAGCTTTAAATTACCAGAAACTGCATCTTCTATTCCTTTTAGAAGACTTTTCTTATCTAATTTAATTCCTATTTTTTTTTGATTTTCAAAAGATTGATTGACATAATGACCTAATGAAACACCTAAAGCATAACCTATTTTTTCATTATGATTTTGAAATACATGATCGTTTTTTGAATAAGATTGTAAATGAACATCAGATAAAGATTTTGTTAGTGAAAACGATTTTGGTACATATAATATTATAAATAAGAATATTATTCTTTTTAGAAGAAAATAAATCATTCGTGACTCCAAAAAAACATATAAAATATTATATGTTTTATTATCAATATATTTTTTTCTGCAGTATATTTTTTTTAAATATATTTAAAACAATTTTTTAAAAATTTTTTAACTAAAACGATAAAAAAATATTTTATCTATTATTACAAGTATAAGTAAATGATAAAATATATTCAAAATAATCTAGAAATTAAAAATAATTTAATTTTACTAAACAATGCAAAAATATATTAATTATTTTTAGAAGTGTAATCATATTGCGGTCTAATTATGGAAAAATAATATTATTTTTTATAAAAAATTTTATTTTTTAAATAAATAAAATTTTTAGAAAAATAGTTTTTTTGTATTACATATTATATAAAAATAAAATATCCTCTTCATAAAAAATATTTGAAATACTATATCAATTAATAGTTCTTGACTCGTATTTTTTTAAATAATTTAAAATATTGATTAATAATATTTAATTTAAATATGATTTTTTTAGACTTTTTTATAACTCCGAAGAAAAATTTTTTAGTATTAATAATATCGATAACAGATTCGGCTACTGAATAAGAAAGAGTATTCTTACCATATCTAATACCATGTATTAGAGGCTTTATTACAGATGCAACTTTATTCATCGTTAACATTGTACTTATTGGAAATCCTCTACCTAAAGATTTTGCAAGAGTTAAAATATCTGGAATTATTCTATAATATTCATAACAAAATAATTTGTCATTTCTACCCATTCCATTTTAGATTTAATCAAAAATTAATAGTAGATTATATTGATTACATAATTCTCTTAATTCTTTCATAAACGCAACACTTGCTGATATTATTCTACCTTCACCTTGAATTAATTCCATAACTATTGCACATGTATTATTAATGATGTTTTTTACAGTATTAATATCATTAAATGAAGAATGTATTATTCCTAAGGCTTTTAGACTAAAATTATCAGAATATTTTGATTATCTACCAACAGAAAAAGTAAAAAATATACATCTATAAAATAAGTTATAAAACGAAATAATTCTATTTTTTCTAATATTATATATTTTAGATGAGTAATAACGTGCTAATTTAAAAGCAGCTTTATTAGTTTCTACGCCAGAATTTGAAAAAATACTTGTAATACAAAGCTAAAAGAAACTAATTTCTTAGCTAATCTAATAGCTGATTCAGTAAAAACATTACTAATATCCTATAAAATTTTACTTTTATTTTTTAATATTTTATTTAATAAAAGATGACAATATTTTAATTATCTTAATGATGTAACTACGATACTCCAGAAAAATGAATATATTCTTTTCCTTTTACAGGAATAAAAGAAACTGGATTATAAAAAGATAAAATCAACTTATGGAAAGTATCTCGTGTAATTAACATTTTTTTTGATATCATTAAATTTTCTAAAATATATTTATTAAAAAAAAATTGTAGAGAATTATTTTGATAAAAAAAGAAAAAAATATGTAAAACTTTCACAATAAAATATACATTATATTTTATTAAAATTAAACTTAATTTGTTAATAACATATTAAAAAAATTAATTAATTTTTTTATTAAAAATTAAAAAATAAAATGTATTTAATTATATTTTTGTAAAAAATCGATGAAAAGGTAATAAAAAATGAAAAATATTAATCGAGTAGGACTTACATGGATTAGTTTTTTATCATATGCATTTACCGGTGCGCTAGTTGTAGTTACTGGTATGATTATGGGGAATATTTCCGACTATTTTCATTTATCCATATCTCAGATGAGTAATATATTTACTTTTTTAAATGCAGGAATATTAATATCAATTTTTATAAATTCTTGGTTAATAGAAATTATATCATTAAAAAAGCAACTGGTATTTGGATTTATACTTACTATTATGGCTACTATCGGTATAGTTCTTAGTAATAGTATATTTTTATTTTCAATAAACATATTTATACTTGGATTAGTGAGCGGGATTACTATGTCAATCGGTACATTTATTATTACTCATCTATATTCAGGATCAAAAAGAGGCTCTCAGTTATTATTAACTGACTCTTTTTTTAGTATGTCTGGTATGATATTTCCAATTATTACAGCTTATCTTTTAGAAAAAAAAATTATTTGGTATTGGACTTATGTATGCATAGGAGTAATCTATTTATTCATTTTTTTACTAACAATTAATTTAAATTTTATCAAATTTAAAACTGATATTAAAAATATTAAAGAAATAAAAGAAAAATGGAATTTTAATGTATTTTTATTATCAATTGCAGCATTACTATATATCCTGGGACAATTAGGATTTATTTCCTGGGTGCCACAATACGCTACTGAAATCATGAATATTAATATAAAAAAAACTGGTAGTTTAATAAGTGGTTTCTGGATGTCTTATATGCTTGGAATGTGGTTTTTTAGTTTTATAATTAAATTTTTTAATTTATATCGTATATTTATGTTTCTTACAAGCATTTCTACAATACTTATGTATTTTTTTATTCATAGTGAAAATTTTCTAAATCAACAGTATATAATTATTGGTCTAGGTTTTTTCTCTAGTGCTATTTATACTATAATTATAACATTAGCATCGTTACAAACAAAAAAACCTTCTCCAAAATTAATTAATTTAATTTTACTATCTGGCACAATTGGAACTTTACTTACATTTATTGTAACTAGTCCTATAGTAGAAAGAAAGGGATTATATATGACTTTAATTAGTTCAAATATATTATATGCTATAGTATTTTTTCTATCTATTTTAATTTATTTAAATACAAAAAAAATAAGAATTAAATAAAATTTTATAATAAAAATTTTTTTTTAAAATAAACTAGAAAAAATAATTCTGGTTTATTTAAAATAGTGGAATTAATCCTAATTTATCATATATATTTTTTAAGGTTTTTTCAGATTTTAATTGAGATTGAATTGCTCCTTCATAAACTATTTTCTTTAAATAAGATTCATCATAACGATAATTATGATAAGATTTTTGTAGTTTAGATAAAAATTTAGACAAATAATCTGCAACAATGTTTTTAAATTCTGAATACATTATACCTTCTAGTTCTTTTATTAAAACATTAATATTTTTATTAGTAATAGCAGAAAGAATTTCCAACAAATTTGAAATTCCTGGTTTTTTTTCTATATTGTAATATATTTTAGATGGCATTTCTGAATCAGTAATGGCATGTTTTATTTTTAATATAGCAGTTGGGATGTCATCTAATAAAAAAATTACATTATTTTTATTAAAATCAGATTTAGACATTTTTTTATTTGGCTCTAATAATGACATAATTTTAGAACCATATTGAGTAATTAATGGTTCAGGTAATGTAAAAATATTTCCATATAAAGAGTTAAAACGATTAGCTATATTTCGTGTTAATTCTACATGCTGCTTTTGATCTCGTCCTACTGGAACAAAATTAGTTTGATATAATAAAATATCTGCTGCCATTAAAATTGGATAATTAAATAAAGCTACGTTTGTTTTTTTTGCGCATTTTTTTTCTATTTTTCTTTTAATCTTAAATTGAGTCATACGAAGTAATTCTGAAAATTGACTAAAACAATTCAAGATCCAATTTAATTGGCCATGTTGATAAACATGAGATTGAATAAAAATAGTACTTTTATTAGGATCCACACCACAAGCTAAATAAAAAGACAGTGTATCTAATATAGATTTTTTTAAATTAATTTTTTTTTCTTGTATAGTTAACGCATGTAAATCAGCAATACAATAGAGACAATCATAATTATTTTGCATGTCTGACCAATGACGCATTGTTCCTATATAATTACCAAGAGTTAAATTTCCAGAAGGCTGTATTGCACTAAATAAAATAGGTTTAGAAGAAATCATTTTAAATTCCAAATGAAATATTAATGAATAGATCTAGAATAAGCATGTTGTAATTCTTTTCGAATCTTTTCGATGATAAATTCATAATTAGAATATTTAAATAATCCTGATCCAATTACAAAAACATTGGCTCCAGAAAATGCAATCTCAGCAATATTATCTAATTTTACTCCCCCATCAACTTCTAAAAGAATATCAGGAAAATTACTATCAATAATTTTTCTTACTGCACGTAATTTATTTAATGTAGATGGTAAAAAAGACTGATTTCCAAATCCTGGATTTACTGACATTAATAAGATTAAATCTAATTTTTCTAATATATAATCAAGAAAATTAAGTGGTGTTGCAGGATTAAAAGCTAGTCCTACTTTACATCCATGTTCTTTAATTAAATTTAATGTTCGTTCAATATGAAGCGTTGCTTCTGGATGAAAAGTAATAAAAGTTGCGCCTGCTTTAGCAAACTGAGGAATTAAATTATCTACTGGTTTTACCATCAAATGAACATCAATTGGCGCTTTAATATTATAATTACGCAATGATTCTAATATCATAGGTCCCATACTTAAATTAGGAACATAATGATTATCCATAACATCAAAATGTATTAAATCACTTCCTGCATCTATTACTTTTTTTGTATCTTCTCCTAAACGTGCAAAATCAGCAGATAAAATTGATGGAGCTAAAAAAAACTTTTTCATCTTAATTTCCCTATCTTTAATTAAATTAGATTATTATAACATTAATTATATTATGCTAATAATTTTTTAAATTTTTACAACTTTTATAGTATAAATAACAGAACATTTAGATCTCATGAAATATAAAAAAATATTTTTTATACAATAAGTATGTTAAAAATGATCTTAATTTGATACTGGAAAAGGAATAAATTTTTTAAAACATATTATATAAGATATACTAATTTTCTATTTTAATATAAATCAAAATCATTAATGTAATTTTTGGTAAAATTCGCATTTTTAAAAAAATAAAGTAAATCATATAATATTATAAGAAAAACAGATAAAAAAATTCTTTTTAAGTATGTTAAAAAATTGATAAATTTATCTTATAGAAAAAAATAATTTTTTATAAAAAATAAAATAAAATTAAATTTATCTTTGAAATCATATCAACATAATTTATTGTAGAAATGTCTATTAAAATATAGAAAATTATTAATTTTTAATAGTGATTAGAAATTTTATTATATATAATAAAATATATAGAATAAAAATGTAATTTATTAGTACAAGGATTAAAAAAATTATGTATAATCAATAAAATTTAAAAAATAATTTTTTTTCAAAAAATTAATAAATTAATAAAATCACAATTGATATCTACTAAAATATAATTATAATGGTTAGTATTAAGAAACTGATCTGTTACCTGAAAAAATTTAATTAAACATTTTCTCAGAAAATCTTAAGAAAATAATTTGATATTTAATACATTGATCTTAATAACTTTAAAAAACAGAATTTTTCAAAAAAATCTGTACTTTTAATTAATTATTTTGATGCGATAATATTTTTTTAAAATATCATTTTTACTCTCTATAGTTTTATTTTTATAATTTAAAATATATTAATTATGGAATATTTTTTAAAATTTTTATTAGAATACATAGATTTTAAAAAAATATTTTTTAATGATCAATATAACTTTTACATTAAAAATATAGAATATAGTTTCTTTTTAAAGAATAAAACTATAAGAGCAAAAAATAGTAAAAACTATATTATAATATAAATAATTTTAATATTTTAGATAATAAAAAATTTATTGAGAATTTTTAATAGCAGTTAAAATAATATTTTTATCTATATTACTATAAATTTCTGCTTTTCCAATAGATAGTGGTAAAACTAATCTAATCTCTCCTGAAATTACTTTTTTATCTCTCATCATATACGGAATATATGAAGCAGCAGACATATTTTTTGGTCCTTTTATAGGTAAACCAGTTCTTTTTAACAATAAAATAATTCTTTTAAAATCTGTTGTTTTTAAATATCCTAGTAATTCAGCAGTACGTGCAGCCATTACCATACCTACTGATATTGCTTCACCATGAAGCCAATTTCCATAACCTGCATGAACTTCAATAGCATGACCATATGTATGGCCTAGATTTAATAGTGCTCTAAAATTATTTTCTCTTTCATCTAAGGAAATTAATTGTGATTTTAGTTCACAACATTTTTTTATACAATAAGACATTGCTGTATTATTAAGAGATAAAATAGCTTCAATGTTTTCTTCTAACCAAGAAAAAAATGTTTCATCAAAAATAATAGCATATTTAATTACTTCTGCCATACCAGATACTAATTCAGTATACGGAAGTGTCTTTAAACAATTAATATCAATAATTACAGAGGACGGTTGCCAAAAAGAACCAATCATATTTTTACCAAGTAAATGATTAACGGCTGTTTTTCCACCTACAGAAGCATCAACTTGAGATAAAAGCGTGGTTGGGATTTGAATAAAACGTACACCTCTCTGATAAACAGAAGCAGCAAAACCGGCTAAATCACCTATTACACCTCCACCTAATGCAATTAAAGTTGTATCCCGACCATGTTTTTTTTCTAATAAAGCAGAAATAATTAATTCCATTTCATTTAATGTTTTATACTGTTCACCATCTGATAAAATTACTTGATCTATTTTAATTCCAGATTTCCTTAAATGATAAAAAATTTTATCTTTTAAAAGATTAGCTAATGTTTTATTGGTTACAAGCATTGCTTGATCACCTGGTTGTAAAGGCCAAAAAATATTATCTTCTTGAATAATATTAGATCCTATAGTGATAGGATAACTGCGTTTTCCTAGAACAACTTTTAATCGTTCCACAATTTTTCACACTCCATAAATTATTTATTATCAATCTTTATTATATTTCTTCTAATAAACTAATTATATTAAAAGCTACAGATTTAGCACTTTTATCATCAGTTTGAACTTTTATATCTGCAATTTCTTCATATAAAGGATTTCTTTCATAAGCTAGATTTTCTAATATAATACGATTTGAAGTGACGGATTGTAATAATGGTCTTTTTTTATCTCTTTTGGTACGTGCTAATTGTTTTTCAATTGTTGTTTCTAAATAAATAACAATACCTCGAGATGATAGAAAATTGCGAGTTTCTTTAAACTTAACTGAACCTCCACCTGTAGCAAGAATAATACCTTGTTTAATAGTTAATTCTTCAATGATTTTTCGTTCTCTCAAACGAAAACCACTTTCACCCTCTACATCAAAAACCCAACTTATATCAGCACCAGTACGTTTTTCAATTTCTTGATCAGAATCAAAAAATTCCATGTTAAGTTGTTGAGACAATTGACGACCAATAGTACTTTTTCCAGCACCCATAGGTCCAATTAGAAAAATATTTCGTTTTTCTGCCATGTTTTTATTACTAAGATAATTAGTTAATAATACCAATGCTCAGCATATTTTGCTGGCAGGACATAAACAAACATTGAAAATAGAATAAAAATTAATTATTTTAAAATAAATTATGAATATTTTTTAAATGTAGAAATATTTTATAAATTTCTATAAAATGATATTTATAAAAATCTTAATGAAATTATTCTACATTCAGGATCAATAAATATTTTAAAAATATTTGTATTATTTGTTCATTAATCAATTGCATCCTTTTAATTAATATAAAAAAACATAAAATAACTATTTTTTTAAAAAAATATAAATATATTCTATCAGAATCAGCATAATTTTTTCTATTTTTATTTTTAAAAAACAATCTTTTCTATTTATAAAATAAAATATTAAATTTAATTTAATTAAAATAAAATCTAAATAAGTAAAAACTTGACGTAATTTATTTTTTTATATTAAAATAAAAAAATAACTTTTCAGTATTTTCTTAATAAATGGTGAGGTGTCCGAGAGGCTTAAGGAGCACGCCTGGAAAGCGTGTATATGGAAACGTATCAAGGGTTCGAATCCCTTTCTCACCAAAAAAAAATTATATATTATACTTAAAAAATAAAATATTTCTTATAAAATAGACTCTAAAGCTAGTTCAATCATATCGTTAAAACTTGCCTCTCTTTCTATTGATGAAAGAGACTCTTTTTTTATAATATGATCAGATACTGTACATACTGATAATGCTTGAGCTTTTAATTCAGAAGCTACACCATATATTCCTGCAGTCTCCATATCAACTCCAATAATATTATATCTTTTCAAAATATTTATCATTTTTTTATCATCATTATAAAAAGAATCTGTCGTAAAAAAATTACCGACAGATACTTTAATTTTCATTTTTTTTGCAATTAAAACTGTTTTATAAATCATATCAAAATCTGCAATAGCAGAAAAATCATGATTATTAAATCTTATTCGATTTACTTTCGAATCAGTACAAGCACCCATGCTAATTACTATATCACGTAATTTAATATCATCTCGTACAGAACCACACGTACCTATGCGAATAATTTTTTTTACATTAAATTCAACAATTAATTCTCTTGTATAAAGAGAAGCTGATGGTATTCCTATACCATGACTCATAATTGAAATTTTTTTATTTTTGTAAAATCCAGTATAGGCTAACATTAAACGAGTATTATTTACTTGAATATAATTTTTTAAATATTTTTCAGCAATATATTTTGCTCGTAATGGATCTCCCGGCATAAGAACTATCTCTGAAAAATCATTTTTTTTACTATTAATATGAGGAGTAGACACTAATTTTTTCCTTTTTAACACATAAAAATTATACTTTAAAATTTTCAAGCATGTTTTGACCATAATGCATATCAGTTAATAAAAAATATTTTGCAATAGTTTGCCCTATATCAGAAAAAGTTTTACGGTGACCTAAAAAATATTTTTTAATACCTGGTGAATAAATTAATATAGGAACGTTTTCTCGAGTATGATCTGTTCCCTTCCATGTTGGATCACATCCATGATCTGCAGTTAAAATTAATAAATCATCTTTTTTCACTAAATTTATCATTTCAGATAATCTAGAATCAAAAAATTCTAAACCTTTAGCGTATCCAGAAACATCACGACGATGACCCCAATTTGAATCGAAATCTACTAAATTAGTAAAAACAATAGTATTATTAATGGCAACTTTCATTTCATTAATTGTTGTATTACATAATTCATCAAGACCAGTAGATTTAATTTTCTTACTTATTCCTACTCCACTATAAATATCAGAAACTTTTCCAATCGCAATTACTTGTCCTTTTTTTTCATCTATTAATTTTTGAATCACTGTTGTAGAGAAAGGTTTAATTGAAAAATCACGTCTATTACCTGTGCGTTGAAAGTTTGATTTTTTATTTCCAATAAAAGGTCTTGCAATTACTCTTGCAACTTTATATTTGTATTTATCTAAAATAAAACGAACAGTTTTACATAACTCATAAAGACTTGATAAACCGAAAAAATCTTCATGGCATGCTATTTGAAAAACAGAATCTGATGAAGTATATATAATAGGTTTGCTTGTTTTAATATGTTCTTCACCCAAATTTTTTATAACATCAGTTCCTGAAGCATGACAATTGCCAATAAAACCTGTTAATTTCGATATATTTATTATTTCTTCTAATAAATTTTTAGGAAAGCTATTTTTTTTTTCTTTAAAATAAAACCAATCATCTAAAACTGGAACCCCTGCAATTTCCCAATGTCCTGAAGTAGTATCTTTTCCAGAAGAAATCTCACTAGCAAAACCATAACTAGCAATAATATTTGAACTATTATCGAATCCTAAAGGATATTTTCCTGTGGATTCTTTATATGCATTTATTATTCCTAATTTTACTAAATTAGGAATGTATAAGGATCCTTTTCTTCCTATGTCTGCTTTACCTAAAAAACATTTTTCTGCTATATGTCCAAATGTATCCGAACCAACATCATTAAATTTATTAGCATCAGAACTAAAACCGATTCCAAAAGAATCTAAAACAATTAAAAAAACTCTTTTCATAATTAAACTTCCTAAAATTCATTAAAACAAATAATTATTATTTGATCGTTTTAAATTTTACTGTTCTCGTATTTTGTTAAAAATAATATCAGAATTCTGAGTCATAACTATGTTTAAATTAGCAGTACTCGGTGCTAAATATATCAAACTATTAGAAGTATCATATGCTAAATAAGTACTATATTTTTTTTTAAATTTATAAATACTATGATTATTTTCAGACTTAATCCAACGAGCAAGAACAATATTAACTTTTTTATATATTGCATCTATATTATACTCTAATCTTAAACGTTCGATTACGACATCGAATTGTAATATTCCAATAGCGCCTAAAATTAAATTATTATTAAGAATAGGACGAAATATTTGAACAGTTCCTTCTTCAGACAACTGTACTAAACCTTTTTTTAATTGTTTTTGTTTCAGGGGATTTTTTAAGTAAATAAGACGAAAAATTTCTGGTGCAAAACTAGGTATTCCAACAAACTGAATTTCTTCTCCTTCTGTAAAGGTGTCTCCAATTTTAATTGTTCCATGATTATGAAGTCCTATCACATCACCAGGATAAGCTTTATTTATTGATATTCTATCACCAGCTAAAAAAATAAAAGCATCAGAAACAGTTATATTTTTTTTAACTCGTACATGTTTTAATTTCATACCTTTTGTATATTGCCCTGAAACTATCCTCATAAATGCTATTCTATCTCGATGTTTTAAGTCCATATTAGCTTGAATTTTAAATATAAAACCTGTAAATTTTTTTTCTTGAGGATGTACTTTACGTTTATTACTTTGACGGTACAACGGAGAAGGAGCCCATTCTATTAAACTATCTAACAAATAGTCAATTCCAAAATTACTAAGTGCACTACCAAAAAAAACAGGTGTGATAATACTTTTCAAAAAATTTTCTTTATTAAATTCTGAATATACATTAGTAATTAGTTCTAATTCTTGACCAATATGTATAGCTAAATCTTTTCCAATATATTTATCTAGTGAACCATCAGAAAAATTAAAAAAATTTTTTAAATTTAAAAATTTTTTTTTAAATAGTTTATTTTTATAGAAATAAATTATTTTATCATAAATATGATAAACTCCTTTGAAATTTTTTCCACAACTAATGGGCCAATTAATAGGAATACAATTGAATTTTAATTCTTTTTCAATTTGATCTAAAATTTCTATTGGTTCTCGACTATCACGATCTAACTTATTAATAAAAGTAATAATAGGAGTATGATGAATACGTGTAACATCTATTAATTTTTTAGTTCGTTCCTCTATACCTTTAGCAGCATCAATTACTACTAAACAAAAATCTACAGCAGTAAGAATACGATATGTATCTTCTGAAAAATCTTGATGACCAGGAGTATCTAATAAATTCATTAAAATATTTTTATACGTGAATTGCATAACTGAAGTAGTTACAGAAATTCCACGTTCTTTTTCAATGTTCATCCAATCTGATTTAGCATATTTTGTATTTCCTCTTCCTTTAATTGTTCCAGAAATACGAATCGCTTTCCCAAATAATAACATTTTTTCAGTAATAGTAGTTTTTCCAGCATCAGGATGAGAAATAATAGCAAAAGTTCTTCTTTTGATTAATTCCTGTTCATGATTCGAATTAAACATATATATACACTCGTTTGAAATACGTTATTAAAGATTTATATAAGAAAATATAATACATAAAAAACATTATCTATTTAATAAAATAATTATTAGAATCTAATTTAAAGATTTCATATTAACTTACTTGATTTATTTAAAAAAAATAGTAAAATTACATATAATTTATAATACAAATTATGTTTATATACTCTTAAATTATTATTTTAAAATAATCTGCGATTTCATAATCTTTAAAATATAATTTTAATATAAATTATTTTAAGAAAATTCTAAAAAACTATATATGAAGAAAAAATTTATATATTGCATAGATAAATAAAACTATCAAGATAAAAAAATAAAATATAGACATATTCTTGTTTCTGGATATTTTTTAAAAAACTTGTAAAAATACCATAATTTTATAGTTAAAAAATGTTCAACTTCATTATAAAATCATATGAATAATTAATTGATACTTCTAATATGAAAATAATAAAATGGTAATTTATTCCTGATGATATAGAAAAAAATGTCACCAATATGATGGATTTATTATTTTTCCATAAAACTGATACAATGTCGTATAGACTTTCTACTTGTCATTTATATTAAAAAAAATTAGATAAAATAATTATAAAAGATACTCAAATTTATTTATTAAAATATATACTAATGATCGTCAAAATTTATTATATTCTCTTCTTATAGCAATAAATCATCCTATTAATGAAATTACATTATTTTTTCATTATAGACTTTATAGAGAAAACAGAAAAACTATATCACATGTAGATAATTTTGATGCTTTTTCTTTTCCTAATTTTAAATTATGACTAGAAGTTAAAGTAAATATTCGTTTTCTTCATAAAAAAAAATAAAAGTTTATCAAATAGAACCTCAACTCATTAGTATAATTACTATTTTCTAGTAATTTCTATTAAAGTTATTTAAAAAAAAAATTTTTTATTTTATCTAGTAAAAATATTAATTTTATCCACCTATAGAATAAAAAAACACCTCAATTTAAAGGAATTTCAAAATATTTATATCTTAAATATGAAAAAATATTATGGTTTTTAGTTTAACACAATGCGTATCTGGAAGAGTAAATGTGAATGGATATACAAAAGAGAGGTCATTCGCTTATAAAAGTTAGCGTTATTAGTGGTTATGATTTAAAAATAGAATCAAATTTAACTAAGTTAGGTTTTTTACTTATTTAAAATATATCAAGATAAAAATTTTTTTTTAATGTAAAAAAAATTACGTGGTGAATTAATTCCTTATTAAATAAAATTAATAAAATGAATGTTTTCCATGTAAATGGTTAGTTCTATCATATACTTTTTTTATTTCAGGAAAAGAAGCTAATAATTTTTTCTCAACCGTTTCTTTTAAAGTTAATCCGATCATTGAGCACCCATTGCAACCTCCACTAAATTGTATTACAGCCATTCCATTTTGATCTATTTTTATTAAATTTACTTGTCCTCCATGTGCAGATAATTTAGTATTAATTTCTGATCTTAAAAAATATTTTATTCTTTCTTCTAATGATGAAGATTCTTTTTTAGAAAAATTATTTTTAGCATATGGTGCTTTTAATGTTAATTGAGAACCGAGTTTATCAACAACAAGATCAATTTCTGCATTTTTTAAATAAGATAAAATGTCTTTATCGATATAAACAAAAAATTTATCATATTTTAATTCAATATCTGACTTTTCTATCTCGTTTTCAGGACAAAATGCAACGCCACATTCTGCATTAGATGTGCCTGGATTTGTAATAAAAATACGTATTTGAGTACCAGTAGGTTCATTTAATAAAAGCGATATAAAATGTTTTTGCGCATTTTTAGAAATTTTAATCATAAGAGTTTTTAAAATAAATTTTTATTGATAAATAATATCACTAATTTATTAAAAAAAATACAAAAATATTTAATTTTCAATGAATATTTTTTAAGAAATACAAATATAATTACAAAATAAAGAAAATAATAAAAATTTTTTCTCCAATACTATAATAAAAAGATAAATAAATGTTGTTACATTAAGTAGATGGAGAACACATTTAAAAAATGTGGTTTTATTATTATTTAAAAATTTAAATTTATTTTTAAAATTTACTGAATTGATCTACCTAATTCTAAAAAAAATTTATCTTCAATAAAAATAAATTAAATAATTTAAATGTTATACTATAATATTCCTAAAAATTATATTTGACTCGCATAATATATAATATAGGTAGATGAATTTATAGTTATTTTTTTATCGTATCTTAAAAATATTTTAAGTGTAATTAATATGACTCTTTCTTTATATTTTATAGAAAATAACTGGTTAAAAATGAAAATAAATATAGTACAATTCTTTTATTAATCTTAAAACACAACACTATAAAATAATAAATAAATTTTCAAATTTATAAAATATTAAGTTAAAAAAATATCTTCAAGATATAAATATATTAAAAAAATATTATTTTTTCAATCTAAACTAAGTATAAAAATTTTAAAAAATAGTTTAGAAATAATTTTTTAATTGATTTTTATTTAGATATTGCTTACATTAAATTTATTATATTAAGAATATTTAATGCACTAGATAATTCAGCACCTAACAACAGAAAAAATACTTAATCAAAAATCGTAAAAAAATTCAAATTATTATGAAAAAACTATTCATATTCCTTTTTTTACATAAAAATGAATTTTTTCTATCTTATTAGAACTTAAAAAAATTATTCTAAATGTAGAAAATAAATGGCCCCAAAAAAAATCGGGGCTTGTATTTTTTAATGTTTAAAATTTTTTTATTAAAAAGGAATTTCATCATCAAAATCTATTTCTGAAGAAGAATCAATTAAATTTTTACTAGATTTATCTATTTCTATATTTTTATTAAAATCTACTTTATCTGTTTTTTTTATTTTGGTTATAGTGTTATTATTATCATTTATTGACATTGTTTGCAAATTAGAATTACGATTGCCTAGCATTTGCATTGTACCTCCAATATTAACAACAATTTCTGTAGTATAACGTTCAAGTCCATTTTGATCTTGCCATTTTCTAGTTTGTAATGATCCTTCAATATATACTTGAGAACCTTTTCGAAGATATTCACCTGCAATTTCTGCTAATTTACCAAATAAAACTATTCGATGCCATTCTGTTTTTTCCTTATTTTCACCAGTATTTTTGTCTTTCCAATTTTCTGAAGTAGCTAATGTCATATTCACTACTGCATTTCCATTTGGCATATAACGAACTTCAGGATCTTGGCCTAAATGCCCAATAAGAATAACTTTATTTACACCTCTACTTGCCATAATAAAAACTCCATTTTTTAAATTTGATTTAAAAAAATACACTTAAATGTATAAATTTGAATTATACATGTTAAATATTTTATTTAGTATAATCAAATCTATAAAAATGCTATATTATTTTTTAAAACTTTTAAAATATATTAAATATTAACTGTTTGTTACTTTTAAAAAATTATTTTAGAAATAAAAATATTGTAATTTTCATATCATTAATTTAAAACTAATATGCATATTCAAAATTAAAAAAATAGTCACATATTCTATCTTTTATAGTACTAAAAAATTATCTATAAATTTTATTAAAATATTTATATTTTTTAAATTTATAAAAATCTCTAATATTATTAAATATAATTTTCTAAAATATCTCAAAATATAGATACAATATTTTAATAAAAAAAGTTATATAATTACAAAATATCAAAAATATTTTTCAAAATAAAAATGATATAAAAAAAGTAAATATTTTTCTTATACAAATATTGTATACAAAAAAAATTTTATTTTTCATATATAAAAATATAACAATTAAAATTAAAGTAAAAAATATTAAGAGTATATATCAAAAATATTTATAATTTTTGGTTTCGTAAGATAGATAAAAAATAAAAAATATTTTAAAAAAAATGACTCAAATAGATTAGTCCATAGGTAGTGTATTATTGCAATATTACGATATAATTTCACATAGATTCACTAAATAATGGTATATGCAATAAATATGGCTAAAAATAAATTATATTTAAATCAAATTAATAGATTAAAAATTCCACCACATTCTTTAGAAGCAGAACAGTCAGTATTAGGTGGATTAATGTTAGATAATGAACAATGGGATAGCGTTTCAGAACATGTAGTTGCTGATGATTTCTTCAGTAAACCTCATCGTTTAATATTTCAAGAAATGCAAAAACTTCTTGATCTAGGATATCCAATAGATTTAATTACTTTATCTGAATCTTTAGAACAAAAAGGAAAATTAGAAAGTGTAGGTAGATTTTCCTATTTAGCTGAATTATCAAAAAATACTCCTAGTACAGCAAATATTACTGCGTATGCTGATATAGTTCGAGAACGTGCAATAGTAAGAGAAATGATATTAGTGGCTAATAAAATAGCTAATGCTGGATATGATACACAAGGCAGGAAAAGCGAAGAATTATTAGATTATGCAGAATCAAGTGTATTTAAAATTGCAGAAAAACGTTTTAAAAAAGACTCAGGACCAAAAAACGTTGAGCAAATTCTTGATGAAACTGTTGCTAGTATTGAAAAATTATTTTTATCACCTCATGATGGTGTTACAGGAATTAATACAGGATATCAAGACTTAAATAAAAAAACATCAGGGTTACAACGTTCTGAACTTATCATTATTGCAGCAAGACCTTCAATGGGAAAAACAACATTTGCAATGAATCTATGTGAAAATGCTGCTATGCTTTATGAAAAACCTGTATTAATATTTAGTTTAGAGATGCCTGGAGAACAAATTATGATGCGCATGTTAGCATCTTTATCTAGAGTTAATCAAGCACGAATTCGAACCGGACAATTAAATGATGAAGACTGGGCACGTATATCTGGTACCATTAATATCCTTCTTAAAAAAAAGAATATCTATATTGATGATTCTTCAGCATTAACTCCAAGTGAAGTCCGTTCAAGGGCGCGTCGAATTTATCGTGAAAATAATGGATTAACTTTAATTATGGTAGATTATTTACAACTCATGAGAGTACCTTCTCTATCTGAAAATCGCACTCTTGAAATTGCAGAGATATCTAGAACACTAAAAGCACTAGCGAAAGAACTACAAGTTCCAGTAATAGCATTATCACAACTGAATAGGTCTTTAGAACAGAGATCTGATAAAAGACCAGTAAATTCAGATTTACGTGAATCAGGATCTTTAGAACAAGATGCAGATTTAATAATGTTTATATATCGTGATGAAATCTATAATGAAAATAGTGATCTTAAAGGAATAGCAGAAATCATAATAGGAAAACAAAGAAATGGCCCGATTGGAACAGTCTGTTTAACTTTCAATGGACACTGGTCTAGATTCGATAACTATTCTGGTCATAAATATGATTAAATATTAATATTTTTAAAAATTTTTAATTATTTAAAGAAATATAAATTATAATTATCAAAAAATATTTTTTTAATTATTTAATAATAAAAAATTAATTCTTTTTTTAAATAAATTATTTAAATATTAAAAATCATTAAATTTTATGAAATTAAAATTTTTATGAAAATAAGTTTATCAATATATTTTAAAAAAATAAAAAAATAATTAAAATAATATTATTTTAGATTTAAAAATATAAATATGCTACTGATTTAATGAAAATCAAAAATATTATCTATTTTTAAAAAATATTTAATTACTAAGATGGAATATATGTGTAAAAAAAGAAATTTAAAAATTGGAATATTAATGGATTCTATAGAATTAATTAATATTAAAAAAGATTCAAGTTTTGCTATTTTACTAGAAGCTCAAAAAAGAAATCATATCATCTACTATATGGAAATGAATGATATTTATTTAAGAAAAGGGCATCCATATGCAAAAACTCGTCTAATAGAATTAAAAAAAAATACAGAAAAATGGCATCGATTTATTCAAGAAAAAAATATTTCTTTAAGCCAATTAGATGTTATTTTAATGCGTAAGGATCCTCCATTTAATACTGAATTTATTTATTCAACATATATTTTAGAACGTGCAGAAGAAACAGGTGTCTTGATAATCAACAAACCTCAAAGTTTACGAGATTGTAATGAAAAAATGTTTATATCATGGTTTCCCGAATTAACTACTGATACTTTAGTTACAAGAAATATTTTTGATATACGTCAATTCTGGGAAAAAAATCAAGATATTATAATAAAACCATTGGATGAAATGGGAGGTTCTAATATCTTTCGTATTAAAAAAAATGATCCTAATTTTTCAGTAATTGTTGAAACAATGACAAACCATGAAAAAAAATATTGTATGATTCAAAATTATTTACCAGAAATAAAACTTGGTGATAAAAGAATTTTAATTGTCAATGGTAAACCTGTACCTTGGTGTGTAGCTAGAATCCCACTAATTGGAGAAACTAGAGCTAATTTAGCTGTAGGAGGAAAAGCGAAAATACAGTCATTAAGTAAAACAGACTGGAAAATAGCAAATTATTTATCTCCTATCTTGAAAAAAAAAGGATTAATTTTCGTTGGATTAGATGTAATAGGGGAAAAACTAACAGAAATAAATGTTACAAGTCCAACATGTATTTGTGAAATCGAATCAGAAAGAAACATTTCTATTACTGGAATGTTATTAGATTATATTGAAAAAAAAATATTATGATAGAGATCATAAAATGATAGTAATTGCATTTGATTTTGGTATAAAAAAAATTGGAGTAGCTGTAGGAGAAAATATAACAAAAAAAGGTAGACCTTTAAACGTTTTAAATGCTCATAACGGACATCCAAATTGGGATACTGTAAAAAATTTAATACAATATTGGCAACCTAAATTTATTATTGTTGGTCTTCCATTAAATATAAATGGCACAAAACAAAAAATAACCAATGAATCAGAAAAATTTGCGAATTTGTTGAAATATAAATTTAATATTGTTGTTAAAATGCATGATGAACGCTTGACTACTGTGGAAGCAAAATCCATTATATTTAAAAAAAATGGATTTAAGGGATTAAAAAAAGAAAAAATTCATTCTTATGCTGCTAAAATTATATTAGAAAGCTGGCTTAATCAATATTTTTTTACGATATAGTCATTGTAAAAAATTTTAAAATAAAAAATATTGCAATATCCATTGTAATTATAAGTTAATACAAAATATTATAAATATAACAATTTTTTTCAAATCTAAAATAATAGTAGTGAGTGAAAATTTAAGAATTGACATTGAAAAAAAAATAAAATCATCAATATATCAGAAATTTTAAAGAAAATTATATAAAAAAAAATTTTATTATAAAAATAACATTTTTGTATAATATTTAATCAGTAAATAATATTTTAATAATACTAAAAAACTACTGATAATTTTCTTATCGTTTAAAAAGTTAAAAAATAGTTATTTTTAAAAAAAATAAATTTAGAAAATTTACTATTAACAAATACATTAATAAAAATTAATAATTTTAAAAAAAAAGAAATACTATAGAGCTATAAAAAAATATTTATCAATAAGTGTTTGTATTAATGCATACTTTAATACATAAGAATAATTTCTTATTATAATTTTTATATATTAAAAATAAAAGCAATATTTAAAATAGATAAAAGCTTATTTTTTAAAGTTAATCTAAAAAGATGAAATTACTATTATGTTTAAATTAAAACCTATTAGCCTATATATTCATATTCCTTGGTGCTTAAGAAAATGTGGATATTGTGATTTTCATTCATATGTTAGTAAAGAAATCATTCCTGAAAAAAAATATATTGAACATTTATTAAAAGATTTTGAAAAAGATTTATATCTAATTAATAATAGAGAGATAAATACTATTTTTATTGGAGGTGGAACACCTAGTTTATTAACAGCCAATTCTATAAAAAAATTACTCAATGGTATAAAAAAAAGATACATGGTTTCTAATAATGCTGAAATTACTATAGAAGCCAATCCTAAAACATTAGAATATCAACGTTTTATTCATTATAAAAATTCTGGTATTAATCGTTTTTCTCTAGGTGTACAAACATTTAATTCAAATTTATTAAAAAAAATAGAACGTACATATGATTCAAAGGAAGTAATAAATGCAATTATAGAATCAAAAAAAATTAGTGACAACTTAAATTTAGATTTAATGTATGGTTTACCAGGTCAATTACTAGAAGATGCGTTATCAGATTTACAGTTTGCTATTAAATATAATCCATCTCATATATCATGGTACCAACTAACTATAGAACCTAATACTATTTTTTATGCAAAAAAAATAAAATTACCTGATGAAGAAACAATATTTAATATGTTAATTAAAGGAAATAAGTTATTAAAAAAATCAGGATATAAAAAATATGAAATATCTTCATATTCAAAGTTAAATTATCAATGTCAACACAATCTTAATTATTGGGAATTTGGGGATTATATAGGAATAGGTTGCGGTGCGCATGGTAAAATTACTCAAAAAAATGGAAAAATTATTCGAACTATTAAAAATAAAAATATTAATGATTTTTTAACTGGAAATTACCTTAATTCTATACAAGTAGTATCTGAAAAAGATAAAATATTTGAATATTTCATGAATATTTTTAGACTATATCAACCTATTTTAAAAAAACATTTTCGAGAAAAAACTAATATAGACGAAAGTCTTATAAAAAAAAATATTCAAATAGCAATACGAGAAGGATTTTTAATTAATCAATTAGATTATTGGTATACGACAAAAAAAGGAAAAAATTTCTTAAATTTACTCTTAGAAATATTTTTAAAATAAACTTGAAAAAACTATTTTTTTATTTTAAACATTAAATCGAAAATTTTATTACCTCGTAGAAATCCTTTTCTTTCAAATTTAGTTATTATACGGGAGATGGGACGTTCAATGAAGCAATTTTTTTGAGATAAATTTTTATAATTTTCAATATTTTTTATTTCATCTAATATATAAAACGCATAAGATTCCGAATCCGTAGCAATATGTAATGTACCACCAATTATTAATTTTTTTGAAATTATTTTTAAGAAATTTTTTTGTAAAAGTCTTCTTTTATGATGACGTTTTTTATTCCAAGGATCTGGAAAAAAAATCTGTATACTTGATAAAGAGTTATTCATAATCATATTATGAATGACTTCAATTGCATCATAGTAAATAATTCTTAAATTTTTAATTTTATAAGAATAGGCAGAATGTAAGCAAGATCCTATTCCTGATTTATATACTTCTATTCCTAAAAAATTTTTATTGGGAAAATTCATAGCAGTTTTAACTAAAGATTCTCCTGAACCAAAACCAATTTCTAATACAACTGGAGCATCACGATTAAAGATAGATAAAAAATTTAATGGTCTCAATTGAAAGTCAATACCAATTAAAGACCAATATTTTTGAATTGCACTTAATTGAGATCTAGTAATTCGACCTTTTCTACATACAAAACTACGAATCTGACGTAAAAAAATACCATTATAATTATATATTGGAGTTAGAATATTATTGTTCATGTTTTATTTAATTTTTTATTTTAAATTAATTAAAATATTTTACTTTCATAATACTAACATATTAATATTTTTTTTAAAATACATCTATAATTTTTCATAAAAAATGGTTTTTATTATAATGACAAAATATATTTTTTCACAATTAATTTTAAATTGGTACCATAAAAATGGCAGAAAAAATTTACCATGGCAAAAAAATAAAACATTATATACAGTTTGGATATCTGAAATAATGTTACAACAAACCACAGTAAATTTTGTAATTCCTTATTTTAAAAAATTTATATTAAATTTTCCAAATATAAAATCTTTATATAATAGCAAATTAGATGATATTTTATATTTATGGAGTGGTCTTGGATACTATAATAGAGCTCATAATATTTATAAATCTGCACATATAATTAATAAGAAATATAAAGGAATATTTCCTAATCAATTTTTAGATGTTATTCAATTACCTGGAATAGGAAGATCTACAGCAGGAGCTATTTTATCTTTATCGTTAAATTTTAATTATCCTATTTTAGATGGAAATGTAAAAAGAATTTTAATTCGTTATTATGGAATTATAGGATTTCTAAAAGACAAAAAAGTAGAAAAAAAATTATGGAATATAATTGAATCAATTACACCAATACATAATACTGGAAAATTCAATCAAGGTATGATGGATATAGGTTCATCAATCTGCACATCTATAAAACCAAAATGTAAGATTTGTCCATTAAATCAAGAATGCATTGCTCAAATAGAAAAAAAATGGGAAAAATACCCTTTAAAAAATATAAAAAAAATATATCCTGAAAAAATATCTTGGTTTATTGTAATTAAATATAAAAATAATTTTTGGCTAAGAAAGAATACAGAAGAAGATATTTGGAAAAATTTATTTTATTTTCCAAAATTTAATAATAAAGAAATAGCTTTAAATTGGTTAAAAGAAAAAAAAATACATATAAATACATGTGAAAATATGATATCATTTTTTCATAAATTTAGTCATTTTGTTTTACATATTCATCCTATTTTGATTACATTACCCTATATTTCAAAATTTTTTAAAGAAAACAATACAAATATTTGGTATAACTTAAAAAAACCCAAAAATATAGGAATACCCCGACCAGTAGAGAAAATACTTGAACATTTTAAAAAAGATATTCTTTAAAAAAGGATTATTAAAATAATGAACCGTATCATTTTTTGTACATTTTTTAAAAAAAAAATGGAAGGTCAAGATTTTCAATCTTATCCAGGTAAACTAGGTGAAAAAATATATGATCAAATTTCAAAAAAAGCATGGCAAAAATGGTTGATTAAACAAACTATTTTAATTAACGAAAATAATCTTAATATGCTAGTCTTTAAAGATCGAAAAAAAATTGAAGAACATATGGAAAAATTTTTATTTAAAAAATAGAATCGTATTGCATTAAAAAATTCATATAAAATTTAAAATATTTTTTAAAATTAACTACATATAATATTACTTACTTTATAAAAAAATTCATACAATGCTTATATTTGATTCTGGCGTCGGTGGATTATCTGTATTAAAAACTATAAAAAGAATTCTACCAAAAATTCATTATATTTATATATTAGATAATGAAGCATTTCCATATGGAAATAAAACAGAAATATTTATTATCAAAAGAAGCATAAAAATAATTAATACAATAAAAAAAATTTATCCTATCAGTATAGTTGTAATTGCTTGTAATACAGTAAGCACTGTAGCTTTATCTGTTTTAAGAAATATATTTAATTTTCCTATTATTGGAATTTTCCCTTCTATAAAATCTGCTAAAAAAATAACTAAAAATAAAATCATTGGTTTAATAGCTACTAAAGCAACAATTAATTCTTTTTATACTAAAAAAATAATATGTAAAAACTCTTCTTCTAATACTCTAAAAATCATAGGTACAAATAAATTAGCTTTAATAGCTGAAAAAAAAATTCGGGGTTATTCAGTCTCAAGAATTCAATTAAAAAATATTTTCAAACCATGGATTAAGTTGCCAATATATCCTGATACCATCATATTAGGATGTACTCATTTCTCATTATTAGAAGAAGAAATAAAAAATATTCTATGCATAAGATCACCAATTAATTTTATTGATTCAATTGAAATAGTTGCGTCTCAAATTGAAAATTATTTCAATCAATTAAAAATGGAGCAAAAAATAAAAAAAAATATTTTTTTATATTCAAAAAAAAGTGACAGCTTAAAAAGCCTATTATTTTTTTTGAAAGAATATAAATTTAAAATAATAAAACATATTAATTTATATTAATATCTTTAAAAAATAATTTTTTATATTTTTTTAAAACATAATCTAGTAATTTTTTTAATAAAATTACTTTATCTAAATTATTAGAATATTTTTCTAATAAGGATTGAATTTTATTTTGATATTCTTTTAAAGATAGTGGATTAAAAATATTCATACAATGTTTTAACCATATTTCTTTTTCATTTTTATCTAATGAATTAAAAAAATTACGAGCACGATAACGAAAAAGAAGAGTTTTTAAACGCGAATCATGAAAATTAAAATTAATATTTTTTAAAAAAAATGGTTGAGTATTTCTAATTATTTTTATACTTTTTTTATCATGTGAGTTGAAAAAAGAATGATATATTTCTAAATCAACATTAAAGGATTGATTATTTTGTTTTTTTTTAGAAAAAATAATTTTAATATTTTCAATAAAAAAATTATCTTTTTTTATTAAATTAATATTTTTATTAAATATATCTCTATTTAAATTTAAGCGATTATAGTCTTCATTTCGCATTGTTTGAATTGGTGCTAGCATAGGACAACGATTTAAATATAATAATACTATTCCTAAATCAAATAAATTCTTAATAAGAAGATTATCAAAATGTATTTTTTTAAAAATATTTATTAATTTTTTAATGTCTTTAAATAAATCAACAGCAATTAATATATTACTATTATTATCATCCCATATTATCGGAAGTATAACACTCATATTATGCCGAACAGCGCCAAAAAAACTAGAAATATAGATTACAGGTTTAAAATTTTTTAAATTAATGAATTTATATAGTTCATTTTTTGTTCTTATTTTAAAATAAAAATCAAAAAGTTTTGGTTGTTTTTTTTTAACAAGTTTTGCCATTTCAATAGTTGCATATACATCTGAAATAGCATCATGTGCATTTAAATGTATAATATTATTCATCTGTGTTAAATCTGATAGTTTAAAACTTGGCAATCCTAATTTATTTCTAGGCCATTTTATACCGTTAGGCCTTAATACATAACATGCTCGTAATAAATTCAATAAATCCCAACGAGAATTTCCATTCTTCCAACTCCATTCATAAGGATCAAAAAAATTTCGATAAAATATATTTCTTGTGATTTCATCATCAAAATTAATATTATTGTAACCTACAATACAAGTATTAGATTGTCTTAAAATATTATATATTTTTTTAGAAAAAATATATTCATTAGTTCCATTTTTTTCTGTATATTGAGGGGTAATACCAGTAATTAAAACGGAATGGGGGTCAGGTAAATAATCATCTGATGGGAAACAATAAAAATACTGTGGATCATCTATAATATTTAAATTCATATCTGTTCTGATACATGCAAATTGAGCGGGTTTATCTAAAGACGGATGTATACCAAAAGTTTCATAATCATAAAATAAAAAAGTCGGTGTTGTTTTTTTTAATTGCATCATTTTTAATTTTAATAAAATAATAAAATATTAAACTCCTAAAAATTCATTCAATTAATAAAATTGAATATAAATATAAAAAGGCTTCTTAAAATGTCAGATACAAAAAAATCATTTAAAAATGTATTAGAATTTGTACACAAATTTAGAAGAAAAAATAAAATTAAAAGAGAAATAAATGACCTTGAAAAAAAAATAAGAGATAACAAAAAAAGAATATTACTTTTAGATAATCTTAGTCAATATATTAGATTAGATATGAATTATGAAGAAATTAAAAAAATAATTTGTATGATGAAAAACGATTATGAAGATCGAGTAGATGACTACATTGTTAAAAGTGCAGAATTATCAAAAGAAAAAAGAAATCTATCAAAAGAACTAAAATCAATTATTAATTAAAAAATAAAATTTTTTCTCCTCTGACTGGATTCGAACCAGTGACATACGGATTAACAGTCCGCCGTTCTACCAACTGAACTACAGAGGAATACAAATATATATACCAAAATTTTCTATACGTGTCAAATATATTTTATATATGTCACATACATATATATATTTTTAAAAAATATAAAATTTTTTTAAAAGATTTCTAGATTATTAGAAAAAATTGATTTATAGTAATAGAGTAAAAAAATATGGCCCTTTAGCTCAGTGGTAAGAGCAAGCGACTCATAATCGCTTGGTCGCTGGTTCAAATCCAGCAAGGGCCATCAAATAAAATTAAATTTTTCTATATTTTATAAAATAAAAATAAAATCATGCTAATTTTTAATATAAGTTATTAATTTGTAAAATATTATTCTAAATTTTTACAATTAATTAGGATTTAATTTTTATGGACTGGAAAAAAGAATTTATTCATTTCTCTTTTAAAAAAAAAGCATTAAAATTCGGAACTTTTAAGTTAAAATCAGGACGAACTAGTCCTTACTTTTTTAATTCAGGATTACTTTCTACAGGAACCGATATTATTAAAATTGGTTTATTTTATGCTCATTCTATAATAGATTCAAAGATAGAATTCGATGTTTTATTTGGTCCTGCATATAAAGGCATTCCTATAGCTGTAGCTACTTCTATAGCATTGAAAAACCACTATAATTTAAACGTCTCATATGCATTTAATAGGAAAGAACATAAGAAATATGGAGAAAAAGGAAATTTAATAGGAAAAAAAATATATAAGAAAAGAATTGTTATCTTAGATGATGTAATAACATCAGGTACAGCAATACATCATTCTATTAAAATTATCGAAAAACAAGGAGCAGAAATATCTTCGGTTTTTGTATTGTTAGATCGCAAGGAAAAAGGAAAAAGAAATTTATCTACTATAAACAATCTTAAACATCAAAAAACCTATAAAATCATTTCTATAATCACTATTGAAGATTTAATATCATATTTATTAGACGATAAAAAATTAAAAAAACATATACCTGAATTAATAAAGTATCGTGAAAAATATGGAATTTAAAGAAATTTTTATGATATTATACTTATTTATTAGATCATACCAGAATGACCAAAACCTTTTTTTGAACGCGAAGTTTTATTAAATTCTTTTACTAAAGAAAAACATGGTCTAATAATTGGAACAAAGATTATTTGTGCTACTCTATCATCTGGATTAATATAAAAATCTGTTTTACTACGATTCCAGAGAGATACCATTAATTCACCTTGATAATCAGAATCAATTAACCCAACTAAATTACCTAATACAATACCTTTTTTGTGGCCCAGTCCAGATCTAGGCAAAATCAATGCCGTAATATTAGGATTCGCAATATATATTGCTATTCCAGTCGGTACCAAAATAGTTTGCTCAGATTTTAACCTAATTTTTTTTTCTAAACAAACTCTAAGATCTAGACCAGATGATCCTAAAGTTGCATATGAAGGCAAAGAAAAATTTTTTTTTATACGCGAGTCTAAAATTTTTATTTCAATATTATTCATAATAAAATTATATATTTTTTTAAAGATATACGTTAAATGAAAAATTATAACCCAGATGCATAAAATCCTGAATTAACAAAAGAAAAACTAGAAGAAGATAACGAATAATTCAAATCCTCACCAGTCCATGTTTTTACTTTTCCTCCAGCTGCAATTACAATGGCCTGGCCAGCAGCAGTATCCCATATATGAGTATTTCCAAAACGTGGATAAATTTGAGCCGTTCCTTCAGCTATTAAACAAAATTTTAGTGACGAACCTAGTTTTTTTAATTTATAATTTTTTATTTCTTCTAAATAATTTTTTAGTTCTTGATCGGGATGTGATCGACTTGTAATTAATACTGGCACAGTTGACTGAGAAACACTAATTTTTTCTTTTAATCCTATTTTTTTTTCTTTCCAAGCATAATTATAAAATGAAGAATATAAAATATCAAAAAATGGAGCATATATTACTCCTAATATCGGAATTCCATTTTCAACTAAGCTGATATTGACTGTAAACTCCCCATTTTTTTTTAAAAATTCTTTAGTCCCATCTAATGGATCAATTAACCAATATTTTTTCCAATTACTATAAACTTTAAAATCATATGATGCTTCTTCAGAAAGAATTGGGATTTCGGGAGTAATTGACAGTAGCCCTTTTTGAATTATATTATTAGCTGCATAATCAACATTAGTTATAGGAGTTTTATCTGATTTATAAGAAACATTTATAATTTTTTTTTTAGAATCATAAAATTTCATAACACAAGTACCAGCACAGCGAGCTAATTGACAAATTTTATCTAACATTTTGCGCCATATATTTAATAATATTAAAAAAATTTTAAAAATTAATTTTTTGCAATTATATTAACTGTAAACTCGATGGAAATTTTTTTATGGGGTTGAAAAATCACTATATGTTCTCCAACTTGACGCAGTAAACCATTAGGCATTCGAATTTCTTTTTTATTAATTTTTATACCTAGTAATGTAATTGCTTTAATAATATTTCTAACACCTACAGAACCAAATATCTTACCTTCTTTACCAACTTTAGATGAAATTATGATCGAATTTATTTTTTTTAATTTTTTAGCTCTTGACTCTGCTATAAGAAATTTGCTAATTTTTTCTTGCTCTAAAGCAAAACGTTGAGCTTCAAAAGATTCGATGTTTTTTTTATTAGCTAAAATAGCCTTTCCTTTTGGAATTAAAAAATTCCTCGCATAACCAGATTTGACATTTATAATTGCACCTGACTCGCCTAACTTATAAATTTTAGATAAAAGAATAACTTCCATAATTTCTTGTTCTCTTTTTCTGTAATATAATAATTAAATAATCTTAACGATGTTGATCAGTATACGGTAGTAAAGCAAGATAACGTGCTCGTTTAATTGCTCTAGATAATTGTCTTTGATATTTTGCTCTAGTGCCAGTAATACGACTTGGAACAATCTTACCGCTTTCTGTAATGTAATTTTTTAAAATGGCAATATCTTTATAATCTATTTCTTGAACTCCCTCTGCAGTAAAACGACAAAATTTTCTACGACGAAAGTAACGTGCCATTTATTTTTTCTCCAAAAATTATTATAGATCATTAAAAATTTTACATCATTTATTCATAATAAATACTATGATATTTTAAAAAGATTCACGATATTATTTTTTTCAAAAAAATTAAATATATTAAAATTATTTTTTTTCTTTTTTATCATCTTTTAATTTTAAAATAGGTGATGATTCAACTACTGCTTTTTTCATTAACATAATTATATTGCGAAGTATTATATTATTAAAACGAAATTCTGTTTCTAAAAGTGTTATGGTTTTAGGAAAAACCTCTATATTCATTAGAACATAATGTGCTTTTTGTATTTTTTTAATCGAATAAGATAGTTGACGTCTACCCCAATCTTCCAAACGATGTATAACGCCATTGTTGTCATGGATAATTTTTTTATATTTTTCAATTAATAACGGTACTTTTTCACTTTGATCAGAATGAACCATAAATATTATTTCATAATGACGCATTAAAATGCTCCTTTCGGTTTATTTAGCTTCTTTATAAGATAGTTTTGATAAATATTTTCTAAGGAAGCAAGGAACTGTTTTTAAATATTTTAGATAATTATTTTATATAATATTTTAATTTTTCTAATAAATCAATTTTATTTCATATTTTGAGAAAATAAAATTAATAAAACTTATGTAAAGATAATTCTATTTTTCTTTCATTCAAATCAACAGAAATAACTTTGACTTGTAAAGTATCGCCAAGACAATAAGTGTTTTTACTAGACTTTCCAATTAATTTAAGTGCTAAAGAATCAAAATAATAGTAATCATCATTTAAAGAAGCTATATGAACTAAACCATCAATAAAAAACTGATTTAATCGAACAAAAAAACCAAATGAAGTCACATTAGAAATGACACCATTTAATATACAACCTATTTTATTATACATAAAGTCACATTTTAACCAATCAATTACGTCTCTACTTGCTTCATCTGCACGTCTTTCAGTTATAGAACAATGTACTCCTATTTTTTTCATTTCACTAGTACTATACAAATCAGGACTAGAAAAATTATAATTATTGAAAGACATATTTTTATTCTTTAATAATAAATGTTTAATAATTCTATGTAGTATAAGATCGGGATAACGTCTAATAGGTGAAGTAAAATGAACATAACTAGATAAAGATAAACCAAAATGACCGCGATTCTCTGGAGAGTATACAGCTTGTTGCATAGAACGTAACAATATTGTTTGAATCATTTCATATTCAGGACGATTAGAAATATTTCTTAATAAATTTGAATAATGAAAAGATTCTGGAACATCTCCTCCTGATAATGTAAGTCCTAGTTCATTTAAAAATGAACGAAAACTAACAACATTTTCTTTTTTAGGATGATCATGATTACGAAATAAAACAGGATGCTTATGTTTTTCAACAAAATATGCTGAAGCTATATTTGCTAAAATCATACATGATTCAATAAATTTATGTGCATCATTTCGAATATTTTGATGAATATTTTCAATTCTAGAATTAGAATTTAAAATAAATTTAGGTTCTATAGTCTCAAAATAAATACCTTTTTTAGAAATATTGTCTTTATTTAATATTTTTTGTAAAGATGATAAGTTTTCTATATCTTTTAAAAATTTTTTATATTTAGAACGTAAAAAGAAATCACCATTCCAAATTTTGAAAATCTCGTCATATGTGAATCGTCCTTGAGAACATATAATTGCTTCATAATGTTTATAGCTAATTAGTTCTCCTTTATTTGACAAACTCATTTCACATATTAAACATAAACGTTCTACATAAGGATTTAAAGAACACAAATCCGTAGAAATTTTTTCTGGTAACATAGGAATAACTAATGAAGGAAAATATATAGATGTACCTCTTTTTAAGGCTTCTTTATCTAAAGGAGTATCAGGTTGAACATAAAAACTTACATCTGCAATAGCTACCCATAAATTCCAACCTTCTTCTAATTTTTCTTTTCTTTTACAAAAAACAGCATCATCAAAATCCCTAGCATCTTCATCATCAATTGTAAAAAAAGGAAGATTTCTTAAATCTATACGATTTTTGAAGTTACATTGATTTATTTTATTAGTAATTTTATACAATTGTTTTTTAATTTCTTCTGACCATAAAGAGGGAATAGAATATGTACGTAATGCTATATCTATAGCTAAATTAGTACTCATTTCTTTTCCAAGAATTTCTACTATAAATCCCTGTATTTTATTATTTCTTATAGGATGCTGCTTTAATTTTACTACTACAATAGATCCTATAGAAATATCTTCTTTAATAGTTGAAAAAATAAAAATTTTAAAACAAAAACGAGCATCATCTGGAATTACAAATTTAATTTCATTATTAATATAGTATCTACCAACAATTAATACATTATTAGGTTGTAATAATTTTAAAAATCTTGCTGAACTCCTTCTTTTTCCATGAGTATTAACAATATGAGCAAGAATAATATCACCATGAATACAAGATTTCATTTGTTCTGATGAAAGCCAAAGATCTTCTTTTAATGTTTCTGTTCTAAGAAAACCATAACCATCTCTATGCCCTATAACTTTCCCTGTAACCACTTTCAGACTGTCAGGAGCAATATAACAACGATTTTTAGTATATATGACTTGACCATCTCGTTCCATTGCTCTTAATCTTCGACGTAATGCTTTTTTCCCTTCTTGATTATTAATACCGAATTTTTTTTCTAAATTTTTTTGACTTATTAGATCTGAATATTTTCTAAGCCATGATGAAATATATTCTCGACTAGGAATTGGATTTTTATATTTATTAGCTTCTCTTTTTTGGTAGGGATCTACTACCATATTTACTTCTCCATGTATATTATTTTATAATATAATTATATATATTAATAAATCTTAATAAATTTTGATAAATTTTGATTTGATAAATTTTGATAAATTTTTTCTTATTTAACTCATTAAGATTCTAATTAAAATGGAAATTGATGTTTAATTTTTAATATTAAAAAAATTTATTTTTAATAAAAAATATCTCTAACTAAAATAATATCAGAACGATCGGGACCAGTAGAAATAATATCAATAGGAATTTGTGTTATTTCTTCTATGCGATTTATGTAATTACGTGCTTCATAAGGTAAGTCTTTTATTTTTTTAATTCCTAGAGTTTTTCTAGTCCATCCAGGATAAGTTTCATATATTGGTATTATATTTTCCCATTCATTTATATCAGGATATGAAATAATTTCTGCAGTATGGATATTTTTATAAGCTATACAAACTTTTATTTCGTTTAATCCATCTAATACATCTAATTTTGTTAAACATAACCCCGATAAAGAATTAATGTATACTGATCGACATAAAGATACTGTATCCAACCAACCAGTACGTCTTTTTCTGCCAGTTGTCGAACCAAATTCGTGTCCTTTATTTGAAAAATGTTTATCTATATTATCAAATAATTCAGTAGGAAAAGGACCATAACCAACTCGTGTAGAATATGCTTTCGTTACACCAAGTATATAATCTAAATTCTTAGGACCTACTCCTGTACCTGTAATAACTCCCCCAATAGTACTATTAGAAGAAGTTACATACGGATATGTACCATGATCAATATCTAAAAAACTACCTTGAGCTCCTTCAAAAACTATTTTTTTCTTATCTTTAATAGCTTTTTGTAAAATACTCGTAGTATCTTTTATCATATCATAAATTATATCTATTGTTGGAAGTAAATCTCTTAAAATAATTTTGTAATCAACTGGTTTATGTTTATAAAAAGATACTAATTGATGATTATAATAACTAACTATTTTTTCTAAACGCATTGATAAAGTTTTTTCATCTTTTAAATCCCCAATACGTAAAGCTCGTCGTGCAATTTTATCTTCATATGCTGGCCCAATACCTCTTCCTGTTGTACCTAATGCACTGATTCCTAATTTTTTCTCACGTGCTATATCCATTTCAATATGATATTGTAAAATTAAAGGAGAAGAATTAGAAATAAATAAACGTTTATTAACAGAAATATTATGAGTTTCTAACATTTTTATTTCTTTTATTAATTCTGAAGGAGAAACTACTACACCATTAGAAATTATTCCAATAATATTATCATGTAATAATCCTGATGGAATTAAATGAAGAATAATCTTTTTTCCATCAACAACTAAAGTATGACCCGCGTTATGTCCTCCTTGATATCGTACTACATATGAACTATCTGAACTTAAACAATCTACTATCTTTCCTTTACCTTCATCACCCCATTGTGTTCCTAATATTACAATATTTTTATTCATTTCTTTATAATGCCTATTTTATCAAATATTTTTAATTATTAAATTTAAAATTATTAATTTTTAATTTGAATCATTTTATTCATATATTGAAAAAATTCACTATCTGAATCAATTAATATAATATTGCCATCATTTTTAAAACTATTTTCATATGCTCGTAAGCTACGAATAAAAAAATAAAAATCTGGTTCTTTACTAAAATTTTCTGCAAATAACTTTGTTACTTCAGCTTCTCCTTGACCTTTAATTATTAAAGCTTCTTTTTGTGCTTCTGATAATATTATAGATACTTTATAATCTGCTGTCGCACGTAATTTTTCAGCTTTCTCTTGTCCTTGAGAACGTTGACTTCTAGCCACCGCTTCTCTTTCAGCTCTCATCCGATTATATATAGCATCAGAAACTTCAATAGGTAAATTAATTTGTTTAATACGAACATCTACTACATGAATACCTAATGCATTCATACTATTAACATTAATTAAAGAATTTTTTTCTAAGTTAATACTTCCTTTATTTAATGAATTTAAAACATCAGTTGTCAATCTTCCTCTTGAATCAGTAACAATTTCCTTAACGTTAAGACAACCTATTTCAGAACGTAATCGATCACTAAATTTTCTTTTTAGTAATAATTCAGCCTGAAAAATATCTCCTCCTCCAGTTGCAAGGTAGTAACGACTGAAATCATTAATACGCCATTTTATATAAGAATCAACAATAAGATCTTTTTTTTCTTTAGTAACAAAACGATCTGCTTGATTGTCCATAGTATGAATTCGTCCATCTAACATTTTAACTGTTTCTAAAAATGGTAATTTAAAATGTAGTCCAGGACTATATACTACTGTTTTTTTTTCATTATTGCGTAAAACTTTACCAAATTGTAAAACAATACCACGTTCGCCTTCTTTAACAATAAAGAAGGAAGAAGATAATAAAAGCAATAAAATACTTGATAGGAAAATAACAGCTTTATTCATGTTCATTCTCTCTCTATATTTTTAAAATCACTTCGAATAGAATTAATACGACGTTTTTCTAAAATATTGTTAGGAGATAATGAAGAAAAATAATTAATATTTTTTTCTTTTTTATTAAGAGAAGAATTATTTTTATTAGATTTAATATTATTCTTGATATTTTTATCAAGTGATCCTATATTAGAAAAAAATTTATTCAAAGATAAAAATAATACTGAATTGCTTTTCTTATCAATAAAGATTTTTTTATTTTTACTCAATAATCTTTCCATAGATTCTATATAAAGACGTTGTAAAGTTATTTTTTTAGCTATTCTATATTGGGGTAAAATTTTAGAAAAACGAGCAACTTCTCCTTGAGCTTCTAGAATTATACGTGAAGAATATGCCCGTGCTTCTTCTAAAATTCTTTGCGCTTTACCATTAGCTTTAGGCTGTACTTCATTTGAATAAGCTTCAGCTTCACGTACATATTGTTCACGATTTTCACGTGCTGCAATTGCATCATCAAAAGCAGCTTTTACTTCTTCAGGAGGTCTAGCTGTTTGAAAATTAACATCTAATATTGCAATTCCCATTTTATATGGTTTAATTGTTTCTTCAATTTCTTTTTGAGTATCACTTCGAACTAAAGTTCGACCTTCTGTTAGCACTCGATCCATAGTTGAATGTCCAATAACACCTCTTAATGCACTATCTGTTGCTTGACGTAAACTATCATCTGGATAACACACAGAAAAAAGATAATCAGCAGGATTAGTTATTTTATATTGTACATTCATTTCAACACGTACTACATTTTCATCTGAAGTTAACATTACACCAGAAGTTGCTAATTCACGTACTGTTTCAACATTTACAGCTCTAACTTCATTAAAAAAAACAGGTCTCCAATTTAATCCTGGTTGAACTAAATGACTAAACCTACCAAAACTAGTAACTACACCACGTTCAGCTTCTTTAATAGTATAAAAACCACTGGCACACCAAATAAAAAAACTTATTATAATTATGATTATAAAGGGATGAATTATTTTTTTGGATGAACTTGAGGGATTAGTTTTTTTAGTAATAATATTTTTAAGACTATATAAAAAATTTTTTACATCTGATACAGCAGTTTTTTTTTCATGTTTATTATCTGAACAGTTTTTATTATTACTGTTCTCGTTCCCCCATGGATCAAATTCAGGTTTATTATCATTTGGTTTATTCCAAACCATCTTATGCCTCATTTATTAGTTTTTTCTAGAATAAATTCTTAAAAAAATGTAAACAATTAAATTTTTTTAATGATAAGATATTATTAAAATGATACATTTTCTATTCTTTAAGAATAAAAATATATTTTTTAAAAATTATTAAATTTATATAGATAATTCATTTTTTTTGAAGAATATTTAATATTTTTTGCACTGAAATATTAGGAATAGAATTATATAATATTTTATTAAGATTTTTCCATTTTTTTAGCCATGTTAATTGATGTTTAGCAAGTTTTCTCGTAGCATATATTATTTTGTTAAACATTTCTTCATAACTATTTTTATACTCCAGATATTCCCACATTTGACGATATCCTATACATCGAATAGATGGTAAATTGATATGTAAATCTCCTCTTAAAAAAAGAATTTCTACTTCTTTTTGAAAACCTAAAACTAACATTTTTTTTACACGAAGTTTAATTTTATTGTTTAACCATTCTTTATTTGGAGGCATAATTGCAAATTGAAAAATATTATATGGTAATTTATAGTTATTTTTTATTTTTATTTCTGTTAAACTTTTTCCAGAAATATAAAAAATTTCTAAAGCTCTAAGTAATCTTTGAAAATCATTTTTATGAATTCGACTAGCAGAAATAGGATCGATTGCCTCTAATCTTTTATGTAAAAAATATTTTTCATTATTATTTTTTAATAAAAATTCACGAATTTTAATATTAGATGGTGGTAAAACAGACAATCCGTGTAGTAAAACATTATAATAAAACATTGTTCCACCAACAAGACAAGGTATTTTATCTAATTTAATGATATTATCAATTTCTTTTAAAACATCTCTTTGAAATTCTGCAGCTGAATAATTTTCAATTGGATCTTTAATATTTAATAAACGATGAGGATGATTACATAAATCAGAAACACTTGGCTTATCTGTTCCAATATCCATTCCACGATAAATTAATGCTGAATCTACACTGATTAATTCTATTGGCAAATATTTTCTAAGACAAATAGCAAGTTTACTTTTTCCACATGCAGTGGGTCCCATTAAAAAAATAACAATAGGTTTTTTTTTTTATAAAATTTCATATTTTTAAAGTACATAATGCTGCATTAATATTTATTTTTTGTAACAATTTTGATGGAGGATTCATTAATAATAAAGGACAATAATATTCTATTTCTAAAAGTACTGCAATTCCATTAGCACAAGTCCAATTTTTTAATTCTATAAAAACATTAATATAAAACCAGTTTAATATTTCTGAAATTAAGACTTGTTTTTTAAGAAATAAAAATGCGAAAAATTCTGATATTATTAAATGAAAATTTCGATCTTTTAAAAAAATAGGAATAGCTGATAAAATAACATAATTTTTTTTAAAAATTAAATGAAATCCAATTTTTAATAATATTTCTTTATGATTAGATAAAATAAAATATTCTTGAGATTTAAGATTAATTTTAATATGACTTGAAAAATATTCAGGTATGATTTTTTTTTTAATATTATTTTTTAGTTTTTGTTTTCTAACTATGCCCTTAGCTAAAGGGAAAGAAATTAATGAAAAATTATTAGATTTGTAAATTAAACCATAATATTTACGTACAATAACTAATAATTTTCCAATAGAACATTGATATTTTTCTAAATAAGTATTTGAAATAAAATTATTACGCTTTTTTTTTATATTTATATTTTTAGAAATATTCTTGTTAAAAAAGAATAAAGATATGAACGTTAAAAAAATAGGATCAAAAAAATATAAATCAGACATTTTTTTTTTGTACACGTTATTTTTTGTGTTACGCAAAGAGTCATTGAATAAATATTTTTTTTCAATTTTTTTTAAATTATATAAAATAGTTTCATAAATAAATGTATAAACTATATCAGGTTTATGAAATTTAATTTCATTTTTAGTAGGATGAATATTAATATCAATATTATCAGATGAGATTTTTAAATACAAAATAAATGATATATTTTTTTTTCCTGATATTTTATAATAAGCAGAACGAACAGCACTAATAAAAATATTATTATAAATATATCGATTATTAACGTAACAATATTGGATACTTTTTGATTCTTTAAAATCATATGGATGTGATATCCATCCAAAAAAAAACATGTTATATTTTTTTTCTTTTATTTCTATAAATTGATTTACATCAATTGTTTTAAATATATCTTTAAATCTATTAATTTTTTTATTTTTACTATTTATAGAATTATATTGTATAATTAATTTTTTATTATGTTTAAGAGAGAAACTTATATAAAAACAAGATAAAGCTATTTTTTTCACTACTTCACAAATCTTCAAAAATTCTAATTTTTGATTTTTTAAAAATTTAAGACGAACAGGCATATTATAAAATAAGTTTTCTACTATAACAGTAGTGCCTTGAGGATGTGCTATTGGTTGTACAGTAATATGATTATTGGAAAATCCTTCTAAGTACAGCTTCCAAGCAATATCATTAAACTGAGTACAAGAAATTAAAGTTAGCCTTGAAACAGCTCTAATACTAGCTAAAGCTTCTCCTCGAAAACCAAATGTAGTAAGCGCATATAAATCTGATAAAGAATTAATTTTACTAGTAGCATGATGACATACTGCAAGAAACAACTCTTCTTTATGAATACCACAACCATTATCTCTCAAAACAATAGATTGAAATCCATTTTTTTCTATTAAAATATCAATATTAGTTGCACCAGCATCTATACTATTCTCTATAATTTCTTTAATAACTGAAGCTGGACGTTCAATAACTTCTCCAGCAGAAATTTGACTTGATAAATCAGACGATAATTTACGAATTGGCATTATTTATTCTCTAAATTCATTTAAAATGTTATTTATGAAAGATAAAATAATATCATTTTAAATTTTTATAAAAAATAAAATTTTTTTTAATCGTTATAATTTATTTAATTTTTTTATAATTGAATTATATTCTAAAATAATAGAATCTACTTCTTTACTATTTATAGGTAAATGACAAATTTCAATTAAAGTTTTTTTAAAACCCTGTTTTCTTATTAAAGATGCAATCTTGGTTGATTCTAAATCATTTAAATTTTGATAATGAAATGCTGCAGCAATACCTTTTACTAAATTAGAATAAGGCAATTGATACTTAATAGCACCTAAAAGAGGTTTTATCAAACGTTCTTCTTTTCCTAATTTTTGAAAGGGATTTCTCGCTATCCGTTCGAGTCTATCTGATAAAAAAGGATTTTCAAAACGTAAAAAAATTTTTTTAATATAAGCTAAATGATCATTTTTATTAAAATTATAACGTTTTATTAATACTAACCCGCTTTCTTTCATAGCACATTTTACAATAATACGTATTTCTTTATCTGATATAGCTTCATGCATAGTTTGATATTTTTTAATTAAACCCAAATAAGCTGCTATAGCATGTCCGGTATTTAATGTAAGTAGTTTTCTTTCTATAAAAGCATTTAAGTTATTACTTACTTTCATATCAATGATTTTTGGTATTGTTCCTTTAAATTGAGCAAGATCAACAATCCATTCTTTAAAATTTTCAACAATCAAAAATAAACTATCTTTATCGTTAACTAAAGGTATAATTGTATCAATACTACAATCTATAAAACCAACATATTTATTTAAATAATTATGATATTGTATAGGTAATTTTTTCAGAACTTCTTTTTTTAAAAAAGAACTTGCTTTTATTTTATTTTCACAAGCGATGATATTGAGTATTTTTACAGATTTGTTTTGAATTTTTAATATTATTCCACGTATAATAATTGAAGCAATTTTATCTAGTGCACTAGAACCTACTGCAGTTGTGATTAAATCAACTGAATCAATTATTTTGATAATATTTGGATTATTAGAATTTATAGCACTTATGTTTGTAACATTGATAATTTTTTCTTGATTTGTACCTATTATTTTAACAGAATATTTTTTATCACGATTAATAGCATCGACTATATCTTGATTAACATCAGCAAAAATAACATTAAAACCAGATTCTGATAATGTTTTTCCAATAAAACCGCGCCCGATATTTCCAGCTCCAAAATGTAATGATTTCATAAGAAAATCCAATGAAATTATTGTGAAAATTAGTAAAAAAATTAAATTTTCTCAACAGTTAAAAGAGATAACGCTTCTGTTACACTAGTAGTATTAGATAATCTTTTAATTACATCTTTATCATCTAATGCATTAGTAATATTACTTACTACCATAATGTGTTCATTATTTTTAGCTGCAACTCCAATTACAAGATAAGCAATATCGTCTATATCTTCTCCAAAATGCACACCTTGTGGAAATTGACAAAAAACTATTCCAGTTTTTAATACAGAATCTTTTGATTCAATGGTACCATGTGGTAATGCTATTGATTCACCTAACCAAGTAGAAGCTATTTTTTCTCTTTCTAACATTGAATGAATATAATCAGATTTAACATAACCTTGTTGTACTAAATTATTACCAACAATATTAATTGCTTCTTCTTTATTATTTGCATGCTGATTAAGTATAATATTTTTTTCACTTAACTGAAATAAATCATGTGATTTTTTTTTATTATCTGTATTGAAAGAATTAACGTGATTTTTATCTAAATAAATTACATTTTCTATTAATTTTTTTACTAAATTATCATAAAAACTATGATTAAGAAAGTTTTTTAAAGATATATGTTTAGAATATGGTGCGTATTTTTGAGCCCGATATGTTAAATTCTGATGCGTAATTACTAAGTCTGCATTTTTAGGTAACATACTAATTGCCATATTTGAAACAGAAATATGAGTTAAATTAGCATTTTTAATTTTTTTACGAAGAATACTTGCACCCATTGCACTAGATCCCATTCCAGCATCACAAGCAACGATAATCGTTTTAACTTCAGTAAATTGAAAAACATCAGAACTATCTTTTAATGTTTTTAAATTTACACATTCTTTATATTTATTTGTAATTTTTTGATCATCTTTGTTAATTTTATCAAAATCAAATTTTAATAATATAGCAGCACTTATAAAAGAAATTATAAAAGAGCAAAAAATAGAAATAATATTAGCAAAATAGAGACTTTTAGGAGTCATAGCTAAAATAGATAAAATAGAACCTGGTGATGCTGCTGAAATTAAACCACCATGTAATAAAACAAGTGCAAAAATACCACTCATACCACCTAAAACTAAAGAAATAATTAGTTTTGGTTTAATTAAAACGTAAGGAAAATAAATCTCATGGACTCCACCTAAAAATTCAATTATTGCGGCTGCTCCAGAAGATTTAGATAATTCACCTTTTCCGAAAAAAAACCATGCGATTAATACACCAAGTCCTGGACCTGGATTAGATTCAATTAAAAAAAATATAGAACTATTTTTATCTAATACATCTTGAATACCTAAAGGAGAAAAAATTCCATGATTAATAACGTTATTTAAAAAAAATATTTTAGCTGGCTCTATAATTATAGAAGTAAGAGGCAATAAATTATAAGATACAATAATTTTTATCAATTCGCCTAAAACATGTGAAAACCATTGAATAAATGGACCAATTGTAGAAAATGAAATTATTGCTAATAATATCCCAAATATAGCAAGCGAAAAATTATTCACTAGCATTTCAAAACCATTTTTTATTCTATTTTCTATTTTTTTATCAAAATATTTTATAATCCATCCAGATAAAGGTCCTACAATCATCGCACCTAATAACATTGGTATATTAGTACTAGTAATCAATCCTATAGTACTTATACTACCAATCAATCCTCCTCTAGAATTTGCAATTAAACTTCCTCCAGTATATGCAATTAAAATAGGTAAAAGATAAAAAATAATAGGTGATATTAATTGTTCTAAAATTTTATTAGGTTGCCATCCTAATGGCATAAATAAAGCAGTCATCATTCCCCATGCAATAAAAATACTTATATTAGGCATTATCATATTACTTAAAAATCGACCAAAATTTTGTATTTTTAATTTAATTAATATCAACATAATCATCACTCATTTGCTTAAAAAAACCAGTATTTTAAATAATTTTGAATTAATTAATTAATAATTAAATTATTAATTCAACTCTCTAAAATAAATACTTAACTGATATATAGATAAAATTTAAAAAATTTAGAAAAAATATTTTTAAATCATAAAAGATTTATAAAAATTAATAAGACCTTCAGTTGAAGAATCATAATATTTATTTTTGATATTATGTTTTATATCATTATAAATATAATGAGATAGTTCTTTTCCTATTTCAACACCCCATTGATCAAAACTAAAAATATTTAATATATAACCTTGAACAAAAATTTTATGTTCATATAAAGAAATTAATGCTCCTAAATTATAAGGAGTAATTTTCCGAATTAAAATCGAATTAGTAGGTTGGTTTCCTTCACATATTTTAAAAGGTAAAATTTTATTTATATCATTCTTATTTTTTTTAGACAATATTAATTCATCTAAAATAACATCTCTAGATTTACCAAAAGCTAGTGCTTGTGTTTGAGCAAAAAAATTAGATACTAGTTTAATATGATGATCATCTAAATCATTATGTGAAAAAATTGGAGCAATAAAATCACAGGGAATTAATTTCGTTCCTTGATGTATTAATTGATAAAATGCATGTTGACCATTAGTACCAGGTTCACCCCATATAATAGGACCAGTTTGATAATCTATTTTCTCACCATTTCTATTAATTGATTTACCATTAGATTCCATATTAGACTGTTGAAAATATGCAGAAAAACGATGCATATATTGATCATATGGAAATATTGCTTCTGTTTCAGAATTAAAAAAATTAGCATACCAAATACTAATTAAAGCTAATAATATTGGAATATTTTTATTATAATCAGAATTATAAAAGTGATTATCCATAGTATGAGCGCCATCTAAAAATTTCTCAAAATTATTAAATCCGATAGATAATATGATAGATAATCCTACTGAAGACCATAATGAAAAACGTCCACCTACCCAATCCCAAAATTTAAAAATATTATTAATATGAATTCCAAAATTTAAAGCATTTTTTACATTAGCTGATAAAGCAAAAAAGTGCTTATCTAAAGTATTTTTGTTTTTTGAATAATTTATAAACCATTTTTTTGCACTATATGCATTAGTTATAGTTTCATCTGTTGTAAATGTTTTAGAAGCAATTAAAAAAATAGTTTTTTCAGGGTTTATTTTTTTTAAAACTTCAGTTAAATGAGTACCATCTATATTCGAAACATAGTGTATATTTAAATGATTTTTATATGGACGTAATGCTTCATTCACCATATATGGTCCTAAATCAGATCCACCAATACCAATATTTACAACGTCAGAAATAGGTTTTCCTGTGTAACCTTTCCATTGTCCATTAATAACAATATCTGAAAAATATTTCATCTTTTCTAGTAAAGTATTAATTTCTAACATAATATTGCGATTATCTATCATAATAGGACGATTAGTTCTATTACGTAGTGCTATATGCAATACAGAACGATCTTCTGTTTGATTTATTTTAGCACCAGAAAACATTAATTTTATTGCAGATCTTACATCAGTTTCTTCAGCTAATTTTAATAAATATATTAAAGTATCATCATTAATACGATTTTTTGAAAAATCAATTAAAATTTCATTTTCAAATAAAATCGAAAATTTTTTAAACCGATTTGAATCAGATGAAAAAAGATCTTTTAGGTGAATGTTTTTTATTTTTTGAAAATGATTTTTTAAATCTTTATAAGATTTAGTATTATTCAAATTTATATTTTTCATTAAATAATTTATCTCTCTTAAAATGTAGAAACATATTTTATATTTAGATAAGTAATTTTTATATTTAAAAATATAAACAAGATTTTAAATTATTCTAAAATAATATATTTATAATTTAAAATATTGATATATAATTAAAATCTATATTAAAAAAAGTTAGTATAAAAATAATAATTTTCTAACTCAATAATTCTATTATTTTCTTATTTAAAATCAAATTTAATATTAAAATTTAGAATATTTAATAATCTATAAAAATATGAAAATTAACAAAAAAAATTTAATTTGGATAGATTTAGAAATGACTGGACTTAATCCTATAATACATCGTATTATTGAAATTGCGACATTAATTACAGATACTAACTTAAATATAATTGCAGAAGGTCCCGTAATTCCTATATACCAAAAAAAAGAACAAATTTTACTTATGGATAAGTGGAACACTACTGTTCATAAAAAAAATGGACTAATAAAACGTGTTGAAAAGAGTTCATATAATGAAAAAAAAGCAGAATTTGAAACTATACTTTTTTTAAAAAAATGGGTGCCTATTCAATCATCTCCAATCTGTGGAAATAGCATTGCACAAGATCGAAGATTTTTATTTCAATATATGCCAAAATTAGAGAATTATTTTCATTATCGACATATAGATGTCAGTACTCTTAAAGAATTAGCTTGCCGTTGGCATCCATTAATGTTCAATAAATTCAAAAAAAATAATGATCATAAAGCATTAGAAGATATTCGTGAATCTGTAAGAGAATTAAATTTTTATAAAAAAAATTTTTTAAAATTTAAATAAAAAATAATTTTTTATAAAAGAAAGCTTGAAAAATTTATTTTATATATATAAAATAAATTTTTATCTAAATTATTAAAATTTACATATATATTATTGCGGGAATAGCTCAGTTGGTAGAGCACAACCTTGCCAAGGTTGGGGTCACGAGTTCAAGTCTCGTTTCCCGCTCCAATTTTATCATCTGATCATATTAATTAATATAATTAAATGATTACAAAAAAAAACATTGATTTTAACATTCAAAAAACTATTTTTACGAATTAAGAAAGATAATAAAACATATAAAAATACAAAATTAAGGAAAATTTATGATTTTCTCTTTTTATAAATGGATAGTATTTTTTATCTTTTTAATCACATTTCAAATTAAAGCTAATAATAAAAATAATATTTCCTTAAAAAGAAACTATTCCAAAAAAATAGATAATTTTTTTTTAAAAAAATAAAATATACAAAAAAGAATTATGAAGTTAAAAAAGAACTATCTAAAAATTACAAAAATAATAATAAAAATATAAATGCATCAAAAAAAATCATAATAGTAATAGATGCTGGACATGGAGGACACGATCCCGGAGCAATTGGAATAAAGGGATTACAAGAAAAAAAAATAAATATTGAAATTGCACTTCGACTTAAAAAATTACTAAATCATGATAGTATGTTTTATACAATTCTAACTCGTAATAATGATTCATATATTTCATTAAGAACAAGAAAAGAATTTCTCAAAAAAAATCACGTAAATTTATTAATATCTATTCACGCTGATTCTTCTAGAAAACAATATGTATCAGGAGCATCTGTTTGGATAATTTCAAAAACTAGAATAAATCGTGAAATTGATAATTACTTGAAAAAAAAAACAACGATTCTTTTTTCTGAACAAATTGAACACATTTTAAATGAAAATAAAAATGATGTTTTTTTAAAAAAAACTATTCTGGATTTACAATTTAATAATTTTCAAAAAATAGAATTAGATTTATCTAAAAAAATATTAGAACAACTTAAAAAAAATACAAAATTAAATAAAAAATATCCAAATTATGCTAGTTTAGGTATATTAAGTGTTATTAACACACCTTCCATATTAATAGAAACAGGTTTTATTACAAATTTTTCAGAACAAAAAAAATTAAGAACTGCTGATTATCAAAATAAAATTGCTAATTCTATTTATTTAGCTCTGAAGCATTATTTTAATAATTCATTTTAATTTTTTTAACATATTAAAAATATTTTTATTAAGCATCTAAATATATAATTCAAGATGCTTAAATTTTAAAAATTTTAATTCAAAAAATGATTTTAATTTAATTCTTTCTTTGTAAATTTAAAACGCTTTTTAAATCTTTCAACACGGCCTCCAGTATCAATAACTCTTTGTTTTCCTGTATAAAATGGATGACATTTTGCACATATATCTAAATTTAAATTATGATTAATAGTAGAAAAAACTTCAATTATGTTCCCACAAGAACAAGTAGCTGTTATCTTAGAATAACAAGGATGAATTTTTTTTTTCATATAAAGAATTCCTAAATTAATTTGAAACATCTATGTCTATTATACGAGTATTAATATATTAATACTAAAAAAATTATCAATTTTATTTATAAAAAATAATATGCAGAAAATATATGTATTATAATAAAAAAAAATCAATTCTATATATTTTAAAAAAAAAAATAATAAAAAAAATAAATTCATATATATATATTTAGCTTTAATATCTATATTTATTTTTTTTGTTTATTTGAATATAAATTCAAAAAAATTTCCTCAAATAAAAAATGAAAATTTTATAAAAAACACACAAAAAGATGAGGTATTACCTCCTAAGCCAAAAGAAAAATGGAAATATATTAAAAAACTAAAAAATTTATAAATACATATTTTTTAAAATCAATTACGAATAATTATTAACGTTTCATGACACTAAATCAATTATTTAAAAAAATATTTTAAAAAAATAACTAATTAAACCTTATAAAAAAATTTTTTCATACTAACAAAAAATACATAAAAAATAAAAATATTATTTTAAAGAGGCTTTTCTTGTGACTACAATATTGAGCGTAAGATTAAAAAATAAAGTAGTAATTGGAGGTGATGGACAAGCAACTTTAGGTAACACAATTATGAAAAGTAATGTAAAAAAGATTAGATCTTTATATCATGAAAAAGTAATTGCTGGTTTTGCAGGAGGAACCGCAGATGCGTTTACTCTATTTGAAATGTTTGAAAAAAAATTAGCTATGTATCAAGGTCAATTACAACGTGCAGCTATTGAATTAGCAAAAGATTGGCGATCTGATAGAATGTTACGAAAACTTGAAGCTTTATTAGCAGTTGCTGATAAAGAAACTTCTTTAATAATTACAGGAAATGGAGATGTAATACAACCTGAAGATGATTTAATAGCTATAGGATCAGGGGGTTCTTATGCTCAATCTTCTGCTCGAGCATTAATAGATAACACTGATTTAGATGCAAATCAAATTGTAGAAAAATCATTAAATATTGCTGCTAATATTTGTATATATACAAATCACACTTTTACTATAAAAGAACTATTTTCAGAAAAATAAGGATTATCTCTATGTCTGAAATGACTCCTCCTCAAATTGTTTCTGAACTTGATAAATTTATTATTGGTCAAGAAAAAGCAAAACGAGCTGTGTCTATTGCATTAAGAAATCGTTGGCGTCGTATGCAGTTAAATAGTGAACTTCGTCATGAAATTACACCTAAAAATATTTTAATGATTGGTCCGACAGGAGTAGGAAAAACAGAAATAGCAAGACGATTAGCTAAATTAGCAAATTCTCCTTTTATTAAAGTAGAAGCAACTAAATTTACTGAAGTCGGATATGTTGGAAAAGAAGTAGATTCTATTATTCGTGATTTAACTGATGCTGCGATAAAAATGATCCGAATTAGAAACATTGAAAAAAATAAAATTCGAGTAGAAGAAATAGTAGAAGAAAAAATTTTAGATGTTCTTGTTCCTAGACCTAAGAAAAATTGGACAGAAAGTGAAAAAAATGAAAGTCTTTCCAAAACTATTCAAATATTTCGAAAAAAATTACGAGAAGGTGTTTTAGATGAAAAAGAAATAGAAATTAATGTATTAGCAACTACTATGGGTGTTGAAATTATGGCACCTCCAGGTATGGAAGAATTAACTAGTCAATTACAATCTTTATTTCAAAATTTAAGTGGACATAAAAAAAACAACAGACGTCTTAAAATTAAAGATGCTATTATACTATTAACAGAAGAAGAAGCAGCTAAATTAATTAATCAAGAAGAAATTAAAAAAGAAGCTATTAATGCAGTTGAACAACATGGTATAGTTTTTATTGATGAAATTGATAAAATATGTAAACGAGGTGATTCTTCTGGTCCAGATATTTCTCGAGAAGGTGTTCAAAGAGATTTACTTCCATTAGTTGAAGGATGTACTGTCTCTACTAAATATGGCATGGTTAAAACAGATCATATTTTATTTATTGCATCTGGAGCATTTCAAACATCTACACCATCTGATTTAATTCCTGAATTACAAGGACGTCTTCCAATTAAAGTTGAACTACAAGCACTTACTATTGATGATTTTGAAAAAATCTTAACAGAACCTACAGCATCTATTACTGCACAATATAAAGCACTTATGAAAACAGAAGGTGTTTGTATCAATTTTACTAAAGAGGGAATACGTAATATTGCAGAAGCTGCCTGGAAAGTTAATGAATCTATGGAGAATATTGGAGCTCGCCGATTGCATACTATATTAGAAAAATTAATGGAAGATATATCTTTTAATGCTAGCGATAATAAGGGTAATACAATTGAAATTAATTCGAATTACGTAGGAGAGCATTTAGATCAATTAATATCTAATGAAGATCTTAGTCGTTTTATATTGTAATTTATATTTAAAATATTTATCCATTATTGTTTCTTATAAAATAGATTAATATTTTTTATATTATTAAAAAGAAATTTAAATTAATTTAAAATGGCCATTGAAAAAATAAAATAAGACCTTACTATAAAAAAAACATTTATTCATTTTTTGTAAATTAATATTTAAATTATAAAAACTTTATAGTAAAAAATATTTAGAAGGAGTGTTCTATGTCTTATCGTTCTCTTTCATTTATTCCAAATTTTAATGATAATAATATTTTTTCAAATAGATTTAATCAAATCGATAAAATGTTTAGTACTCTAACAGGAGAAAAACCAATATCTGATACACCAACATATAATCTATGTCAAATAAATGATATTGAATATGAATTAACACTTAGTATTCCTGGATATAAAGAAGAAGAATTAGATATATCTGTACATAACAATCAATTATCTATTCAAGGAAAAAAAGAAGATAAAAAAACATATGACAATCAAGAACATAAAAAATGGTTACATAAAGGTATAATATTTAATAATTTTTCTTTAAATTTTAATTTAGATCATAAAATAAAAGTAAAAAAAGCAGAATTATCTTTAGGTTTATTAAAATTACATTTTGAATGTAATATTCCAGAAGAAGAAAAACCTAAAAAAATTGCGATAAATATTTCTGATGATACTAAAAAAATTGATAAAAAATAAAAATAAAAAAATAAAAAATCACTGTACTTATAAAAATAAGTACAGTGATTTAATTAAAATTATTGAGAAAAAATAATGAATCCATGGATTAATGCAGATGTTTTAATAGTAAAAAAATGGACTAAAAATTTATTTAGTCTTATTTTAAATGCTTCTATAGAACCTTTTCATGCGGGACAATTTACTAAATTAGCTTTATACGATAATAGTAATACTTTAAATCGAAAGAAAATTCAAAGAGCATATTCATATGTTAATGCTCCTAGTGAAAAAAATTTAGAAATTTATATTGTTCGTGTAATAAATGGACAACTTAGCAATTTATTATATAATCTTAAAAGTGGTGATAAAATATTTATTAAAAAAAAATCATTTGGTTTTTTTATAATAGATGAAATACCAGATTGCGAAACATTATGGATGTTTGCTACAGGTACAGGAATAGGTCCTTATTGTTCAATTTTAAAAGAAGCTAAAAATGTTAATAGATTTAATCATATTGTTTTAATTCATGCAGTACGATATCAAAATGAATTAACTTATTTACCACTTATGAAAGAACTACATGAAAAATATAATGGAAAGTTAATAATTAAAACTATTACTAGTAGAGAAAAAAATAAAAGTTCTTTGACTGGTAGAATACCTTTTTTATTACATAGCAAAGTATTAGAAAAAAGTATCGGTCTTTCAATAAATTCTCAAAATTCACATGTTATGTTATGCGGAAATCCTTGGATGGTAAAAGATACTTTTTTATTTTTAAAAAATAATAGAAATATGGATAAACATCTGCGTCGAAAAAAAGGTAATATTACCATGGAAAATTATTGGTAAAATATTTTTTTTTTATTTTAGGAACAATATAATGAATAAAAATAAATTAATTAATACTTTTTTATTTAAAATTAACATAATTAATGGATTAGAATCTATTATCACTTCTAAATAGGAGGTAAATCATAAGATAAAATACTTAATAAAAATAATCCATTTTTACATTAGCACATTCATAAAAAAACGTTCTTTAATCATCTCTAATAAAAACATTTTTTATTCATTAGCATCTCTTATTTTATAAAAAACCATTCCTAGTTTTATTCTTTTAAAAAAATTTTAAATTTTTCTAATATACGAAAATTTTTTTAATTAATAGCCTCAAGAGTTGTTTGTTTTTCAGAAAAATAACAAAAAATACAGGTTTATCTTTCTGATTTTAGGTTCTATTTTAAAGTAAATAATAATTTTATAAACTTATTTAAATTATTTTTAAGATAATTTAAATAATCTAATTTTAATTTTTTAGATATTTAATCTAATTGTAAAAAATTAGTGGATAAAAGATCTATTTTCAAAAAATTTATAAATAAATCTTGATAAGAAATTTTGTCTGATTGATTGAAATTTAATATAATTTAAAAGAATTTATCTATTTTTTAATAAAATTATTTATTAAACAAAAAGGTAGATGCCATGCAAACATAGTAAATTCTGGATTATGATATCAATCTGATGCTTTATTTTTAAAACTATGACAAATTTAATATATAGATCCACTTTCTGATGCTAATAAATTTTTCATATGATATTCTGGACTAGTTATTAAATATAATTTTAATTTTTTCAATATTATTTAACGGAAAATAATTATTTTTAAATAATATTGAATTTATATCAGTAACTGTTGAATATAATAAAATTAGTGTTTCTACTTCATGAAAATTTTTTAGGAAAAATAGATGAATATTAGAAAAATTTTTGATCTTTTAATTAAATTTTAAATAGAACATTAGGTTTTCAAATTTTTTCCCTCTTTCAATTTTATTTTAAAATTTATTAAATATTAGAAAATTACTGATAAATAGAATAAAAAAATATGAATAAAACTGCAATATATCCAGGTACTTTCGATCCGATTACATACGGACATTTAGATATTATAATACGTGCGACAAAAATATTTGATAGTATAATTATTGCAATTTCTGATAATTTTAAAAAAAAACCTATTTTTAATTTAAAAGAACGAATAGAACTGACCCGAACAGTTACAATTCACTTAAAAAATATAAAAAAAATACTTGGATTTAATGATTTACTTGCTAATTTAGCAAAAAAAGAGAAAGCTAATATTTTAATTAGAGGAGTTAGAACAATATTTGATTTTGATTATGAAATAAAATTAGCTGCTATAAATAAACAAATTTATCCAGATTTAGATAGTGTTTTCTTACTTTCTTCTAAAGATGTTTCCTTTATATCTTCATCTTTTGTTAAAGAAATAGCAAGATATAAAGGCGATATAAAACCCTATCTTCCTAAAGAAGCACATTCTGCATTATTGAAAAAACTACACAATAATTTTTTAAAATAAAAGTATATTTATTAAAAAATAGCAGGATATATTATATACCCTGCTATTTAATTAATAATTAAATATTAGTTTTAAAAATCAATATTATTTATTTTAAAAAATATGAATATTTCATTATTGGTAAATCATTTGGAGGCAGAACTATAGTTGCACGTATTCCAAAAGAATTGTATTTCTGAATATCATTATTGTTATTTATATCTAAATTAGATAAATTAGTAGCAACTAATTTAATTGAACCATCATTTAAAAAATTTATTTTATAAATATTACGTGAATGTTTTACTTGATATTGATTAATCTCTGGATGTTCAGAAATTAATTGAAAATAAGATTGATATAAAAATTTTTGATTTGCATATGTTGAAATTAATTGTTGAGATTCAATATTTGGTATTATTTTTTTGAAATCTTCTAACATTTGATCTCTATTATTAATAGGAATTAAATTATCATTTACAATAAAAATAAATGGATTAGAATCAGTCATAAAATTGTTGTCTAAATTATTGGACAATTTTAAAGATTCATAGTTTTTTTGAAAATTTTGAATTGTTAATTTAATGTTATGAAATGAATTTAATTGGTCTACAACTGTCCATACACTATCGTTAATAAAATCATTATAATAAGATTCTTGAATATTTTTATTCATTCTGTTTCGAAAATCTTCATCTGTTTTTAATATATTTTTTCTTCCTTCTAAATCAAAATTTTCATCCAGTCTTTTAAAAGGATAAAAATCATTTTCATTATTAGGTTTAGGTGTTGCATGAAGAAGATCAGGAAATGAACTTTGATACTCAGGATGAAGTGGGTTACCATTCAATTTATTAATAATTTTTATTTTACCTTGATATCTAATTTTTTCAATAATAGCTCTAATATAAACTTTTGATGATTCAATAGTTCTTTTAAGTTTTTCAATTTCTTCGGATAAAGAAACGATAGATCCAGATTCTGAATCTGATTTAATGTTTTTATCATCTGATGAAAAAAAGATTTTTTTGAATGTTGTACCATTAAAAATATTTATTGTTTCTTCTTTAACAGTTTCATAAGTTGTTACAACAGTATTTTTTATAGTTTCAAGAATGTTTTCAGTTATTTCTAAAATATCAAAATCTAAAAGTACTGTATCAGATGATTCTACTTTATTAGATGATTCTACTTTATTAGATGATTCTATTTGATTTTCGAGAAATGTTAAAGAGGGTTGCTCAGGAATTTTTTTTTCATAAGTATATTTGTAGTTACTTCATTATTAGCATTTTTAATAATTTTTTGATTATTTTTTTCTATATTATATTTTTCAAGTATTTTTTTTTCTATATATTTTTGCATGATATTTAATAAAATTAGAGAATTTTCATATGAATTTTCTAAATTTGTCATATTTTTTTTATTTTCAAAATAATTTAGTTCTTTAGAACTTTTATTATTAATATTAGATTCTTTAAATTTATTAGTATTTTTTTTTATTTTTAATATTTTTTTTATTGTCTCTTCATAAATATCTATTTTATTCGAATGTTTATTGTTTGCTATATCTATACTAGATAAAAAATTATATAACATAGTATTTTCCTTTTTTATGAATTATTTTTTATAATATTTTGATTTTTTTTGTTAAAATTAAAATATATAAAAAAAATTATTAATTTACATTTTAATTATTTTTTTTTAAAAGTCAATTATTAATTTTGAAAAATAAAAAAAGATAGAAAATATGAAAATACACTTAGAATTTCAGTCTTATAATAAAAGAATATATAGTTTAATTAATTCATTGAAATTAGAACATGATGTAAATTCATCTATGGGTTTAATAGTAAAAAATGATTCATTAGAGTTATATAATCGTGAAAATATAAAACAAAAATCTATAAAAGTAGATTTTACTTCGAAAAAGAACAATTATAGATGTTTCCATTTTAGAAAAAAAAATGAAGTTTTATCTAAAGTTGCAGGAATAAAAAAATCTTATTTTCCTTTTATACTGGATGCAACTGCAGGTTTGGGTAATGATGCTTTTATGTTCTCTTTTTTAGGATGTCAGGTGATGATGATAGAACGTCATCCAATCGTTGCTGCTTTATTAAAAGATGGTTTACAAAGAGGATATAAAGATAAAAGAATAGGTCAATGGTTAAAAAAAAGACTACATTTAATAATAAATGATAGTTCTAATATGTTAGAAATACCTATTTTAAAACCAGATGTAATTTATTTAGATCCAATGTATCCTTCTTGTTGTAAAAAATCCCTACCTAAAAAAAACATGCAATTTTTTAGAAAATTAATCGGACAGAATCATGATTCTGAAAAACTATTAAATATTTCTAGAACACTAGCAAAAAAAAGAATTATTGTAAAACGTCCTTGTTATGCTAAACCTTTATCTACCGATAAAGTAAATTTTATTATTACGACAAAAAACCATCGTTTTGATATATATCAACCTTTTTCAAAATAACAAGAGTACATATTTTTTATATGTACTCCTGTTAATTAATAAATACTATTAATATATTAAAAATTAATATTTTATATTATAAATAATGTAATCCAATATAAAAAACTAGACAATAAAATTGAAATAGGTAACGTTAACATCCATGCTAAAGCAATATTTTTGATAGTTTTGATTTGAATTCCATCACCATCAATTAACATAGTACCTGCTACAGAAGATGAAAGAATATGTGTTGTAGAAACTGGTATACCTGTATAACTCGCTATTCCAATAGAAAAAGAAGCTGTTATTTGTGCTGACATAGCTTGTGCATATGTCATTCTTTTTTTCCCTATTTTTTCACCAATAGTAACAACTATACGTTTCCAACCTATCATTGTTCCTATTGATAAAGATAAAGCGACAATTAATATAATCCACATAGGGGCATATTCGATTGTTTGAAGTATTATTTTTTTACTTTTAGTTAAAAAATATTTATCTTTAGTATCAATATCAGAAGAATTTATTCTTTTATCAATAAGATCAGAAATGTATAGTAACAAATGACGCAATTGAAATCTTTCTTTAATATTTAATACATTATAGTTAGATATGTTTTTTAGTAATAATTTAGCATTTCGAATATTTTTTATAGCATCATAAAATTGATAGTTTAAAGTTGAATTGTTTATTATATTTTTATTTTTTTTTGTATTTGATGTATTAATAGTATTTTTTAAATAGTATTTTTCTAAATTATTTAGTGTATCTTTTGTATTGTTTATTTCATATTTATTAGCATTTAAGTTTACTAAAAAAGAAGAAGGCATAATTCCTATAAGTACAAGCATTATTAAGCCAATACCCTTTTGTCCATCATTTGCACCATGAGCATAACTAACACCAATAGAAGATAGCACTAATGCTGTTCTGATTAAAAATGGTGGTGTTTTTTTACCATCTATTTTTTCACGTTCTAATGGTGTCATATGAATACGATAAAAAATTTTATTATTATTTAAATAATATCGTAATAAAAAAATTAAACTTCCTGCAACTATTAATCCAATAATAGGAGAAAAAATAAGAGATAAAAAAACACTAGTCATTTTAGGGATATTAAGCGCATCTACTAAAGATGAATTTGTAATTATTGCATTTGTTAAACCTATTCCGATAATTGCCCCAATTAAAGAATGTGAACTTGATGCAGGTAAACAAAAGTACCATGTAGATAAATTCCAAAGTATAGCTGCTAATAATATTGAAAAAACCATAGCAAGAGCATGTTTTGAAGTAGCATTTAGTAATAAATCATTAGGTAGTAAATGAACAATTGCATAAGCAACAGTTAAACCTCCTAATAAAACACCTAGAAAATTAAATATTCCAGACATTATAACAGAAATATTTGCAGACATTGCTCTAGTATATATTAAAGTAGATACTGCATTTGCTGTATCATGAAAACCATTAATAGCCTCATAAAATAAAACAAAAAATAAAGCTAAAAAAACCAATAAACTATGATTCAAATCAGAATAAGAAAATAAATATAGCATAATCTTTAAGCCGTTTTGATGAATTGAACTAAGTTTATTATCTGTGAGAAACTATGTCTGAGGAAAGTAAAATATAATTTTTATTTTAAAATTTTTTTTTCTTTAGTTGAAAAGATAAAAATACCGCAAAAAATAAAGTTGTTATAATAAAAATAGAAATTCCGGGCCATTTCATATGAGACCAAAAAAAACCACCAAATGTTCCAAATATACTAGATCCTAAATAATAAAAAAATAGATACAAAGAAGTCGCTTGAATTTTAGCAAAGTTAGTATATGAACCAACCCAACTGCTAGCAGTAGAATGAGATGCAAAAAAACCACTAGAAAATATTATTAAACCTAAAATTACAATTAATAATTGATTATATTGTGTGATAAATACACCTATTATCATTAAAAATAATGATGCAATAAGAATATTATTTCGATGATATTTATTAATTAATATACCAGCTTTAGGAGAACTATATACTCCAGTTAAATAAATAATAGATATTAATCCTATACTAGATTGACATAGAAAAAATGGTTCTAACATTAAACGATAGGCAATATAATTAAAAATAGTAACAAAACTACCCATTAGTATAAAACCTATAATAAACAGAATTAATAACACTGGATTTTTTAATTGTAAATAAAAACGATTTAAAAATTTATAAAAATTAATAGAAATAGACAAAAAATTTCTAGAAGGAGGTAAAAAATATAAAAAAAAACAAGATGATATGAAAGAAAATAAACCAATTATCATTAGTGAAATGTTCCAAGAAAATTTTTCTGCTAAAACACTACTTAAAAATCTTCCCGAAAAACCACCTATAGTATTTCCACTAATATATAAGCCCATGCAAAGAGATAAAGAATCAGGATGAATTTCTTCACTAATATATGTCATAGCAACAGCAACAACACCGCTTAACGCTAGACCAGTTAATGAACGTAGTAATACGATACTTGTCCAATTAGTCATTATTGAACATATAATAGTTAATATTGCTGCTATAAATAAAGAAGCAGACATAATTGATTTTCTACCAATGATATCAGATAATGGTCCAGTAAACAGCATTCCTAAAGCCATTGTTACAGTTGCAGCAGAAAGAGATAAACTACTTTCTACCGGAGTTAAATAAAATTGTTTAGAAAATATCGGTAAAATTGATTGTACACAATATAAAATCGAAAAAGTAGCAAAACCGCCGGAAAAAAGAGCTAAAATAACTTGATTAAATTTTTTTGTATTTTTTTTTATATACTGTTTTTTAAATAATTCGTTTTTATTTTTTAATAAAATCAAAATATAGCCTCTTTAGTTAGTAAAAAAATAATTTTTATATATATATACAACCATCATAAACATGTTCTGCAGGTCCTATCATATAAAGAGGAGTTCCAAAACCTTTCCACATTATAATCAGTTTTCCACCTAATAATTCAACTTCAACAATATTAGAAAGCAATTTTTGGGCTATACCCATTGCAACTGCAGCGCAAGCAGCACTGCCACAAGCTTTTGTCTCACCTACATCACGTTCATATACTCTTAATTTCACATTATTTTTATTTAAAATTTCTATAAAACTTACATTTATCCCTTTTGGAAATATCGGATTTTTTCCTATATTTTTACCAATAATTTTAACAGGAGCATTTTTAATAGATTGTACTTTAATAATACAATGAGGATTACCAATAGATACTAAGCTACAGATTAAATTTTCACTTAGAAGTTTTATTGAAAAATTTTTATATAAAATATTTTTGAATGTAGATAGATTATAAAATTTAAAATCAGGTTGATTCATATTAACTTTAATCATATTGTTAGGTAGAAATTCAATAATTAAATGTCTGTTTTTAGTACTAACTAAAATTTTATTTTTATTAGTTAAACCCTTTAATAATAGGAAAAGACCAAAACATCGAGCACCATTTCCACATTGTTCAACTTCATTTCCATTAGAATTAAAAATACGATAATTAAAATCACATAGAGAACTATATGAGTTTTCTATAAGTAATAATTGATCAAAACCAATTCCAGTATATCGATTAGACAACTTTTTTATTATAGATGATGATAAAATAAAATTTTCTTTCATACAATTAATAACCATAAAATCATTGCCTAATCCATGCATTTTAGAAAAATTTATTTTTTTTTTATTTTTATAGTATAGATTCATTTTTTTCTCTAATAATTATTTTTACTTTTTTATAATATTATCTATTAGTAATTTAATATCATATTATGATTCAATTAAAAAATAAGATAATATATATTACATAAATTTATTTTTTTATTTTTTATAGTTTGTTTTAATTAAAATTAAATTAAGGATTTTTTATGAAAAAAAAAACAACTGATATAAAAGAGAATAACAATTTTTATCTATTAGTAAATGATTTGTTTTTGAAAATAGAAGATAATTTAAATTTATATGATGATAAAATTGATTTTGATTACGAAATTCAAGATTATGTTATGACTATTACCTTTGAAAATAAAAATGTAATCATAATTAACAAACAAGAATTATTAAAACAAATTTGGTTAGCAACAACAATAAATGGATATCATTTTAATTATAAAAATGATCAATGGATCTGCAATCGTACTAATAAAAATTTTTGGGAAATATTTGAAAATTCATTTTCTAGTCAATTTAATAAAGAACAATTTTGTCCAAAAAACAATATGTGTTGAATATAAAAATTTTATATATAAATATAAAAAAAATGATAATATTTTGTATTTCATAAAATTGTAAAAAATTCATCCATATTAATATGAATCCTGATATGCAAAATAAAACATTGAGAATTGCTACTAGAAGAAGCCCCCTAGCTTTAGAGCAAACTAAATATGTTCAAAAAAAAATACTATCTTTATGTCCAGATTTAAATATAAAACTTGTACCTATTGTTACTCACGGAGACAATATTTTAAATAAATCTCTTTCAAAAATTGGAGGAAAGGGATTATTTATTAAAGAATTAGAACGTGCTCTACTTGAAAATAAAGCAGATATTGCAATTCATTCTATGAAAGATCTTCCAGTAAATATTACAAAAGAATTATGTTTAGTTAGTATATGCAAAAGAGGAAATGCATTAGATTCACTGGTATCTAATAATTATCAATCGATAAATCAATTACCTAAAGGTGCTATAGTTGGAACATCTAGTTTAAGAAGACAATGTCAATTAATTACTTATCGACCAGATTTAATTATTTCTCCTTTAAGAGGCAATATAGAAACAAGAATAGCTAAATTAGATCAAGGTAAATATGATGCCATTATTCTTGCTACTGAGGGATTAAATCGATTGAGTTTAAAAAATAGAATTACTCAAATTATACCTGCAGAATTGTCTCTGCCTTCATGTGGTCAAGGTGCTATTGGCATTCAATCTAGATTGCATGATAAAAAAGTTTTATTTTTTTTATCTCACCTTAATCATATAAATACTTTCATTGAAATAAATGCAGAACGAGCTTTTTGTAGAAAATTAGAATCAGGATGTCAAATTCCAATTGGAAGCTATGCTATTTTAAAAAAAAATAAAATTTGGTTGAGAGGATTAGTAGGTTCTCCAAATGGAAAAATAATATTAAAAGGAGAAAGAATAGGTTGGTATAATACAGGAGAAAAAATGGGACACTCACTTGCTGATGAGTTAATTAATAACGGAGCTAAAAATATTCTCAGTAATCTTCATGTTAAACAATATTATTGTATATGAATATATTAGTAATACGCCCCTCTCCTACAGGAGAAGAATTGGTAAATGATTTAAATAAAATTGGTATACCTTCTTGGCATTTTTCTTTATTTGATTTTTATCCAAGTTTTAGTTCAAGAAGTTTATCAAAAAAAATTAACGAACTGTATCGATCAAAAATTATTCTTATTTTTTCTAAAAAATCTATTTATTATACAAATTTATATTTAATAAATAATAATTTAAAATGGCCTGTAGATGCGAAATATTATGCTATTGGAAAAAGTACTGCTTTTTTTCTTTATAAATATATTAAAAAAAAATTATTTTTCCTACAAAAATAGAAAACAGTGAAAATTTATTAAAAATATTATATAAAAACGAAGATAAAAATGATAGATTAGTCTTGTTACAAGGAGAAAATGGACGAAAATTAATAGAAAAAAAATTAAAAAAAGAAGGTTTTAAAATTTGTTTAATTGAATGCTATAAAAGAGTTTTTAAAAATTTAGATATTGATGTAGAGGTAAAAAAATGGCGTTTATATAAAATAGATACTTTAGTAGTAACGAATAGTGAATCTTTATATCAATTAAAAAATACAATCACTAATATTGATCAAATTAAATGGCTATTTAAATGTAAAATTTTTGTTGTTGGTACAAGATTATTAAAAATAGCAAAAAAATTAGGTTGGAAAGATGTAATAGTTTCAAAATATGCTAATAATGAATGTTTTCTTAAAATAATTAAGGAAATAAATTGCGTAATTTAATTTTTGGTCGGCGAAAGAGGATTTGAACCTCTGACCTACTGGTCCCAAACCAGTTGCGCTACCAAGCTGCGCTATTCGCCGTTTTTAATAAAAAATTTTTATTATATTTTTTTGGGGTGGCTAATGGGGTTCGAACCCATGACCACTGGAATCACAATCCAGAACTCTACCAACTGAGCTATAGCCACCAATTTAAAAATTTTCTCTATAAGAAATAATAAGTGCGCTCGACAGGATTTGAACCTGATACCTCTACCTTCGGAAGATAGCGCTCTATCCAAATGAGCTACGAGCGCATTAATACAAAAACAAATTAGATTTTAAAATTAATAATCCTGATTGTCCAGCTTTTTTTTTGAAAAATTTTTATATAATGAATATTATTATTGTGAAATATTTTATTTTTTTATATTAAAATATTTGAAATTTAAGAACGTTTCATCATATCAAAAAATTCATCATTTGTTTTAGTCATAGAAAGTTTATTAAGTAAAAATTCCATTGCATCTATTTCACTCATAGGGTGAATAATTTTTCTTAAAATCCACATTTTTTGAAGTTCATCTGGCAAAGTTAATAATTCTTCTTTTCTAGTTCCTGATCGATTGTAATCAATGGCTGGAAAAACACGTTTTTCTGCAATTTTTCTAGATAATGGAAGTTCCATATTACCTGTTCCTTTGAATTCTTCGTAAATTACTTCATCCATTTTAGAACCAGTATCTACTAATGCAGTTGCAATAATTGTTAAACTTCCTCCTTCTTCTACATTGCGTGCAGCACCAAAAAATCGTTTAGGTCTATGTAAAGCATTAGCATCAACACCTCCTGTTAAAACTTTTCCAGATGCTGGTACCACTGTATTATATGCTCTTGCTAAACGAGTAATAGAGTCGAGTAAAATAATTACGTCTTTTTTATGTTCTACTAATCTTTTTGCTTTTTCAATAACCATTTCAGCAACTTGAACATGTCTTGATGCAGGTTCATCAAAGGTAGATGCAACTACCTCTCCTTTGACTAATCTTTGCATTTCAGTTACTTCTTCTGGTCTTTCATCAATTAATAATACCATTAAAACACAATCTGGATGATTATAAGCAATGCTTTGTGCTATATTTTGAAGTAATATTGTTTTTCCAGCTTTTGGAGGAGCTACAATTAACCCTCTTTGTCCTCGTCCAATAGGTGATGCTAAATCTAACACTCTTGCTGTTAAATCTTCAGTGGATCCGTTTCCACGTTCCATTCGTAGTCTAGAATTAGCATGTAATGGGGTTAGATTTTCAAATAATATTTTGCTTCTAGCATTTTCAGGTTTATCATAATTTACTTCATTGACTTTAAGTAAAGCAAAATATCTTTCTCCTTCTTTAGGAGGTCTTATTTTTCCAGCAATAGTATCACCTGTACGTAGATTAAATCTACGAATTTGACTCGGTGAAACATAAATATCATCAGGACCAGCTAAATAAGAACTGTCTGCAGAACGTAGAAAGCCAAATCCATCTTGTAATATTTCTAAAACACCGTCTCCAAATATATCTTCTCCACTTTTTGCATGTTGTTTAAGGATGGCAAAAATAATATCTTGTTTACGCATACGCGCTAAATTTTCCAACCCCATTTTTTCACCAAGAGTAATTAATTCAGAAACTGGCATATTTTTAAGTGCGGTAAGGTTCATAATGGTGGGTTCTTAGTAAAATCGGGGTATATCTCGAAATAAAATTATGACAGAATTTTAAAATTTACTAATAAATTTTAAATAGAATTAAATTTTTAGTGTGTTTAATTAACTATTTTATTAATTTGAGTTAATATTTTCATCTAAAAATTCTTTAAGTTGTAACTTAGAAACTGCTCCAACTTTAGTACCAAGAACTTCACTATTTTGAAATAATAATAATGTGGGAATACTTCTGATAGAATATACTGGAGCCGTATTCGGGTTTTCTTCAATATTTAATTTACCAATAATAATTTTATCAGAATATTCTTTTGATATTTCTTCTAAAATCGGTGCTAAAATTTTACAAGGATTACACCATTGAGCCCAAAAATCAACTAAAACAAAACTTTTTGATTTTAAAACTTTTTCTTCAAAATTTTGATCGGTTAGTTCAATTATTTTATTCATTTTGATATATTTACTCAGTCGTAAGAAATTTTAAATAAATAAAATTTAAATTTTTATAATTTTAAAGTATATAACATAATAATATCATTTTTAAGAATTTTTTAAAACTAAATTTAAAAAATTTTATTTAAAATTATTCTCATTTTTATTTTTTTTTAATATTTTTTTTAAATGATATATTTTAAATTTAATTGCTTCTATTTTTTTAATTGATTGATCTAAAAAAAAATTTTTATCCCATTTTAGATCTTCTTGAGGTAATTCAAATAAAAATCTACTAGGTAGCATATTTAATATTTGCCCATATTGAATACGTTTAGCACAGTAAGTAAAAAATAACTGTTTTTTTGCACGGGTTATTCCAACGTAAGTTAATCGCCTTTCTTCTTCTATATTGTTATTATTAATACTTTTCTGATTAGGTAAAATTCCTTCACACATACCAACGATAAAGACAGAAGAAAATTCTAATCCTTTAGAAGCGTGTAAAGTCATTAACTGTACTCGATTTTTTTCTTCTTCTCTTATATTATTTTCTGAAATATCACAAATTGTCATTCTTGTAACAATTTGGGATAAAGTCATGGGTTTTTCAAAATTATCTCCTTTAATCATATTTTTCAACCATTTTGATAAAGTATGAATATTATTTATACTATTTTTAATTTTATTAGATTCTTTTAAGACTTTAGATAACCATGTTTCATACCTAATATCATAAATAACATCATCTAAAATATTATCTGGTCGTAAATAAGACCATTGAGAAAATTTTTCTATTTTAAAAATAAAATTTTTTATTCTATTTATAGTTTTCTCTTTTAAAAATTTTTTTATTTCTACATCATTGCATATTTGAAAAATACTTTTATTTTTTTTAATTGCCCATTCTTCTAATTTTTTTAATGTAATTTTTCCTATCTGACGAGAAGGAACATTAATAATTCTCATAAATGCATAATTATCATCTGGATTAATAATAACACGAAGATAACTTAATAAATCTTTAATTTCAGAATGGGAAAAAAATGATGATTTTTCAGAAATATTATATGGTATATTCTCTTTCATTAGCACTTTTTCAAGGATGCGAGATTGATAATTACCACGGTATAAAATAGCATAATCTTGGTATGTTGTCTTTTTTTTAGCATTTTGAGAAATGATTTTTTTTGCTATTTTTTCAGCTTCATTTTCTTCATTTCTACCTATTAAAACGTTGATAAAATTTCCATATTTAAGTTTAGAGAATAATTTTTTTTCTAAATAATGTATATTGTTAGAGATAAGAGTATTAGCCGCTTTTAATATTCTACCTGAGGATCGATAATTATGTTCCATTGTTATAATCTTTAAACTAGGAAAATCTTTTTTTAATAAAAAAATATTCTGAGAACTTGCTCCTCTCCATGAATAAATAGATTGGTCATCATCTCCAACTAATGTAAAATTAGAATTAGAACTAGTAAGCATTTTAATGAGTTCATACTGACTATTATTTGTATCTTGATATTCATCTACTAATAAATAAGAAATTTTTTTTTGCCAATTTATTCTAGTTTTTTTATTTTCTCTCAATAGTAATGTTGGTATGCAAATTAAATCGTCAAAATCTAATATATTAGCTTGATGAAGATAATTATTATATTCTTCATAAATAGATGCAAACTCTTTTTCTTCAATAGATTTTACAGATAATTTAACTTTTAAAGGAGTAAGAAATTTATTTTTCCAATAAGAAATCATAAAATTTAATTTTTTTAATGATTGAGTATTGTTTTTAATTTCTTTTTTACATATTTTTTTTAATAAAATTATTTGGTCTTTTGCATCTAATAAAGTAAAATTATCATTTAATTCTAATGAATTAATTTCTTTTTTGATAATTTCTAAACCTAACGAATGAAAAGTAGAAATAATTATTTTTTTTATTTTTGAGACATTTAAATTTTTTGATAAACGAATTCTCATTTCATAAGCAGCTTTGTTAGTAAAAGTGACTGCTGCAATATTTTGAGGTTCATATTCACATTCGTTAATTAAATATATAATTTTATTGATAATAACTTTTGTTTTTCCAGAACCAGCCCCTGCTAATATTAAACAGGGACCATTAGTGAATTCAATAGCATTTTTTTGAGTAAGATTTAGAGACATAAAATATTAGAATTTCATTAATGAGTTATTTTTTAAATTTATAAATAAAAATTATATTTTCTAATTTTTATTGTGCAACTGTGATAGCTTTCATTTTGCTCATATAACTTCTTAGCTTATGTCCAATAATTTCTATCGGATGATTTCTTATTTTTTGATTTATTTTATACAGTTCAATATTATCTATTGATTGATCTGGTAATGAAGAACCAAGATCGTTCTTTTCAAGAGTTGATATAAATTTTTGTAAAATAGGATATGCAACCTCAGAAAAAAGATAACTACCATATTCAGCAGTATCTGAAATAACTTTATTCATTTCATATAGTCTTTTTCTTGCAATAGTATTAGCAATTAAAGGTAGTTCATGTAAAGATTCGTAATAAGCAGATTCTTCTATAATACCTGTTTGAATCATTTTTTCAAAAGATAATTCAATTCCAGATTTTAATATTGCAATCATTAATATACCATGATCATAATATTCTTGTTCTGATATTTTTCCTTCATAATAAGGAGCTTTTTCAAAAGATGTATTTTTTGTATTATATCGCCAATTTAATAGTTTTTTATCGTTATTTTCCCAATCTTTTATCATTTCGTTAGAAAATTCTCCTGAAATAATATCGTCCATATGTTTTTGAAAAAGTGGTGATAATATTTTTTTAATTTTTTCAGAAAGTTTATAAGCTCTGATTTTTGATGAATTAGATAATCGATCCATCATTAAAGTAATACCACCATGTTTAAGAGATTCTGTAATAGTTTCCCATCCATATTGTATTAATTTTGCTGCATATGCTGGATTACATTTTTCTATAATTAATTTTTCATAACATAATAATGAAGAAGTTTGAAGCATTCCACATAAAATTGTTTGTTCACCCATTAAATCTGATTTAACTTCAGCAATAAATGATGATTCAAGAACACCTGCACGATGTCCCCCAATAGAAAAGGCCCATGCTTTTGCTATTTCTAATCCCATTTTATTAATATCATTTTCATGGTGAACAGCAATTAATGTAGGGACTCCAAAACCTCGTTTATATTCTTCACGAACTTCTGTTCCAGGACATTTTGGAGCAACCATAATAACAGTGATATCTTTTCTTATTTTTTCTCCGAATTCTACAATATTAAAGCCATGTGAATATCCTAAAAAAGAATTTTTTTTCATTAATTTTTGTAATTTTTTTATTACATTGCTATGTTGTTTATCAGGAGTTAAATTAATTACTAAGTCGGCATTCGGTATTAGTGATTCGTAATCATCTACTTTAAAATTATTTTGAGTAGCATTGATCCAAGATTGATTTTTTTTTAAAATACTATTTTTTTTTAATGCATAAGAAATGTTTAATCCTGAATCTCTCATATTCAATCCTTGATTTAATCCTTGAGAACCACAACCAACAATGACTATATTTTTATTTTTTAAAAAATCATTTTTTTTATTAAATTCTTCTTTCTTCATAAAACGACATTTATTTATTTGATTAATTTTTTGACTAAAATTTAATGTGTTAAAATAATTCATAATAAAAATTCCTATATTCTGAATATGTATTTTTTATTTTTGTAGTACTATTTTAAATATTAGATATTTTTTTATCATCTCTAACTGCTCCTTTATCGGCACTAGTACAAAAGAAAGCATACGCTTTTAAAGCAGAAGAAACATATCTTTTACGATTAGAAGGTTTATAGGCTAGAGATCCTTTTGATTCTTCGTGAAAAATACGGTCAGATAGTTCTTTTTCTGTAATATTTAAATGAATAGTTCTTTGAGGAATATTAATATCAATAACATCACCATTTTTTACTAAAGCAATTAAACCTTTATTTGCAGCTTCAGGTGAAATATGTCCTATAGAAATTCCTGATGTACCTCCGGAAAATCTACCATCAGTAATTAACGCACATGTTTTATCTAAATTCATAGATTTTAAATATGTAGTTGGATATAACATTTCTTGCATTCCTGGTCCTCCCTTAGGACCTTCATAGCGAATAACAATAATATCACCTGAAAGAATTTTTTTATTTAAAATAGCATGTACTGCTTCTTCTTGACTCTCATATACTTTAGCAGTTCCAGAAAAGATATGGTTTTTTTTATCGATTCCAGCAGTTTTTATTATACAACCATTTTTTGCTAAATTTCCATATAAAACAGCTAATCCTCCATCTTGATTATAAGCGTATTTACAAGAACGAATACAACCTTTTTTACGATCATAATCTAATTCGTCCCATCTAAAATCTTGAGAATATGCTTTTATTGTACGAATTCCACCTGGTCCTGCTCGAAACATATTGATTACATCAAGATTTTTTGTGGAAAAAATATCATATTCATTTAATGTTTCTTCTAAATTAAGTTGTAAAATATTTCTTGTTTTTTTATGTAATAAATGAGAACGATTTAATTCTCCTAAAATACCCATAACACCACCTGCGCGATGAACATCTTCTATATGATACAGTGAAGTACTTGGTGAAACTTTACAAATATGAGGTATTTTTTTAGATAAATCATTAATATCAGACATTTTAAAATTGACTTTTCCTTCTTGGGCTGCTGCTAATAAATGTAAAATTGTGTTAGTTGATCCTCCCATTGCTATATCCAATATCATTGCGTTTTCAAAAGACTCTTTGTTAGCAATATTTCTCGGTAAAATATTTTTATTATTTTCTTTATAGTATTCTTTTGTAATTTTAACTATAGTTTGAGCTGCTTTTATAAATAAATTTTTACGATCAATATGAGTTGCTAATAATGTACCGTTTCCAGGTAAAGATAAACCCATCACTTCCGTTAAACAATTCATAGAATTAGCTGTAAACATACCTGAACAAGAACCACATGTAGGACAAGATGAAATTTCAATATTTTTAAGAAAATTATCTGATTTATTAGTTCTTCCTCCATGAATGATAGCATCAACTAAATCAATTTTTATTGTTTTATTATTTTTTTCTATTTTACCTGCTTCCATTGGACCACCGGATATAAAAACTGACGGTATATTTAAACGTAAAGATGCCATCAGCATACCTGGAGTTATTTTGTCACAATTTGAAATACAAATCATTGCATCAGCACAATGTGCATTAATAACATACTCTATAGAATCAGCAATTAATTCACGTGATGGCAAAGAATATAACATACCAGAATGTCCCATTGCTATTCCATCATCTATTGCAATGGTGTTAAATTCTTTTGCAACACCACCTGATTTTTGAATTTCTTGAGAAATTATTTTTCCAACTTCATGTAAGTGAACATGTCCTGGTACAAATTGTGAAAAAGAATTGACTACTGCAATAATTGGTTTTTTAAAATCTTCATCTGTCATTCCTGTAGCACGCCATAATGATCTTGCTCCAGACATGTTTCTACCTTGAGTAGTTTTAAAAGAACGATATTTAACCATTTTAAACAGCTCCAAAAATAAGAATTTTTATAAAAATTATTTAACACAAATTAATTCATAAAAACCTTCTTTTAAATAGGTTTTTATATTTAATATGATAAAAAATTTTTATTTGAAAAATATATTTTTTAGAAATTTTTTTAAGAAAAAACAGGAATGTATATTTTAAATATAATATTGATATTGATTTATTTTTAATAAACTCAATAACATGATTTAATTTATTAAAAAATTTTCAATTAGTGAATTTTGGCAGGGGTGGAAGGACTTGAACCTACAACTTTCGGTTTTGGAGACCGATGCTCTACCAAATTGAACTACACCCCTAATAATTATAAATTATTAAATTGTATTATATTCTTAATGAAAATAAAAGTCTAGTATGTATTTTTGATATTTTAAAAAATTAAATTTTAGCAATTTTTAGATCTAAAATTTTATTAAAATGATAGAATATATCTTATAGGACGTTATTTAAAGGTAAATATTTATTATGAAAACTCCGATTTATTTAGATTATGCAGCAACTACACCAGTAGAATTGGAAGTTGCAAAAAAAATGATGAATTATTTAACAATTAATGGAATTTTTGGAAATTCTGCATCACGTTCTCATAAATTTGGTTGGAATGCAGAAGAAGCAATTGATATTGCACGTAATCAAATATCTGAATTAATTGGAGCTGATTCTCGTGAAATCGTTTTTACTTCTGGTGCTACTGAAGCTAACAATTTAGCCATAAAAGGAATAGCTTTTTTTCATCAAAAAAAGGGTAAACATATTATCACTAGTAAAACAGAACATAAATCTGTTTTAGATACTTGTAGATATCTAGAAAGTAAAGGATTTTTATTAACTTATTTAACTCCTAAAAATAATGGTATTATTGACTTAAATGATTTAAAAAAAAATATAAAAAAAGACACTATACTAGTTTCTATAATGCATGTAAATAATGAAATTGGTATTATACAAGACATTAATAGCATATCAAAAATTTGTCGAAATAGTGGTATTTTTTTTCATGTAGATGCAACTCAAAGTGTCGGTAAAATACCTATTAATTTAAAAAAAATATCTATAGATTTAATGTCTTTTTCTGCGCATAAAGTTTATGGTCCTAAAGGTATTGGTGGCCTTTACGTTCGTCGTAAACCCCGTGTTCGATTATCATCTTTAATACATGGTGGTGGTCACGAAAGAGGTATGCGTTCAGGTACACTTCCAGTTCATCAAATTGTAGGAATGGGTGAATCATTTATGTTAGCTAAAAAGAAAATACATGATGATTTTATTCATTTAACAAAATTAAGAAATTTTCTCTGGAATGGTATTAAAAATATTGAAGAAGTATATTTAAACAGTGATTTACAGCAATGTGTACCTCATATATTAAATGTAAGTTTTAATTATGTTGAAGGTGAATCATTAATTATGGCTCTTAAAGATTTAGCTGTTTCTTCTGGTTCTGCTTGCACTTCGGCTAGTTTAGAACCTTCTTATGTTCTAAAAGCTTTAGGAATAAAAGATGAATTAGCTCATAGTTCTATTCGTTTTTCAATTGGAAGATTTACTACAGAAGAAGAAATTATACATACAATAAAATTAGTTCATAAATCTATTAATAGATTACGCGAACTTTCTCCTTTGTGGGAAATGTTTAAATCAGGAGTTGATTTAAATAGTATAGAATGGGAACATAGTTAAATAGCATAATTAATATAGGATAATTTAAAATGGCTTATAGTAAAAAAGTAATGGATCATTATGAAAATCCGCGTAATGTTGGATCTTTTTCTAGTTCTGATCTTAATGTCGGTAGTGGATTAGTAGGAGCACCTGCTTGTGGTGATGTAATGAAATTACAAATAAAAGTTAATGAAAAAGGAATTATTGAAGATGCGTGTTTTAAAACATATGGCTGTGGTTCTGCTATAGCATCAAGTTCATTAGTTACTGAATGGGTTAAAGGCAAATCTATAATAGAAGCGGAATCAATTAGGAATACTACTATAGTAGAAGAATTAGAACTTCCTCCAGTAAAAATTCATTGTTCTATTTTAGCAGAAGATGCTATCAAAGCAGCAATTGCTGATTATAAAAATAAAAAAAATTTAAATTAATTTAATAATTATTTAATGTTGAAAGAATATTTTCTTTCAACATCCTAGTTTTTATATTTCATATTATTAATTATAATATAGGGTGTGTATGAATTATTTTACATTGTTTAATATGCCAAAAAAATTCAAAATTAACAAAGAGTTACTCTCTAAAAATTTTTATAAATTACAATTACAATTTCATCCTGATTTTTTTATCAATGATTCTGAATCTAAAAAAAAAATAATTTTAGAAAAATCAATACAAATTAATAAAGGATATAAGACTTTAAAAAATTTTTTAAGTAGAGCTATCTATTTTCTTTTTTTAAATGGCTTTAAGATAAAAGAAGAAACTCTTTTATTAAAAAATAATGATTTTTTAATAAAGTATTTTTCTTTATATGAAGAATTAGATAATTTAAAAGAAAATAATTTTGACGAAAAAAAATTAGATCGTCTTATAAAAAAAATAGAAAAAAAAATTATATATTGCAAAAATAAAATTGAAATGGAATTTGAAAAGAAACAATATGAACAAGTTATTAAAACTATTTCAGAATTACTTTTTTTAAAAAAAATAAAAAATAATTTAAAAAAAGAACATAGCATATATTTAAGAAAGATGAATTAGGATAATTTTATATGATTCTTTTAAAAAAAAAACACAAAAAAAAATTGTTATTAGGTATTGATCTTGGTACTACTTATTCTTTAGCTGCTACAGTAAGAAAAAAAAACATAATTTTATTATCAGATAAAAGAAAACGTTATTTATTGCCATCAGTTGTTCAATATAAAAAAAATAAAGTTTCAGTAGGTTGGAAAGCTTTAGAAAATATTACTAACGATCCTTTTAATACAATTAGTTCTGTAAAACGTTTACTAGGTCGTTCTATTGATTTTATTAAAAATAAATTTCCTATTCTTCCATATTTTATAGAAAAAGATATGAATGAAGGTATTTTTTTTCATACAGATGCCGGTCATATTACTCCTATTGATGTTTCTAGTGATATATTAAAATGTTTAAAAAGAAGGGCTATTTTTTTATTTAATCAAAAAATAGATGCAAGTATTATTACAGTTCCAGCATATTTTAATGATATTCAAAAAAAAGCAACTAAAAAAGCAGCAATGTTAGCTGAAATTAATTTAGTAAGATTATTAAATGAGCCTACAGCAGCAGCTATAGCATATGGTTTGCAAAAACAAAAAAAAGGTCTTGTTATTATATATGATTTAGGTGGTGGTACCTTTGATGTTTCTATATTAAATTTAAATAAAGGAATATTTGAAGTTTTAGCTACTAGCGGAGATTCTAATTTAGGTGGTGATGATTTTGATTATGCTTTAGCAACTTATATATATAAGAAATCAAAATTATTAAATAAATGTGATAATTTTTTTCAATCATCTTTACTTCAAATTGCTAAATCAACAAAATTAAAATTAACAAAATATAAACAGGTTGAAGTTCATTTTTTAGATTGGAAAGGTTATATTACTCTTGACGAATTTAACTCAATTATTATTCATTTTGTGAAAAAAACTTTATCAATTTGTGCAAATCTTCTTGAAGAAATTAATTTATCTGTTGATGCAATTAAAGAAGTAATAATGGTAGGAGGATCTACTCGCGTTCCATTAGTTTATACAGAAGTTTTAAAATTTTTTAAAAAAATTCCATTAAATTCTATTAATCCTGATCAAGTAGTAGCAATAGGTGCAGCTATGCATATTGATATGCTTTTTAGTAATAATAAAATAAAAAATAAAACAGTATTATTAGATGTAATACCTCTTTCATTAGGTATTGAAGTTATGGGTGGATTTGTTGAAAAAATAATTTCTCGAAATACTTCACTTCCTACTTCAAAAACAAAAGAATTTACAACGTATAAAGATAATCAAACATCTATTCTGATACATATTGTTCAAGGAGAGAGAGAATTAGTGAAAAATTGTATTTCATTATTTCGTTTTATTTTAAGAGATATTAAACCACAAAAAGCTGGATTAGTTAGAATTTTAGTTACGTTTCAAGTTAATATAGATGGATTAATTGATGTTAAAATTTTAGAAAAATATAGTAATAAAGAAAAAAATATTAAAATTGATAATAATGTTATATTAAAAAATATGAATCTTCCTAAGATATTAGAAGATTCTTTAAAACATTCTAAAGATGATTATTATTTTAGAGTAAAAGAAGAAAAAAAAATTGAGTCTATTCGTATTTTAGAAATTTTAAATGCATCCTTGAAAAAATATAAAAATTTAATTACTGAAGAAGAATTAAAAGAAATAAAATATATACAAAAAAAATTACAGAAGTCTATTAAAGAAGATGATTTTTTTTCTATGAAAAATAATTTAAAGAAATTAGATGAAGTAAGTAAAAATTTTTTTTCACTACAACTTAAAAAATCTATTGAATCTTCTTCTATCAAAAATATTTTAAAAGAGAATATATAATAATGCCTAAAGTTTTATTTTTACCTCATAAAATTATATTACCACAGGGTGGTGAATTTAAAGCAATAGAAGGTGAAACGATATTATCTGTTGCACTGCGTAATAATATTCAATTAGAACATGCATGTGAAAAATCATGTGCTTGCAGTACTTGTCACTGTATTATAAGAAAAGGATTTTTTTCTCTTTCAGGATGGTCTGAAAAAGAAGATGATATTTTAGATAAAGCTTGGGGTCTCGAATCTGAAAGTCGTTTGAGTTGCCAAGCTATTATTGGAACAGTAGATATTGAAGTAGAAATTCCTTTATATAGTGTAAATTATGTTACAGAATAGTAATTTCTATTTTTTAATATAAGGATTAGTATTATCTTTAAATTCTATTTGAATAGGTGTGCCTTTTATTTTGAGAATATTATAGAAAAAATTCATCAAATATCGTTTATAAGCGGAAGATAAATATTTAACTTGATTGCCATGTATAATAATTTTAGGGGGATTAGAACTACCTAAGTGTGCATATTTTAGTTTTATTCGACGTCCCTTTATAATTGGTGGTTGATGTTTTTTAATTGCTATATACATATTTTTTGTAAGCATTGATGTGCTAATTTTCCTTTTAGATTCTTGATAAGATTCATTAATGGATTTAAATAATTCAAATATTCCTCTTTTATATAATGCTGATATAAAGTGTATTCTTGAAAAATGAACAAATTTTAATTTGTATTTAATTAATTTTTTTATTTTTTTTAATTCTAAATAATCTAATAAATCGCATTTATTTACTACTATAACAATTCCTTTTCCAGAATTTACAATAAATTCAGATAATGATAAATCTTGATGACATATTTTAAGACTTGCATCTATTATTAATAATATTACATTTGACTTTTCAATGGTTTGTAATGTTTTAATTATTGAAAATTTTTCAAAATCATGATTTTTTTTGTTTTTTTTAGATACTCCTGCAGTGTCGACTAACATGTAATGTTTATAATTATATTTAATTGGTGTTGATATGCTATCTAATGTTGTACCGGGAATATTACACGTAATCATTCTTTCTTTTTGTAAAATCTCATTTATTAAAGTTGATTTACCGACATTGGGTCGACCAATAAAAGCTACTTTTATTGACGATTTTTTAAGTCTTATATCTTGAGAAGATTTATTTATTATGTTTTTTTCAAATTTTATATTTATCCAAGGTATTAAGTATTTATTAATTAGATTATTAATTCCCTGATTATGACTAGCAGAGATTTTTTGTATTTTTTCAAATCCTAAAGAATAAAATTCATTTATTTTATAATTTTGATTAATACTATCAATTTTATTGATAACTAGAATGGTTTTTTTTTCATATATTCTTATTTTTTGAGCGATTTCATATTCTTGTGGCATTAATCCGTCATGTGCATCTACTATAAATAAAATTAAGTGTGATTCTTTTATAGCTTTTAATGTTTGTTCATATGCTTTTTTTTCTATTTCGTTTAGCTTAATATCCAAACCTGCTGTATCAATTAAAATTATTTTTTGATTTAAGTTGAATTCACAGTATCCATATTGTCTATCTCGAGTAATACCTATATGATTAGCTACTAGTGCATTTCTAGTTTTTGTTAGAACATTAAATAAAGTAGATTTCCCTACGTTAGTACGGCCGATTAATACAATAATAGGTATCATTTTTAATATCCATTTTTATTTTTTATAATTTTATATTATTTAGATGAATCTATTTTTCATTTTGCATTTATTTTTTTAATTCATTGATTTTCATATTAATAATTTCTTTAGATGCATTAGAATCTTCAATTAAAAAACTTTTTTCCCAATGTTTTAAGGCTTCTTTTTTATTGTTTTTATTGATAAATATATCTCCTTTCATGTTTTCAATCATATTATTCCAATTGTAGTTTTTAATAGTTAAAAGAATATTTAAAGCTTCGTTATTTTTATTTTTTTGTATCTGTATTTTCGCCATATTTAACTTTAAAAAATTTTTTAAATTTTCTTCTTGAGTATATTTTAAACTGTTTTTTAATTGAATAAATGCTTTGTCGAGATTGTTATATAGAACATATTTTTTTGCTAGGGATAAAGCAGCTAAAGTTCCATAAATATTATTGTTTTGAATAATAAAATTTTCTACTTCATTAAAATTTTTAGTATTTTTTTGATTTATTTTTTTTATGATTTCTGCATATTTTAATGATTCTAAATTTTTTTTATAAATTACAGAAGGATATTTCCAATAGAAAAAAATACAAAGTATAAAAAGAAGAAATAAAATAAAAAAAATAATACTTTTTTTTAATATATTAAACATTTTTTTTCTCTATAAATGTAGATGATTTTGTTTTTAAATTTAAAATTTAGTTATATTTAATGATTATTAATAAATGCTTATTTTTTATGATGAATGCAATAAGAAATTTTATAATCACAATATTTAATTTAATTTTGTTTAAAATAATAGCATATAAAAAAAGTTATCCGTATGAAAGTCACTAATTATACACAGTTAATTAATACAATAAG